>CAVAVT010000005.1:0-48542 GCA_963592185.1 bacterium | reverse complement strand
GAAAGAGGAGCGAATGTTATGCCGAATTTCGATTTTTTAAATAATATAACAGAATATGCATTGTTTGCTCCTGCAGCTGTTGAAGCTGAACGGGTCTACTCATCCTCTCCAGCCATGTGTGCTGTTGGATGCAGGAAGGCTTTGGAGTTGGCGGTGAAGTGGGTTTACTCAGCGGACAACACTATGCGTATGCCCTATAAGGACAATCTTCAGTCCCTGATTCATGAGACTACCTTTAGATTTGCTTTGGACCCTAAGACCTGGGGGAAGCTGCCTTTCATTATCAAGCTGGGAAATCTTGCTGTTCACACAGAAAAGAACGTGGAGAAGCGAGATGCGCTAATGTCTCTGAAGGGACTTTTTGAATTCATCGAATGGGTGGATTACTGCTACGGGGCGGATTATGAGGAACGGTCCTTTGAAGAGTCTCGTATTCCCCAGGATGCTCCGCCGGTGGATATTGAAAAAATCAAGAAGCAGAAAAGCCTTTTGGATGAAAAGGATGCGGAGATAGAAGCTCTTCGCAGACAAATTCAGGAGATGTCAGAGCGTTATACCGCTGAAAAGGAACAACATAAGGAAGAGCGAAGCTTTAAGGCGGAGGATATTTCTGAGTTCAAGACCCGTAAGATTTATATTGACGTTGACATGAAGCAGATGGGCTGGCATTTTAACGGTGTGGATGCGGATGTCCGTGAGGAATATGAAGTTGAGGGGATGGCTGGGATTCCGGGCCAGCTGGGATACTGCGACTATGTGCTTTTTGGAAGGGATGGCCTGCCATTGGCTGTTGTGGAGGCGAAGCGCAGCAGCAAGGAGCCTAATATTGGACGCAAGCAGGCTGCTTTATATGCGGACTGTCTTGAGAAGAAGTTCGGCCGCAGGCCCATGATGTTTACTACCAATGGTTTTGAAACATATTTCTGGGATGACCTCTCTGCACCTCCACGTCCTGTCAGCGGAATTTTCAGCAAGGATGATTTGCAGCGTCTCATGAACCGCCGTATGGAAAAGCGGGATTTGATGACTATTCCTATAGATGACAGGATTACTGACCGATATTATCAAAAGGAGGCAATCCGTGCTGTCTGCGAACAGGTGGAGCAGGGCTTTAGAAAGCATCTTTTGGTCATGGCTACGGGAACCGGCAAGACTAGGACCGCTTCAAGCCTTACTGATGTGCTGAGCCGTGGAAAATATGTTACAAACGTGCTGTTTTTAGCGGACCGCACAGCCTTGGTGAAGCAGGCAAAGGAGGATTTCAAGAATTATCTTCCGGATATGTCTCTCTGTAATCTTTGCACCAATAAGGACGACAGGAATGCAAGAATTGTCTTTTCCACATATCCGACTATACTGAATGCCATTGATGATACCAAAAGTGGTGACGGAGTAAGGCTCTTCACGCCAGCTCACTTCGATTTGATTATTATAGATGAAAGCCATAGAAGTATTTTCAAAAAATATAAGGCAATCTTTGAATATTTTGATGCTATACTGGTGGGACTTACAGCG
Source organism: bacterium (assembly GCA_963592185.1). Classification (GTDB taxonomy): domain Bacteria; phylum Bacillota; class Negativicutes; order Selenomonadales; family Selenomonadaceae; genus CAVAVT01. Next base: position 47,027 of record CAVAVT010000005.1, on the reverse strand, counting down.
ACACCAAAAACTGATGTGGACCGGAATACCTATGACTTCTTTGAAGTGGAAAACGGGGTGCCTACCTATGCCTATGACTATGAGACAGCGGTGAATGAGGACCATGTGCTGGTGCCTTACTACACCTATGCGGTCAAGACAAAGTTCATGGAGGAGGGCATTGCTTATAAGGATTTGTCCGAGGAGGACAAGGAGCGTTATGAGGAGGATTTCGCTGAGGATGGATTTATCCCGGAGTTTGTTCCCTCTGCGGCAATGAACAAATTTATTTTCAACGAAAATACTGTGGACATTGTTCTTCAGGATTTGATGGAACGTGGAATTCATGTGGCTGGCGGAGACCGAATCGGCAAGACGATTATTTTTGCCCAGACAAAACGTCATGCGGAGTTTATCCTTGAGCGGTTCAATAAGCTTTATCCTCAGTACCATGGGACTTTTGCCCAGCGTGTAATTTGTGATGATGCCTATGCCCAGACAATTATCGATGATTTTAAGATAGCGGATAAGCCGCCATATATTGCGGTATCCGTGGATATGATGGATACAGGAATCGATGTTCCGGAGTGCGTAAATCTTGTGTTCTTCAAGAAGGTAAGGTCAAAGACAAAGTTTTGGCAGATGATAGGACGTGGAACACGTCTCTGTAAGGGACTGGAATGTATCGACCAGGTTGATGGGGAATACACCGATAAGAAAAGATTTCTCATCTTTGACTACTGTGGAAATTTTGAATACTTTAATCAGCATAAAGAGGGATATGAAACCAAGGAAACAAAATCCCTCAGTGAAAATATTTTTGGGAAGGAAATTCGTATCATTGCCCTTTTGCAGGAATCAGACTATGCTGGAGATGAGTACCAGAGTTGGAGAAAAGCTCTGGTGGAGAACTGTCACAGCCAGGTGAAAGCCCTCAATCCGGAGCTTATTTCTGTGAAACTGAAGCTTAGGTATGTGGAAAAATATAAGAAGGAAGATGCTTTTAACTCCCTTAGCGAAGGTGACAAAGGGGAGCTGATACAGCATATTGCTCCGATTGTAAGTCTGGAGGATCAGGACGAGATTACCAAGCGTTTCGACAATCTCATGTATGGAATAATTTTGGCATATGTTGAGGAAATGTCCTCTTTCAAGCCAGCACAGAGGCAGCTTAGAAATATTGCAACGCTTTTGGAGAAAAAGACTAATATCCCACAGGTTAAGGAGAAACTGCCAATTATTAAGGAGATAAATACAGAGGAGTTCTGGGAGTCCCATGATATTTTGCTATGGGAAAAGGCCCGTCAGGACCTTAGAGAGCTAATCAAATTCCTTGATGCGGAGCAGAAAAAGAAGGTTATTTTCACGAAGCTGGAGGATGATGTCACGTCCGATACTGTGCATGAAGGGACAACTCCAGCCTATGATTTTGAAGACTACAAGGCGAAGGTAAATAGATACATTGGCGAGCATGGCAATGTGCTTGCCATCCACAAGCTTACACATAATATTAAGCTATCAGAGGGTGACTATCAGGAGCTTGAGAGGATATTGACACAGGAGCTGGGAAGCCGTGAGGATTATCAGCGTGAGTATGGGGATACACCCTTTGGGCTTTTGGTTCGGAAAATCGCAAAGCTTGACCATGAAGCGGCTATGGAGGCTTTTTCAAAATTCATCAATGACCAGTCTCTGAATCAGCGGCAGATTTCTTTTGTGAACAAGGTCATTACTCATATTGAGAAAAACGGATACATGGAAAATGTCTCAGTGCTGACAAAGGCGCCCTTCGACAAGCCCGTAAGCTTTATGCGGCTCTTCGATGCAAAAGCCAGAGCAGACCTAATGTCAGCAATCAATGCGGTAAAAGATAATGCATTAAATATTGGGTAAGCGCAAGAATTGATGCAAAAAGCTGAGCAAGCTTTAGAAAATGACAACAGAAGATGGATTGGCAATATGTTACAATATCTACAAAGTGCTGATTGACTTAGAAAAGGTGGATTTATGCTTACTAATATAAAAAATGAATCTATAATACTTGAACTGTCTGATGGTGAAGATGTAGGTACTATTGGCGGCTACTGTGAAGATGGATTTCCGATATATTATGCCAATAACAAAATGGCACATATGCTGGGATATGATGATGTTGATGATCTTATCGCCGGTATACATGGCAAAGTAGCAAACACAATTCACCCGGATGATATGGAACGTGTGGTCAAAGAACTTAATAATGGTCATTTTTATGAGGGAATGACCTATAAAATCACATACCGTATGCCTAAAAAAGACGGGACCTCATTATGGACGGTCGATAGAGGCAAGGTTATACGTGCTGAGGATGGCAGACTTGCCATAATCAGTATTTGCAATGACATGACAGAGTTTATAGACCGTCATGGGGAACTTGAACGGCTGAATAGAGTTTCAAAGTCAACCCTGGAGAATATGCCGGGAGGATATCATAGATGTGCAGCCGAGGAAGGATACCCCTTCCTCTATATCAGCGACCGCTTCTGCGAGATGTTTGGCTGGACCCGGGAAGAGATTCAGTCGGAATTTGATAACAAGTTCATCAACATGCTTCATCCGGAGGACACAGAGACTACTGAGCAGTATGTAGAGGTGTTAAGGCAAAACTCGAGTGAACATGTTATAGATGCTATATACCGGATGAGAGGAAAGCACGGATATATCTGGGTTTCTGATGCTACATCCCTTGTTACCGTGGGGGACCATACCTTTTATCAAGGAACGCTGACTGATATTACGGGATTTGTTGTTGGGCGTAAAAATCAGGATCAATTGCTCAGAGAGCAGCTAAATGTGTTTGATTCACTTGCACGTGGTTTTCAGAATGTATTCTGGCTTAACCTTCCAGATGGAACCGCCAAGATATTGAAATTAGACGGATATATAACATCTGGACTTGATAAAGAAAATCATAAATTCTTCGATTATCCAACTGTTTTGAAACGGTATATTGAAGAGAGGGTTCATCCTGAAGATAAGCAAAGTCTTTATAGCAAGCTCTGCCTGGAGCATTTGCGAATAGTATTTGAAAACAAGAGCGAATATATAGGCAACTACCGGGCACTTGTCAACGGAGAGGTTCATTACTACCAATATAATCTCACTAAAACAGCTGATATTGGATTTATTACCGCTGGATTCCAAAATATTGATGCAATCATTGAAGAACATTTGGAAGCAGAACGGATAGAGAAAGAAAAGGAAGCTGCTCATCAAAGAGAGGTTGCGGCGAGCTATCAAAAACTTGAAGAAATGAATGAAATCTTCGCTGCATCAAAGATGGGAACCTGGAATATCTATCTTTTAGATGGAAAAGCTCCGCGAATGGAAGCAGATGACCTAATGATGGAGCTTCTTGGGGTTTCAGGCAAGAAATTGACTCCGGAAGAAGTTTATGATGCATGGTTTACAAACATAGTTCCGGCATCCTTGCCGTCAGTCCTCCAAAGTATTGAAAAAATGAAAAAAGAAGGCCGGGATGAAAATACCTATATTTGGAAGCATCCCATTTTAGGAAATAGGTATGTGCGCTGCGGCGGCACGGCGAAAGCTGTGGAAGGCGGCTTTGCGCTTCGTGGATATCACTATGATGTGGATACGATGATTCGTGAGCAGCAGAAAAAAGATAAAGCGCTGGAAGAGCAGATGGCAATTATCGATACATTGTCCAGGAGCTTTCAAAATGTATTTGTTGCAAATATAAACAGCGGAACAGCTAGAGTTGTAAGATTGACAAACAACTATGATGTTAAGGCTGTTTTAGAGGTCATGGAAAAAGAATTTCCAATTGAGCCTGTAATGAAACAATGGGTGCAGGAAAATGTGCATCCAGATGATAGGGAAAGAGTAGCTGAGGCATTCAGTCTCGAAAACATTCGCAAGGTTTTTTCGGAAAAAGATGAATATAGCGGAACCTATCGTAGTAGTGAATGCGGAAAAATGCATCATTACCAGTTCGATTTAAGAAAATCAGACGATAGAGGAAATATCGTAGCTGGTTTTCAGGTGATAGATACGATTGTTGAAGAGCATGAACGGCAGGCGAAAAGAGAAAAGGAACATCAGGAGGCACTGTCTCATGCTTTGGCAGCAGCACAGCAGGCAAACAAGGCAAAGACAGTATTCCTAAACAGCATGTCCCACGATATCCGCACACCGATGAATGCCATCATTGGATTTGCGGCATTGGCACAGTCACATATTGATGATCAGAAGAAGGTGCAGGATTATCTTGGCAAAATCAGTACCTCCAGTACGCATCTTTTGAACCTGATTAATGATATTTTGGATATGAGCCGTATAGAAAGCGGTACGGTAAAGATTGAAGAAAAAGCACTTCATATCACTGACATGGTGAATGATCTCCGCACTATGATTCAGAGTCTCATTGATGCAAAAAATCAGAATCTGTTTATTGATACAAAGAATGTGGTGCATGAGCATGTATTTACAGATAAGCTCCGTCTGAACCAGATTCTGCTCAATATTGTGGGAAATGCAATTAAATTCACCCCACCCGGCGGAGATATCACAATAGGGTTAGTTGAGAAGCCCTGCAGCTTAAAGAATTATACGACCTATGAGTTCTCGGTAAAGGATAACGGCATTGGAATGTCAAAGGCTTATCAGGAACATATATTTGAGACATTTTCCAGAGAACGCAGTACAACAGTTAGCGGAATTCAGGGGACAGGTCTCGGCATGTCTATTACAAAGAATCTTGTGGACATGTTGGGCGGTGATATAAGGGTTGAGAGTGAAGAAGGAAAAGGCTCCTTGTTTACTGTTACCCTGGACCTTCGGATTGCTGGGGATTTTGCTAAGGATGAGCTGGCTTCGGAACAGCTTGCTGAAAATCCAATACCAGAGTCTGGCAAGGAAGAAAAAGAGCTGAAGGGTCATTGTTATAGAGGCAGAAGGGTACTTCTTGTTGAAGATAATGAACTGAATCAGGAGATTGCCACAGCACTTTTGGAAGAATTAGGCATTACTGTTGACAGTGTAAATGACGGTGATATTGCTGTTTCCACGATTAATGAAGCTCCATCAGATAAATATGATTTGATTTTTATGGATATTCAGATGCCGAAGATGGATGGATACACCGCCACTAGAGAAATCCGGACACTTCCAGACAACCGGAAGGCAAATATCCCGATTGTGGCGATGACCGCAAATGCCTTTGAAGAGGACCGGAGAAAATCATTTGAGTCAGGTATGAACGAACACATAATAAAGCCAATCAGCACGGAAGAAATCTCCAAGGTTCTTGATGATATTTTTGCAAAAGATGGGAATTGAGAGGGCATGTTCTATTTTATACACTTCATACCTTAAACGTATTAAGTATATAAAAATGTGGAATTTGACGTATTAATTCTTTTGGGTATAATCTGTTCAATATCATCCATATGTAAAATGGATATTTATCTAGGAGGTACAGATTATGCCAACAGTATATTTAAATGAACATATAAGTCCAAATGCGGTGAACCGCTTAAAACAGCATGTCAAGGTTGTGGATAACTTCGACCATCCTGAAGAAATAGATGCGATTATTGTCAGGCAGCAGTATGCAACTAAAGAAATTATCGACAAGGTGAAGAACTGCAAGCTTATTCAGATGCACGGCGTGGGTCTTGAAAGAGTTGACCTTGAAGCAGCTAAAAATGCAGGGATTCCGGTAAAAAATACTCCTGGCGGAAATGCTCAGTCAGTAGCAGAGCTTGCTGTAGGCTTGATGCTTGCGCTTTCAAGAAAAATCAACTATATTTATGATGGAATCAAGCAGGGACGATTCACCAGATTCGGTCTTCCAGAAACAGAAGGGAACGAAGTTTACGGCAAGGTTCTTGGATTGGTTGGCGGCGGTCAGATAGCAAGGCTTACCGCAAAGATTATGACAACAGCGTTTGCAGCCAAGGTTTTAGTCTATGATCCTTTCTTGGATGAGGAAAAATGCAAGGTTTTTGGCTTTGAGAAAATTGATACCTTAAATGAGCTGTTCTCAAAGGCTGATTTCATCAGCATTCATGTGCCGCTTCTTGACTCAACCAAGCACATGATAAATAAGGATGTTTTGGACTCCTCGAAACAGGGACTTATCCTCGTGAATACAGCCCGTGGAGGAGTTGTTGACGAAAATGCTCTTTATGAGGCACTTGTTTCAGGCAAGGTTAAGGCGGCAGGTATGGATGTTTTTGAAGAACAGCCTCCAAAGGCAGACAATCCGCTTTTTACCTTGGATAACTTCATTGGGACTCTTCATATCGGAGGCAGCACCGCTGAGGCATTGGAAAGAAATGGTAAAATAGTTGTAGATAATATCTTTGAAGCATTGGGAATTGAGGAATAATGGATTTAAAGGAGCTATCCAATTTTTTAAAAATTGCTGAATATGAAAATATAACCAAGGCATCAAGTGAACTGCACGTTGCTCAGCCTCATTTGACAAGACAGCTCCATAATCTTGAAGCAGAGCTTGGAGTTGCCCTTTTTATCCGTGAGAAAAAACGCCTTCATATTACCGATGAGGGACGGTTTCTTAAGCAGCAGGCAACACAGCTGCTTGGTTTTGTGAAAAAGACTAAGGAGCAAATTGCTGAAATGGAGTCGGGAATCAATGGGACACTTTATATAGGTTCCATCGAAACTGTTGGAACAATTTTTCTTCCCCAGTGGATTGCCAATTTCAAGAACAGCTATCCCAAGGTTCGCTATAACATTTGGTCAGGCAATTCAACTGATGTTATTGAGAAAATAGAAAAGGGACTCCTTGATATTGCTTTGGTACGTGCTCCGTTTAATACGGATACATTTGATTCCTTTCATATTTTCAATGAAAAATGGATGGTTATTATGAATAAGACTCATCCGCTTGCTCAAAACGGTTCTGACAGCGTATCTTTAAGTGAGCTTTCAAGCCATGAGCTGCTTGTGCCTACTCAGCGGATAAGCGAGGTAAACGACTGGTTTGCTTCACGAAATCTGATGTGCAATATACTTTGTGGTTTCTCGCCCCTTATGAATGCCATTGTATTGGTTCAAAATAATCTTGGAGCAGCAATTCTTCCGGAATCCTGTAAAAAAATGGCTGATAATAAGGATATTATAATCAAGGATATTTCCGAAGATATGCAGTCCGAGGTGTTTGCCATTTGGCGGAGAGAGTATGAATTATCAAGCGTTGCCAAGCGGTTTTTAGAGTTTATACAAAATAATTCCTTTGATAGCAATGTATGAAACAATCATACAAAATCTGTATAAGGGAAATATAATTTAGGTATTAGACAATTTCTTAACTAAGTATTAACATTAATACATAAATTAAAAATGATACCAAACAACGGAGTTTTACATGACTGAATAAGTCTGTAGAACTCCGTCTTTTTTTATTGAAAGGGTTGAGGGCTATGGGAAAACATAAAATTGGACTGACGGGAAGGGTATTTATCGGATTTGCCCTGGGAATTATACTTGGTATTATTTTTCAAGAGAAAATAACAGCAATTAGCTTTGTTGGAACAATTTTCTTAAACTTAGTTAAGATGAATGTTGTTCTGTTGATTTTCTGCTCAATAGTCAGCGGTGTAGCCAGTATGAGCGATATTACAAAGCTCAAGAAAATTGGCAGTAAATCCGTTGTCTACTACATAGTTACCACTATGTTAGCTGCCTGCATCGGACTCTTCATTGCGAATACAACGCACCCAGGCGAAGGGCTTGATATGTCAGCACTTGTAAGTGGTGAAACCGTCAAGGCTTCAAAAATGTCCTCTGCAGCTGAGACTATCACGGGGATGTTCCCAAGCAACATAATGACTTCGATGGCTGACGGAAATCTTATGCAGATAATTGTTTTCAGCGTATTCCTTGGAGCTGCCATTGTAATGCTCGGTGAAAGGGCTGAAGGTGCCAAGAGGGGCTTTGCTGTCGCAGCGGATATAATGTGCAAGATTACAGATATTGTCATGCAGCTTTCACCAATCGGCGTTTGTGCCTTAATGGCGTGTGTAACAGGTCAGTATGGAACAGACATTTTTGGTCCTTTGGCAAAGTTTATTGTTTGTGTATTCGGTGCTCAGATGGTGGTTCTCGTTGGTCTTTACAGCCTCATGCTTAAATTCATTGCAAAGGTTCCTTTGAAGAAATTCTACAAGAATATGATTCCTGTCTGGCTCATGACTTTATCCACAACAAGCAGCTCGGCAACTCTTCCACTGTCAACTAAAACAACTACAAAGGATTTTGGCGTTTCCAATCAGCTTGCTGGTTTCACACTTCCGCTAGGAGCTACCATTAATATGAATGGTGCTGTATGTTTCTATGCTGTTGCTACAATATTTGTTGCTCAGATTTATGGAGTGGAGCTTGGACTGGTTCAGCAAATTTCCCTGATTCTTCTTACTACATGCATTTCTATTGGTTCCCCTGGAATTCCCGGCGGTGCAATTGTTATGACCACGATGCTGCTTTCCAATATGGGACTTCCTCTTGAAGCTGTGGGGGTTCTAGCTGGAATCAACCGCCTTATTGATATGGGGGACACTTCTCTCAATGTTACCGGTGACATCGTTTCAACTCTTTGCATAGCAAGAAGTGAAAATATGTATGTGGAAAACGATGAGAATTTAGCAGAAGCTGTTTCTTCAGTTGAACTTTCCACACCAGGCATTAATACAAAGCCCTCTACAATAGGGTATTGATAGCATATTAAGATATTTCGAGCATCTAGGTGCATAAAGCCTGGATGCTCTTTTTTGCACAAAAATTTTACATTCTCTTTACTATAAATTGTATATTAAATTTGCAATACACCTCCTTTATAGGTTAAAATACCTATTAGGAGTGGAAAAATTTTTATGCAGAGATTCATCTGTATGTATCGGAGATTAGATTATGAAAATAGCAAAAACCTTGGGGATATGCTTTATATTGATATGTATAATGTCAATGGGGCTTGCCGGGTGCAAAGTATCAGAGAAATCCACGAAAAAAGAAAATAAGCCAATCACGGTCTATCTGTGGGATACGGATCTTATAAAGGAGCTTTCACCATACATCCATCAGCAGTTCCCGGATGAGGATATAGAATTCATTGCCGGAAACAATGACACGGACTTATACAGCTATCTCCAGGAGCATGGTGAACTGCCGGATATCATCACAGTGCGCAGGTTTTCCGGAACGGATGCAAAGGATTTACGGCCATTCTTAATGGATTTTACATCCTATGATGTAGTATCTGAGTATTCATCATATTCTCTGCAATACTATAAAAACAATGACGGGGAGATTAACTGGCTTCCAATATGCGGTATTCCCCAGACAATCATTGCAAATAAAACATTGTTTGACCAGTATGGTGTTAAAATGCCGCAAAATTATGCGGAGTATGTAGAGGCATGCCGGACCTTTCATAATAACGGCATAAAACCATATGCACTTGACTTGGCAGAAGACTGGTCAAGCCACGAGATGATTCAGGCTGGAGGTATTGGAGAGCTGACGAGCCTGAATGGTATGGTATGGAGAAGCGAGGCGGAAAGTGCGCCGGGAGACATTGAATTCGATGATGCAATGTGGGAGAAAATTTTTGCGCAGACAGTGAATTTCCTTAAGGACTCATATTTTACAAAGGCAGATTTGAACTATGACACAGATGCTGCAATGAAGATGTTTACAGAGGGAAAAGCAGCTATGTTCCATGGGACTTCTACACACATGCAGCAATGTAAGGCGCAGATGAAGGATGAACTGATACGTCTGCCGTATTTTTCACAGAAATCTAATGAGGGCTTCATTTACATGACACCTTCTCTGCATGTGGCATTCAACAAAAATTTGGAATCTGATTCAAAAAAGCTTGAGATTGCAATGAAGGTGCTGAACTGTATGATTTCATCAGAGGGACAGAAACTGATTGCAAATGGAGGTAGTGTAATCTCCTTTAATCCCAGTGTTCCATCCATTGAAAACGACATGGCTGGGCTTGAAGATGAAATGAAGAACCATAGCTACTACATACGTTATTCAGCACAGAAATCCTTTGCGGCCAGCTTTAAGGCTGTAGTGGGACTCCTGATTGGGTCGATGAATGAGAAGCAGGCATATGATGCTTTTAAAAGTGTAATGAACAGTAAGGATCCTGAAGCAGAGACCACTGTTACTTTTGAAAAAGATTATTCGCTTTCTTTGAATAATAAAAATGGCAGGGATGCGGCATCCTCAATTCTAACTACGGTAAGAGAGAAAAACGGAGCGCAGCTGGCATTGGCACCATATTATTATTTCACATCGTCAATATTTAAAGGTCCATGCACGTCAAATAGAATCAATCTTATGATAGCGAATAAGCCAAATTCTTCTTCCCTGTACCTTGAAAAGCTGACTGGAAGTCAGATAAAGGAACTTGTGGAACGCTATCTTACTTCTACAGATGGCGGCTTCCAGCCGGCCTGCAAGTACGAGCTTCCGATTGCATCAGGCATGAAGCTTGTTGCGGACGATAAGGCTGGGATTAAGCTAAAGGAAATAATGATAGACGGTAACAAAATAGATGAGGATAAGGAATATCTCGTTCTTCTTACGGATGGCATGATATCCGTTTTGGAGAAAATGAATACGGAACATGCTTTAAACCGGCTGGAGGGCACAAGCTTATCAGAGGCTTGGACAGAGTCAATGTTAGGCGGACAGCAGCCGTCGGAACCTGAAGATTATATTGAGGTTCAGAATTGAAAGTAAGTGGGATGAAAATAATGAAAAAAAGGAAAATCCTGATACTGCTATTTTTGATACTGATTATTGCCGGTGCATTTGGTGCAGTTAAGATATTTCTAAATAAAATGGATAACTCCATAGAAGAAAATGGTAAGAGAAGTACTGAAGCTGTAGTGGAACAGATTCAGCAGACTTACGAACTCCAGATTGAAAGTTTTTACAGCCGTCTGCGTGTAATTGATAAATATGCGGCACAGGGAAATACGGATATTTTTAAAAGTGAGGATGTAAAGAATTTCCTAGAAAACTGGCAAAATGAGACGGGTTCCAGGCTCTTCTTTATTAAAGAGAATGGTTCGGCAATGACCATTTACAAACAGGAGGAAAGACTTGAAATTTCCAGTACCCTTCTGCAGGATCTTAAGGCAGAACGAAATATTGCAAAGCTGATTTCATACAATGATGGTACAAAAACTGAAACAGGCTTTCTCATGGCAATTCCATGTAAGGAATATTTTATTGATGGGGAATCATATACGGCAATAGGCGCATTGATTGACCGTGCGAATATGGATTCCGTGTTAAAGCTCTACGCATACGGCGGAGAAGCGTATTTGTTTATGCTGGATGCGGATGGAGATGTTATTTATACTAATCAGAAGGATGAGAAATTATTCCAGAATTATTCATTGCTTAAGCATCTGAAAAAGGCGGATGCTTTAACAGCTGAGCAGGGCAGCTTTTTGGAAAGTGAATTTCAAAAACAAAATCATGGCATAGAACTTCTTGGCGGTGATAAGGCATATTATTTAGGATATTGCCCAATCGATAACAATAATTCAATGATGGTCTGCATTGTTCCAAAGATTGTCGTGGATAATACACTGATGTCTTATCAAAAAACGGTTCTCTACACCACAGCGATTATAGCAATTGTTATAATTTTATTGTTTGCAGGTCTGATTTACAGCATGAATAAAATTAGCATTGCAGATCAGAAGCGACTGTATGAAAAGCAGACACGTGAGCGTCAGCAGCAGAATCTGAAAGAACTGAAGGCTTTGAACAAGGAGCTTAAGGAGGCTCAGACAGCTACTGTGGATGCCCTGCAGACAGCAGAAATTGCAAATAAGGCAAAGACGGATTTCCTTTCCAATATGTCCCACGATATACGTACTCCAATGAATGCCATTATTGGTATCACCTCGCTGATTGAGCATGATGCTGGCGATGAAGACAAGGTGCGTGCCTACGTAAAGAAAATTGAGGTTTCATCCCAGAATTTGCTTGGAATTATCAATGATGTTCTCGATATGAACAAGATTGAGTCCGGTAAGACAACCCTTAATTATACAGATTTTTCTCTTCATGACCTTATCAGCGAAATAGATGTTTTGTTCCGCCCCCAGGCAGAGGAAAGACATCAGTCCTTTAAAATTATTACAGAGAACATAATTCATGACTGGCTGAATGGTGACAATGTACGCCTAACGCAGATTTTTAGCAATCTGTTATCCAATGCCATCAAATACACCCATGAAAACGGTGAAATCCGGCTTTATGTTGAAGAATGTCCTGTAAAATCCACTACTTATGCTAAATTCCGGTTCCTTGTGAAGGATAACGGAATGGGCATGGATGAAGGCTTCAAAGACAGGATTTTTGATGCGTTCACAAGGGAAGAAAGTTCACTGACCAATAGAATACAGGGTACTGGACTTGGAATGGCAATTACCAGAAATCTGCTGGAACTTATGGGCGGAACAATTTCTGTTGAAAGCAAGAAGGGGCAGGGAAGCTGCTTTGAGATACTGCTGGATATGAAGATTGCGGAAAGCAGCTCTGCAGCCAATACTAATGAGGAACATAATTCCGAGCATGAAGAAAATGTACTGGAAGGAATGAGATTCCTGTGCGCAGAGGATAATGAACTGAATGCGGAAATTTTGGCAGAGCTGCTCAGTATGCAAGGTGCAGAGTGTACAATTTGCGAGAATGGCAAATTGGTTTTTGAAGCATTTGAGCGGTCAAAGCCAGGTGAGTATGATGCGATTCTCATGGATGTGCAGATGCCTGTTATGAATGGCTATGAAGCAACAAAGGCTATTCGCAGCAGCGGACATGAGCTGGCAAGGAGTATTCCAATCATCGCAATGACAGCAAATGCCTTCTCAGAAGATATTCAGGCATCACTTGTTGCTGGCATGAATGCGCATATTTCCAAACCAGTTGACATGAAAATTCTCCGAAAAGTGATAAAGAACATCAGTTCGGGGGGGGTGCAACGCCACATCCAGATATAACCAGTGGATAAACTGGAATAGGTGGAACAGCTGACCTACAACTGTGGGTGTTTAGATGTGACTTATGAAAAGAAGGTATTTTCATGGATTTGGAGAATTACAGTCAATGTAAAATACTTTAATGAGAAGAGAGGTTTTTGTCATGAAGAAAATAATGTTTGCCCTAATGACAGGTTTTCTGCTGATGTTTTCCTCTGTCGCAATGGCTGAAGAATCCTCCAAGCCTAATGTGGCTGTAGTGTATGTAAATCATGCTGAAACAACATTCGATGATGCTATTGACCAGTATATGAAGGAAGAGTTGGCAAAATACATCCCAGCTGGTGCATATAATTATATTGATGGCTCTAGCGTTGCTGTCCAGTTAAATTATATGGGAATAACAGATATATCCAGCGCTGAACGCAGCGACATTACCCAGTGTCTGGAAGGTACTGACGTAGATTATGTGGTGTACCTTGAGATTCAGCCTATGGTCCGCAAGGAAAAGGTTCACTTCTTTGATTATGGTATTGAAATGACCACACAGATTCCACTTAAAATTATCGATGTTGTCAATAATAAGTATCTCTATACCGGAAAATTGGTAGAAAAAGGTGAGGACAGCACAATCATTGGAGGTCTTGGTAACAAAAGCTCTGTTATGGATGCCTTGAAAAAGGCTAATGTAAGGATTCAGGCAATTTTGGAAAGCCGTCTTCCTGCTCATAAGGCTGTTCCGGACAATAAAAATAAACCCGCTGCTTGATATAGTTCTTAACCTCTAAAAGTGAGTCTGCAAAGCTGACTTTTGGAGGTTTATTTTTTATGAAATTAATATGCTATATTGTCATAAAAAGTTCTTGACCGGTAGTTACTCCTGGCTGATAGAGTTATTGCATAGATAACAAATAACAGCTTCAAGGAGGACGAGTATTATGCGTATAAAAAAGAATTTGCCGGCAATACTTACAGCGTGTCTGCTTCTGGCAGGTTCAGCTTCGGCCATGAGCCGCCCAGTTACTATTGAGGATCAGGGCAGTTTTTTTGCTGGCGGTAAAGTGGTAACCGCTCCAGGAGTATACAAGGACGATGAGCCAACAAATTTTGCTGGGGAAACGCTACATGGGGATGCAGCCTATGTTTTTTGGCAAAAGCCAGTAAAGGCTAAAAAGACAGCTATGGTTTTTCTGCATGGTTTTGGACAGTCTGGAAAGACCTGGGAGACTACTCCGGATGGGCGTGATGGCTTTCAGAACATTTTTTTATATAAAGGCTATAAAACCTATATTGTAGACGAACCTAGACGTGGACGAGCTGGAAATTCTACAGTGCCGGCAGAACTTAAGGCTACACCTCAAGACCAGCTGTGGTATGACAATTTTCGCATAGGTCAGTGGCCAAATTACTATGACAATGTGGCTGTTCCCAGAGACGAAGAATCAAGGAATCAGTTCTTTTACCAGATTACGCCGGACACGGGAAAGTTTGATGTGGCCTTGGTGGCAGAAGCCATGGCAGCTGTTATGGAAAAAGCTGGAGATGGTGTGCTGGTTACTCACTCGGCTGGCGGCGGTCCGGGATGGCTGACTGCAGCTCATTCCGATAAGGTGAAGGGAGTAATTGCCTTGGAGCCGGGGACATTCCCATTCCCTAAGGGGGAAGTTCCTGAAGTAGAAGCAACCACAAGCCCGTTCCCAGCTCAAGGAATGGAGGTTAGCGATGAGGAGTTTCAAAAACTAATTAAAATTCCTATGGTGGTTTATTTCGGAGACAACATAAAGACTGGCAGTGAACCAGATACCCATTGGGGACTGGATAACTGGCGAGTGCGTTTAAATTTGGCTAAGAAATGGGAAGAAGTTATGAAGAAATATGGAGGAGATGTGCAGGTTATTTATCTGCCAGACCTTGGTGTGAAGGGCAATACACATTTTCTCATGGCAGACCTAAATAATCAGGAGGTAGCCGAGATTATGGAAAATTGGATGAAGGATAAAGGTTTCAATAAATAGAAACCTAAAATCAACTATAGCTGTGTGTTTTTTAGTAAAAAAGACTTGACCTAAAGTGAACTCTAAGGATTATGGTTATAGTACAGCCAATGATGTACGCTGAATTTTCTTAAGAGTTGTTTTAGGAGGTCTTATAATGAAATTTGAAAACAAGGAAAGTTTTGAGAAGCATAATATGTTCGGTACAGGGGAAGCCAACACGGCATATGCTAAGTATTTTATTGGAGATTCATTTTTGAATCCGCTTACTAACCCCAAAGAGGGACTTTTTGCGGCAAATGTTACTTTTGCTCCAAGCTGTCGCAATAACTGGCACATCCATCATGCAAAAAGCGGTGGGGGACAGCTCCTTTTCTGTACCGCTGGAGAAGGATGGTATCAGGAAGAGGGAAAGACGGCTGTCAGTCTGCACGAAGGAAGTGTTGTAATGATTCCAGCAAATGTTAAGCACTGGCATGGAGCTAAAAAAGATAGCTGGTTCTCCCATATTGCGGTTGAAGTCCCAGGCGAGGAATGCAGCAATGAATGGTGTGAACCTGTAGACGATGGTCAGTATAGTGAACTAGAGTAATGATATAATGTGAACGTAAGCCCTTCCAAAATATGGAGGGGCTTTTTGATGAGAAAATGTTACTATGTCGTTGGATTCGTGTTACACTGAGTAAGGGACTGTTTTTCTGTAGCCCATTGGATATGAACATGTATGTAGATGTAAAGAAAGAGTAGTCAGGATGTATAACCAGTTTCTTACCAATTACACAGAAGTAACATTTTTAGATAAGATTAAAGAAAACCTCCGTCATTGCAAGGGTTTTTATTTTTCTGTAAGCTTCATTAAAAAAGCTGGGCTTGTGCTGCTTTTTAAGGATATTGAAGCGGCTGTAGAGAGGGGATGCGTTGGGCGTATTATCACCTCCACTTATCAGAATTTTACTGATATTGAGTCATTGAAGAGCTTTTATGCACTCATGGAGAGATGCCCCAATTTTCAGTGCCACTTGGATTATGAAAGCTTTCATGACAAGGGATATAATACTTTGGGGTATCATTCCAAGGGGTATTTATTTGAACTTGAGAATCGTAAGGAACTGGTTATTGGATCATCAAATATAACAAGATATGCGTTGCTAAAAAATATTGAGTGGGATGTATCTGTTTCGGAAACTGATGACCCGGTTGTCTATGAGGCGGCTTTTCGGGAGTTTTCTGATAAATGGAAGGCTACGGAGTCACTTACGTTGGATATAATAAAAAAGTATTCTACAAGGCTAAATTTCGCCATTGAACGGTGGGATATGGACTATGATCTATCAAGGGCTGCCATAAAGCCTAACTACATGCAGAAAAAAGGTCTCAAAGAGCTCAATCGCTATAGAGCTGTTGGAACAAATAGGGCTCTTATAATAGCTTCTGCTGGAAGTGGTAAAACATATCTTGCTGCTTTTGATGCACTAAATTTCAATCCGGGGAGACTTCTTTATATTGTTCATGAAGGCTCCATTATGCAAAAGTCATTGGAGACCTTTCAGCAGGTTTTTGGGACCAGCGTGACTTATGGAATATATAGTGGGATCAGCAAAGAATCCGATGCGGACTTTGTTTTTGCCACCAACATCACTATGTGCAATACCTTGGCACTTTTTTCGAAAAAAGAGTTTGATTACATTGTTATAGATGAATGCCATCACGCTGTGGCTGAAACCTATAAGAAAATTATTGATTATTTTGAACCGGAATTTTTACTGGGGCTTACAGCTACACCAGAACGTTTGGATAATCAGGATGTGCTTGAACTTTTTGGAGATAATGTACCATATGAGCTGAGGCTGCGGGATGCCATAGCTAATGGTCTTGTTGTTCCATTTAAGTATTACGGCATACGTGACAATTTAGTTGATTATGATGTTTCAAAGGCTACTGAACGCCGCATGATAGCTCAAATGGCTTTGCCGGAACATGCAGAGTTTATGCACAGACAGATAGAAGAGTACAGGACATCAGGAAAGCTCAAGGCACTTGCTTTTTGCAGAAATATTACTCATGCCAGGATGATGAGCGAGGCAATGGGGGATTTTTATCATACAGGTTATCTTACTGGCAAAAATGATATCGGTGAACGTGTAAAGGCATATAACGACTTGCAAAATGATGAGGCTGACCTTGAAATCTTGTTTACTGTGGACATTTTGAACGAAGGTGTGGATATTCCTGGGGTAAATATGGTTTTATTCCTCAGGCCTACAGAGTCTACAACTATCTTTATTCAGCAGCTGGGACGTGGTTTGCGTAAATATACGAATAAGGAATATGTAACAGTGCTAGATTTTATCGGCAACAGCTATAAGAGAAGTGTGCAGATAGCTTTTGCGCTGGGATCACTTTCTGAGAATTTTGTGATGGAAAAACGTTTGATGGCCTCATTGGTAAAGGATAATTTTTCTGCTCTGGGACTGGGACAATACGGTGTGGAAATTCATATTGATGATCTAAGCAAGGAAGAAATTCTCCAATACATAGATAAAGAGAATTTCAATGCTATAAAATATCTTAAACAGGATTATTTTAATTTTAAAAAATATATCGGCTCAGAGTTCTATCCTAGGCATGTCGATTATATAAATAATGACTGTGCTCCAGATTTGATTCGCTTTATGAGTGTCAAAACCAATGGTCGAAAAAATTGTTGTTATTACAATTTTTTAAGGGGCATAGGGGAAGAAGACCTTCCAGTATTTACAGAGGAACAGGTTGCTTTTCTAAATTATGTGTCTGGACTTTTGCCACTTGTGAGGCTCCACGAATATGAACTGATAAAATGTCTGCTTTCAGGACCAAAAAGCATTGACCAGATTCCAATATGCCTTAAGGAAAATATTCCAGATATAACTCCAGCGGAGCTGGAGCATACGTTAAAATACATTCAATATGTCGATACTGCTGATGATATGTTGAAGCTGTCCGTAGAAATAGATGACCAGCTCAGGGAGTATCTGGAGGATTTGCTGAATTATGGCTTCACCAGATACAACATTGATTATGGAGAATCCGCTGGCTTTAAGCTTTGGCTGAGCTACCGTATGGATCAGGTTCAGCTGAAACTATTAAAAAACCCTGCCAATAATCAGGTTGGTACCTATTATTATGATGACTATGTGGTGATTTTTGCATCGTTGAAGAAAGACTTAGATGAAGAAGACAAGCTAAATTACAAGGATAAATTTTTGCAGCCGGATGTTTTTCAATGGGAGTCTATGAATAATTTGCCTCAGGCACATCTTGAGAAGCTGAAGGCCAGCAAATTTGCATATGTGTTCATACGGAAAATGAAGGATGAAAATGGTATTGTCCTTCCATTTACTTATGTTGGAAAGGGAAAATTGGAAAATCCTAGAAAAACCAATGATGAAAAAGGAACCTATCTCTTCGATATTCACATGGAAAATTCTCTTCCCGATTATTTACAATATGATTTTGGATTGACGAAAGATTAAGGATGCTGAGCGGAGGGTGTAAATGAGGGTTACTGTCATAAAAACAAATAGAAAAACCGTTGGGATTCGGGTGAACCCAGATTTGTCAGTGACTCTCAGGGTTCCTCTAAGGATGTCAAAAAAGAAAATTAATGAAATTCTCTCTGAAAGCGAAGGCTGGATACTCAAGCATATTAATCTCATAAAAAAGGAGAAGCTGGCTAAAGGCAGAGAAAAGATAGATTATTTGTCGGAGGCAGAGCTGTTGGAGCTTAAAGATAAGGCAAAGCAGGTAATTCCAGGACGTGTAGAATATTTTGCAAAGCTGATGGGAGTCCGCTATGGCAGAATTACTATTAGACAGCAAAAGACCAGGTGGGGGAGCTGCAGCTCTCTTGGCAATCTGAATTTTAACTGCCTCTTGATGCTGATGCCGGGTTCTGTAGTGGATTATGTGGTGGTTCATGAACTAAGCCACTTGAAGCAGATGAATCATTCTAAGGCATTTTGGCATGAGGTAGAGAAAATTATGCCGGATTATAAAGCTCAATATAAATGGCTTATTAAAAATGGCTCGGGAATTATGAGGCGCATACCAAGATGAAACGATGTATTATAAAATTACTACACTAATACATGCTGAATATACAAAAAGCCAAAATTTGCAATTTGTACATCTCAAAAAGATTAAAATATGAAAAGACTAAAAATAAATACAAAAATGTTACATAAAAGTGTTGACAAAAATAATATTACCTGTAATAATGTATACATGTTTACAACGTAACGCGTTGAAAACACAAACAGTGCATGATATAATTTAATTCACATATCCGAAAACATAGCAATGATCGGGAAAGGGTTTAGATTCCATCCTACAGAGAGCCGGTGTTGGCTGAAAGCCGGCGGACAGGGCTGTACCTTAGTCACCCGGGAGCTTCCGTACTGAATTGGCAGTAAGTATGGACGTAGTTCAGCGTTAATGAATCGCCATTATGGCAATGAGTATAATGCAGGGTGGTACCGCGCATAGTCGCCCCTGCTCCTATGCTGAAGCGTGGGAGCAGGGGCGTTTTATATTGTTGTGTTATCTTGATTTCCGGAGGGGTTTTAGTGCGTCATGTGTTGTCGGTTTTCGTAAAGAATCAGGCAGGTGTGCTGGTTCGTGTTGCAAGCATGTTTTCACGGCGAGAGTTCAACATTGACAGTTTGGCTGTTGGTGTGACCGAATCGCCTGATTTCTCCCGTATCACCGTTGTGGTTGATGGAGATGAACTCTTCGTTGATCAGGTAATAAAGCAGTTGGAGAAATTACCGGATGTTGTGGCTGTTCAGCGATTGGAACATGATGCTGCGGTTTATCGCGGCATGACAATGATCAAGGTCAAGGCCTCTGATAACAATCGTCTGGACATATTGAAAATTGGGGAACTTTTTAGAGCCCGGGTTATCGATGTACAGCCGACAGCACTTATCTTTGAAATTACCGGAGATGATGATAAAATTACTGCATTTATGCAGCTTTTGAAACCCTACGGTATTTTGGAGACAATCCGGACTGGCCTTATAGGTCTGGAACGCGGTGAACACACCATATATGAACATTGTGAGGAGAGAGAATACTATGGCAAAAACTTATTATGACCAGGATGCAAATTGGGAAATTTTGAAGGACAAAACTGTCGCTATCATTGGTTACGGCAGCCAGGGACATGCACATGCATTGAACCTCAAGGAGAGCGGTGTAAACGTAGTTGTAGGTCTCTACGAAGGTTCCAAGTCCAAGAAAGTTGCTGAGGAGCACGGTCTGAAGGTTCTGCCGGTAGCTGAGGCTGCTAAGCAGGCTGATATCGTTATGGTCCTGATTCCAGATGAGAAGCAGGCAGATGTTTACAAGAATGAAATTGCTCCAAACATGAAGTCTGGCAGCGCCCTGGCTTTTGCTCATGGTTTCAACATTCACTACAAGCAGATTGTTCCTCCTGCTGATGTAGATATCTTCATGGTAGCTCCAAAGGGACCTGGACATCTTGTTCGCCGTACTTTTGTTGAAGGCTCTGGCGTTCCTGCTGTATTTGCTGTTCATCAGGATGCAACTGGCAAGTGCTTTGACATTGCTCTTGCTTATGCAAAGGGTGTTGGCGCAACTCGTTCCGGCGTTCTTCAGACTACCTTCCGTGATGAGACTGAGGAAGATCTCTTCGGTGAGCAGGCTGTTCTCTGCGGTGGTGTTTGCCAGCTGATGCAGACTGGTTTTGAAGTATTGGTTGAGGCTGGTTATCCGCCTGAGATGGCTTACTTCGAGTGCTTCCATGAGATGAAGCTCATCGTTGACCTCTGCTATGAGGGTGGCTTCACCAAGATGCGCAAGTCCATTTCCGATACTGCTGAGTACGGTGACTACATGGTTGGTCCTCGCATCATTACCGAGGAGACCAAGAAGGAAATGAAGAAGGTTCTGAAGGAAATTCAGGATGGTACCTTCGCTCGCAACTGGCTGCTGGAGAACCGCTCTGCTGGCCGTGCTAACTTCCTTATGCAGCGTCAGCTCCATGCTGAGCATCCAATCGAGAAGGTTGGTGCTGAGCTCCGTAACATGATGCCTTGGCTGAAGAACGGTGCAGACCTTTCCAAGGACTAATATCCGGATTTGCCTGACAACTAGACTAAAAGGTTAGTAAATAGGCTTATGCCGTTTTTGGCATAAGCCTATTTGTAGCATAACAAGAGGTGTGTATTATGGGAATGAATATGACTGAAAAAATCCTGGCCAAACATGCAGGACTCGACTCTGTATCTGCTGGCCAGCTGATTTTCTGCAAGCTGGATATGGTGCTGGCAAACGATGTTACGGCTCCTCCTGCTATTAAGGAGTTTGAAAAGATTGGCCGTCCGGTTTTTGACAATACTAAGATTGCTCTGGTACCGGATCATTTTACTCCTAATAAGGATATTAAGGCAGCAGGCTTGGCAAAGACCGTAAGAGAGTTCGCCAAGAAGCACCAGATTAAAAACTACTTTGAAATCGGCCGTGTAGGCATTGAGCATGTAATTTTACCGGAAAAGGGCATTGTAGGTCCTGGTATGCTGACCATTGGTGCTGACTCCCATACCTGTACATATGGTGCTGTAAATGGCTTTTCAACTGGTGTTGGCTCCACAGATTTGGGTGTTGCAATGGCTACAGGCGAGGCATGGTTCAAGGTTCCCAAGGCTATAAAAGTAGTTCTTACCGGAAAAAAGCCTAAGTACATCTGCGGCAAAGACGTTATACTCACTTTGATAGGCATGATTGGTGTGGATGGAGCGCTCTACAAGGCTATTGAGTTTGCTGGCGAGGGTGTGGCTGAGCTTACTATGACAGACAGACTTACCATCAGTAACATGGCTATTGAAGCTGGCGGCAAGAATGGTATATTCCCATTTGATGAGATTACCAAGGAATATGTAGAGGGCAGAGTACAGCAGCCTTACGAGCCGGTGGCTCCTGATGAGGATGCTCAGTACGAGCAGGTAGTTGAAATAGACTTGTCCAAGCTTACCCCGGTAGTTGCATTCCCACATCTCCCTGGAAATACACATCCTGTTTCTGAAATTGATGAAATCAAAATTGACCAGGTAGTTATTGGATCCTGCACAAATGGCCGTTTGGAGGACCTCCAGCAGGCAGCAGAAATCCTGAAGGGGCATAGTGTACATCCTGATGTCCGCTGCATTGTTATCCCAGGCTCCCAGCAGGTATATATGGAGGCCATGAAGGCTGGATATATCGAGACTTTTATTGAATCCGGTGCAGCTGTCAGCACTCCTACCTGCGGTCCATGTCTTGGCGCCCACATGGGTATTTTGGCTGCAGGAGAAAAAGCTGTTTCAACTACTAACCGTAATTTCCGTGGCCGCATGGGTCATGTGGATTCCGAGGTATATCTGGCAGGTCCTTATGTGGCTGCAGCCAGTGCAATTCTTGGCCGTATAGCTGTTCCAGAGGAGGTAAAATAAGATGAGCTTAGAAGGAAAAGTTTGGCGCTACGGCGACAATATTGATACTGATGTAATTATTCCTGCCCGCTATCTGAACTCCTTTGATCCGAAGGATTTGGCAGCACATTGCATGGAAGACAGTGACGAGCACCAGGATGCGCCCTTTGCTGGAAATGTAGTAGAAGGCGATATTATGGTAGGCGGCAAAAATTTCGGATGTGGTTCATCTCGTGAACATGCGCCTATAGCCATTAAGGCTTCCGGCGTACCGGTGGTTATTGCTGCTGACTTTGCCCGCATTTTCTACCGTAATGGCATTAATATCGGTCTGCCTCTCTTGGAAATCGGATCTGATGTAGAGAAGATTCATCACGGAGACAAGCTGCAGGTGGATACCTCCACTGGCGAGATTAAGAACCTTACTACCGGGGATGTGTTCCATGCTCAGCCGCTTCCAGGCTTTGTACAGGATATTGCCAAGGCTGGTGGACTTATAAACTACATTAAACAGAAGTAATTTTACTGAGAAGGACAGATTATGAAGGATTTTACAGGAAAACGTGTTAATGCTTATTATTACCGTGGACTTGAGGCTGTAGGCGGAGTCTTGACTTTTGAAGACGATAAAATGATTTTCAGCAGCCATGCCTTTAATATGCAGACTGGAAATACTGAAATTATCTATGAGGACATTCTCTCAATAGAAAAGAAAAAGGCTTTTTTTGTTCTTCCCATAGCGGTGGAGCTTCTGACCTGCGATGGAATCCTTCATAAGATGATTATTACAGGAAGAGACAGCGTTGTTGAATATCTTTCATCAAAAGCCCCGAAGCTTAAGCCAAGGGAAGATGTAGTTGAAGCAGATTTGACAAAGCTGAAGCGTACCTCAAGCGGAAGCTCTGATGGCACAGCGGTGAATAAAGCCGAAAAGGAGATATGAGAATGGCAGGAAAAATAGTTGTTATTCCAGGTGATGGAATAGGCGAGGAGATTACTTCATCAGCTGTTGAGGTTTTGAAAAAGGTTGATGAACGTTTTGGTTTGGGACTTTCCTTTGTAAAGAAGGATGCCGGTGGAACAGCATATGATAAGTTTGGTACTCCGCTGCCGCAGGATACACTGGATGCATGCAAGGAGTCCGATGGCGTTCTTTTTGGTGCTGTCGGTGGTGACAAGTGGGATTCTGTAGAGCCTGCACTTCGCCCTGAAAAGGCTATTCTTGGGCTTCGCAAAGGTCTTGGACTGTATGCAAATCTCAGACCAGTAAAGGTCGCTGATGCACTTGTGGAATATTCACCGCTTAAGCCTGAGCTTGTACGGGGTGTAGACCTTGTTATCGTTCGTGAGCTTATTGGCGGAATTTATTTTGGTGAAAAGTGCGAGTCTGAGGTGCATGAGGGGGCAGAGCGTGCCTGGGATTTGGAAAACTATTCTGTCCCAGAGGTTGACCGTATTTCAAGACTTGCATTTGAGACCGCAAGACTCCGCAGAGGAAAAGTAACTTCCGTGGATAAAGCAAATGTTCTTGCAACTTCCAGACTTTGGAGACGTACAGTTGCCAAGGTTCACGAGGAGTACAGCGATGTGGAGCTAAACAATCTCTACGTTGACAACTGCTCCATGCAGCTTGCTGTTAATCCGGGACAATTTGATGTCATAGTTACCGGAAACCTTTTTGGTGATATTCTTTCTGATGAAGCGGCTGTTATTGGCGGCTCAATTGGCTTAATGCCATCCGCAAGCATTGGTGAGGAAACCAGCCTGTTTGAGCCAATTCATGGATCAGCTCCTGACATTGCCGGAAAAGGAATTGCAAATCCAATTGGAACAATTCTTTCTGGAGCAATGCTCCTTAGATATTCTCTCAAGGAAGAAGAGGCTGCTCAGGCAATTGAGGCAGCTGTGGATAAGGCTCTTGCTGATGGATATCGCACACCAGATTTGTGGAAGGAAGGCTTTAAGAAAGCCAATACTCAGGAGATGACACAGGCAATCATTGACAGACTTTAATTTTATGGGAGCGTCATAATATGAATGGTGCTAGTGCTGTTGTAAAATGTCTGATTGAGGAAGGAGTAGACACTGTTTTCGGGTATCCCGGAGGCATGATACTTCCTCTTTATGATGCGCTTTACGATCAAAAAGAAATCAAGGAAATATTAACAACCCACGAGCAGAATGCAGCTCATGCTGCAGATGGCTATGCCCGGGCAACGGGAAAGGTAGGCGTATGCATAGCCACTTCCGGTCCTGGTGCAACCAATCTCGTAACGGGTATTGCCACAGCATTTATGGATTCTATTCCTATGGTGGCTATTACAGGGCAGGTAGATACCTCCATGATGGGAAGGGATTCCTTCCAGGAAATTGACATTTTGGATGTTACCATGCCGGTTACGAAGTACAATTACAAAATAAAGGATCCAAAGAAACTTATTTCTTCTATCAGGGAAGCTTTCCATCTTGCTAAAAGCGGCCGCCCCGGACCAGTGCTTGTTGACATACCGAGAAATGTTCTATTATCCCCGGTTGACTGGTACGATAAGCCGGAAAAAGAAGAAAAAAAAGGCTCTCCCGATGCGGATTTCCTTATTTGTGCAGCTGAGGCGGCGGATGCTATATGCAAGGCAAAGCGTCCGGTGATTATCGCCGGAGGCGGTGTTATTTCTGCTGGCGCAACAAAGGAACTTGTAGCATTTTCTGAAAAATTCAGACTGCCAGTATGCCTGACACTAATGGGAATAGGCGGTTTTCCTGCAGACCACCCAAATCTTTTGGGATTTGCCGGAATGCATGGAAAAAAACAGGCAAACAATGCCATTGCTGCGGCGGATCTGGTAATTGCCATAGGCAGCAGATTTGCTGACAGACAGACGGGAAATATTGACAAGTACACATCAAACACGAAATTTGTACACATAGATATTGACCCAGCTGAAATTGATAAAAATATTGCCAGTGCCATTGGACTGGCTGGGGATATGAAAAAAATCCTTGGTATCCTTATGGAGCGCAATCCCATACATAGTATTGACAAATGGTGGGAACGAATCAGCAAGTGGAACACGGAATACGAATACAATTATGATGTAAACAGACTTACTGTTCCCTGGGCAATGCATCATATTGCCCGGGCTGTAGGAAAGAAGCCCTTTGCCTATACTACAGACGTTGGACAGCATCAGATGTGGGCTGCCCTGCATCTAAGGGTACAGGATCCCCGTACATGGCTTACCTCTGGAGGCCTTGGAACTATGGGATTTGGACTTCCGGCAGCCATGGGGGCGCAGGTGGCTTATGGCAAATCAAGGCGTGTAGTCCACGTGGCTGGAGATGGTGGAATCAAGATGACAGGCAATGAGTATTACACCATTGCCAGACTGAATCTGCCGATTATATCTCTGATTGTAAATAATACCAGCCTTGGAATGATACGCCAGCTTCAAAAGGTAAATTATCGTGAAAGGTATATTGCCTGTGAGCTGGATTATCCAATGGATTTTGTTGGCTATGCACAAAGTTTCGGCATTGAGGCCGAGGCTGTATCCACCCCGGATGAGTTTGCACAGGCCTTTTCCCATGCTCTTGAAAAGAATGGACCATATGTAATTGTGTTAAATGTACATAGAAGCTTTGTGGAACCAATGACAAAAGCTGGTGCAAGAATCAATGAATTTGTTGATTTTAAATGAGCATGGTTGTATATTGTAAGGTAGTGCTTATCACTCGGAAAGGATTTGATGATTTTGGACCCCAATCAACCTATAGGTGTTTTTGATTCCGGTCTTGGCGGAATAAGTGTATTAAGGGAGATTGTATCCCTTATGCCGGCCGAGGATTATATATATTACGGAGATTCAGCAAATGCGCCTTATGGTATCCGTCCCACAGAAGAGATTTTACAGCTTTCGGATGCCGTTATGGATGAGCTTATGGAGCATGAGGTAAAGGCTGTGGTCATTGCCTGCAACACAGCTTCCAGCGTTGCCGGAGAGTATCTCAGACATAAGTATCCTGAGCTGCCTATAGTTGCCATTGAGCCGGCGTTAAAGCCAGCTGTAGAAAATACTGAGGATGGTACGATTCTTGTTTTGGCAACCGATGCAACTCTTAGGGAGGCAAAATATCATGCCCTGCTGAAACGGTATGAAGCAGACTATGATATTATTAATTTTGCCTGTCCTGAAATTGTTGAGGCGGTGGAAGAGGGCGATATTAAGTCGGATAATCTGAGGGCAAAACTTGAAGCAAGATTTGCCAAGGTTGCAGATAAAAATATCAGAAGCATCGTGCTGGGCTGTACCCACTATCCGTTTGTCCGGAATATGATACAGGAAATTGCCGGACCGGATGTTAAAATTTTTGATGGTGCCTCTGGTACAGCAAGGCAGCTGTATAGAAGGCTGGATGAGCTAAATCTGCTTCGGGATGATGATGTTCCGGGAAGTATTGTTTGGAAGAATAGTTCTGAGGATAAAGGACTTATAAAACTTTCACAAAAACTTATGACCTTAAGGGGATGACCCTGCATAACTAAAAAATCCTTCTTATGATTTTAAATAGAATCGTAAGAAGGATTTTTATTTTTTGTAAAGAATGTGTTATAGTACTTATAGACTACTTTTTTTGAGGTGATGAGATGACGGGAATAAAAGTTTTGGTTGTTGATGATTCATTGTTTTTTCGTAATCTCATTACAGATGGGTTGAAAAATCAGCTTCCTGAGGGGAGTACTGTGGAAAGTGTCAAGGATTCAGTTGAGGCAGAGGCCAAGCTTGTATCCTTTAAACCAGATGTACTTCTAGTTGATGCTGAAATGCCGAAACGTAATGGAATTGATTTCCTGAACGATATACATAAAGATTATCCCATACCGGCAATAATTATGAGCGGTTCGGCTATGTACAGGGACGAGGCTCTTAAAAGTGTTGCAAAGGATTTTATTGTAAAGCCTACATTTATTGGTTTAGGCACCAATTTTATGAGAGATGCTGCAGATAAATTGGCAGCATTGGTATCTGAAAATAAGGATTCAGCAGAATCCAAGGCTTTGGCAAATCAGACAGCTGGTATTTCATCACCGTTTGCTAATATAGGACTGCACAGTCATCTCAGGGCAAATGATTTCTCCCCGATACGTGGATTTTCTTCCAGTTCGGTTCCTAGAACAGCAAGCGTACCGAAAAAGACAATAGATATTATTGCAATTGGTTCTTCAACTGGCGGAACAGAGGCCTTGTCAGTTGTCATGAAGAATCTCAGACCGCCTATGCCTCCAGTGGTGGTTGTACAGCATATACCGCCCACATTTTCCAAGTTATTTGCTGAAAGGCTTGATGGAGAATCCGCCTTGTCTGTGAAAGAAGCAGAGGATGGAGAATTGGTATGCAAGGATACGGTGTATGTAGCTCCAGGAGCAAAACATATGCAGATTGTGAAGGATGGAAACCAGTGCAGAATTTCCTGCAGGCCAGGGCCTAGGGTCCATGGATGCTGTCCGGCTGTAGATATTCTCTTTGACTCCATACATCGTATAACTGATGACTGCAGCAAGGTTCTGGCTGTCATCCTGACGGGAATGGGAAAGGATGGAGCCAGCGGAATGCTAAAGCTTCGTGAAAGCGGAGCCAGAACTTTGGGGCAGGATGAAGTTACCAGCGTGGTTTATGGAATGCCTAAGGCGGCATATGAAATTGGCGCTGTGGAAAAGCAGCTGCCACTTTCCGCCATTGCAAGCTCCATAACAAAAATTGTCAGAGGCGTTTAATTTTGGCGTTAAGAAAGCCGCTATGATACGTGATTGTGTCATAGCGGCTTAACTTTTAGTTTCTGTCGTATACTGGTGTTGTAGGGAAGTTGTATTGGGGCTGGTAGGTTATGGACTGTATTCTTGGCTTTGGAAGACCATATTTTGGATTATAGCCAAATATGTTGATATAGTTCATTATGTCATTTTTTTCTGAGGCCATAGCCTCCAACACCTTTAATGCTCCCCAAGCATCGTCAATCGCACGATGTGTGTTTTCAGCCTGAACCTCATAGGTATCAATGGCGTTGAAAAGGCGGTGGGGATATTCCTGCCGGTCCTTATAAACGGTCATGATATCCAGCATTTTTATTTTCTTAAGTATTTCAGGATTGCTGTAGCTGGCTAAAAAATAATAAAGGAAACAGAAATCAAATTGGGCATTGTAGGCAGCCACGAGAGGACGGGATACATCAATAATTCCATTAATCTGGCTGGCAGCCTCGTCCTTTGATATTCCGGATTCAGCCAAATCCTGATCAGTAATTCCTGTAAGTTCAACAATTTTTGGCGGAAGAGCGTTATGGCGGTCAAGCTTTATAAGCATGTTAATTTCCTGAACTTTGTCTGGATTTTTCAAATCCAGGCGGAGTCCGCCAAATTCGATGATTTCATCGGTTTTTGAATTTAGCCCGGTGGTTTCCGTATCAAAAACTATTAAATTATCAAACTTCTGGGATAGGGTATCAATAAGTAATTCCATAAAGGGTCTCCTGATTAGTCTTTTAAATTCGGGAATATAACACGGGTAATCTCTGATTTCTTAATCAAAGTATCTGCAATTTCTGATGCAAGGCTCAATGCGGTGCCGTTGGTAGTGTATTCATCATCATAGGAACGGCGTGCTCCGGCACTCATGTCCTGATCCAGCTTGCGTTCATAGCCTACAATATCCATGTCTACATTGCTTGCAACATAGAGGTCGCTGCCATATCTGCTCCACATGGTGTGTCTTCTGTAAAGGATTTCATCATAGCGGTTTACCACAAATCCAATAACGATGTCAGCATCCAGCTCTTTTGCAAGGTTTGGCATTACAGCAGCGGAATATCCATCAAAGGTTTCAACGTGAAGCTTTTTAACAGCCTCATTTATTGTATCTTCAGGGATGTATTCAACCTTGTTCAGAACGCCGTTAAGGGGTACGTGTATTGTATCATCAAGCTTTTTAGAGAGCATGGTTCGCAATTCATCAGGTATTTCCTTTTTGCCAATTGTTGGAAGTATAGCTATGCGTATAGGTTTCTCAACAGCTGTTCCGGATTCGGTTCCGATTACGGTTGCTGGGGAGGATGTTTCTGCTGCCTGTGCAGCACTGGGGGAAATGTTAAGTGCAAAAAAAGCTGCTATAGACATGATTCCCAGCAGGAAAAATGTTTTAAGCATAGATTTAGAAGTATGTTTGGTATTCATAATGGCATCCTTTCATGTGAATATTTTAAAAATGTTGAGAATTTGTTAAGAACATTATACATCAAGATACATATGAACTACAATCAGATTATTTCACAATGTTATGTATATTGCAGGTCTTTCTGCTGGTGTTGAAATATGATAAAATAACGTATTGAGACAATTGATTTGGAGGAGTTTCTTTTAATGTCTAATAAAAAGGCTTTTTTAGGTATATATGGCTGTCAGATGAATGAGGCTGACGGAGAGCGCATGGCTGGACAGCTGGCATCCATTGGTTATGACAGAACTGATAATATGGATGAGGCACAGGTCATTATACTAAATACCTGCTGTGTACGTGAGACAGCAGAAGACAAGGTTTATGGAAAAATAGGCGAGATAAAGCATTTGAAGGAAAAAAATCCCTCACTTATTTTTGGCATCACAGGCTGTATGGCACAGAAAGAGGGAGAAAAACTCATAAAGCGTGCCCCACATATAGATTTTGTCCTTGGAACAGATAAGGTGGGAGAGCTTATCCGTGTTGTCCAGGACATTTCCGCAGAGTATGGTGCTGCTGAAGGTGAAAAACATAAAAGGATGCACGTTGTAGAAACAGCTATAGGGGATACAGATATCCCGGAAAATGTTCCTGTGGAACGAAACGGCGAGCTTTCTGCCTGGATTCCTATTATGTACGGCTGCAATAATTTCTGTACTTACTGTATTGTTCCCTACGTTCGTGGACGTGAGCGCAGCAGGGATCCCGAGGCCATTGTAAACGAAGTGAGAGATGCTGTGGCTAAGGGATTTAAAGAGGTTACACTTCTTGGACAGAATGTAAATTCCTATGGCAAGGACCATAAAAAAGCTGATTTTGCCGACCTTTTGGCTATGGTGGACAAGGTTCCGGGAATTGAGAGGGTAAGGTACATGACTTCCCATCCAAAGGATTTGTCTGACCGTGTGATTGAAGTAATAAAAAATGGCAGCCACATTTGCGAGCATTTTCATCTTCCTGTTCAATATGGAACAAACAAGCTTTTAAAGGCAATGAACCGTGTGTATACGGTGGAGCAGTATCGTGTTCTCATAGAAAAAATCCGCAAGGCTGTTCCAAATTGCAGCATTACGACAGATTTGATTGTTGGATTCCCGGGAGAAACTGATGAAGATTTTCAGGGGATGCTGAATTTCTTGAAGGAAATCAGATATGATGCGGCGTATACTTTTATTTATTCCAAGCGTTCAGGAACACCAGCAGCAACTATGGAGGATCAGGTACCAGAGCAGGTGAAAAAGGACCGCCTTCATGAGCTGATGGAGCTGCAGAACAAGATAAGTCTGGAAATCAACGAAGGCCTTCAGGGCTGTGTACTGGAGGCGATGGTAGAGGGGCCAAGCCGTACAGATGATACTGTGTGGACAGGGCGCACCCGTACAAATAAGATTCTGCTTTGGAAGCATGAAACAGAAAAGCCGGGGGACCTTGTACAGGTCAAGGTAACTCATCCACAGACCTGGGTTCTTAAGGGAGAGCTAGTATGAAATATGGGCTGCCACCGCTGCAGCCCTTTTTTGTTTAAGTAATTTATGGAGGAGAAAATATGGAATTAACTCCAATGATGCAGCAATATCTTGAGACAAAAAAGCAGTACGAGGATGCTATCCTTTTTTTTAGACTTGGCGATTTCTATGAAATGTTTTTTGAGGATGCAAAAATTGCTGCCAAGGAGCTGGGACTTACCCTTACCAGCCGGAGCGGCGACAAGGATAATAATCCTATGTGCGGCATTCCCTACCACGCATCGGAGGGCTATATAACCAAACTGATAAATAAGGGCTATAAGGTAGCAATTGCCGAGCAGATTGGTGACCCGAAGGCAAAAGGGCTTACTAAGCGTGAGGTAATAAAAATTATTACTCCGGGAACGGTGCTTAATGAAGCATCACTTCAGGCAAATCAGAATAATTATATTGCATTGATTTATGAACCGGTGGAGGAGGATGAGCTGATTCTTGCCGGGGCGGATGTTTCCACCGGCGAGTGTTTTTATGGCATTTACAGCGGTGCCAGCCGTCAGCAGATGCTCTATGACGAACTTTACAGACTTACAATGCCGGAGCTGCTTATCGTAGGTAATCTTTCCTTTAGAAAAGAGCTGAATGAATTTATTTCTCTTAGAATTCCCAGCTGCACTTTTACAGAAATCAAGGAACCCTCAAAGGCTGTAGATGACCGTATAATCGAGCATTTTGATGCAGATAATAGACCAGCTTCAAAAAATGCCTGGACAGCGCTTGCCACCCTTTTGGATTATCTCCATGAAATGCTTAAGACGGATCTTACACAGATTAACAGCCTTACCTTTCTGGATGCATCGGAAAATCTTGTAATAGATACGTATACCCTTAGAAATCTTGAAATAACCCGTAATTTAAGGGATGGTGGGAAAAAGGATACACTTCTTGATGTATTGGATTTTTCTCGTACCGCTATGGGAACAAGACTTTTGAAAAAATGGCTTGAATATCCTTTAATTGATATCGGTAAAATAAATTACAGACTGGATGCGGTGGAGGAGCTTGCTGGTAATTTTGCCATGCGGAATGGGCTTCGGGAAACTTCAAAGGAAATCTATGACTTTGAGCGTCTCCTTACAAGGATTGAGGTAGGAACAGCCAATGCAAAGGATTTAATCGCCTTGAAATCCTCCCTTTACTGTCTGCCTAAAATTAAATCCAATTTGGAATCAGCTGGAGCACCGCTTTTAAAAAAATGTAATGAGGGAATACATACATTTGATGATATAACCTCACTTTTGGAAAAGGCAATTGTTGATGATCCTGGATTTTCCGTGCGTGAAGGCGGTATAATCAAAAGCGGATATAACGAAGAGCTGGATGAATATAGACGTATATCCCATGACAGTAAGGCAATGCTTCAGGAAATTGAGGAAAAGGAAAAAAATACAACCGGCATAAAATCCTTGAAAATCGGATATAACAAGGTTTTTGGCTACTATATTGAGGTGCGTAATAGCGGAGCAAATCTTGTGCCGGATAGATACATAAGGAAACAGACCCTGGCAAATGCGGAAAGATATATTACTGAGGAGCTTAAGGAATTTGAAACAAAGATTCTGGGCGCTCAGGAGAAAATCGTAAATATCGAATACAATCTTTTCACCGAAATCAGGGAAATAATTAAGGAAAAGCTTACAGCTATACAGAACACCGCCCATGAAATTGCCATTACCGATGTTCTCTCCGGTCTGGCTGAAGCTGCTGTGACATATAACTATGTCCGGCCGGGGCTTACCTCAGATGGCTCAATAAGTATAAAGGACGGACGGCATCCTCTTGTTGAACGAATTTTAACCAGAGATTTATTTGTTCCAAACGATACTGAGCTAAACCATAGAGACTGTGAGATAATGCTTATTACAGGGCCTAATATGGCAGGAAAATCCACCTATATGCGGCAGGTGGCCCTTTTGACACTTATGGCACAGGCTGGAAGCTTTATCCCGGCAAGGGAGGCTAAAATTTCCCCTGTAGACCGCATTTTTACCAGAATAGGCGCCAGTGACGACCTGGTAAGCGGACAGAGTACCTTTATGGTGGAAATGAATGAGGTTGCACAGATTTTAAAGTATGCCACAAAGAACAGCCTTGTGATTTTGGATGAAATAGGACGTGGCACAAGTACCTTTGACGGAATGAGCATTGCAAGGGCTGTAATCGAGCATATAAGGAATAAGCTGCACTCAAAAACTCTGTTTGCCACCCATTATCACGAGCTTACGGATTTAGAGGATGAATATATCCGAAATTTTTGCGTAGCGGTAAAGGAAAAGGGGACACAGGTGGCATTTTTGCGCAGAATAATTGCTGGAAGTGCAGATAAATCCTACGGTATACATGTGGCTCGTCTTGCTGGGCTGCCAAAGTCTGTCACAAATAGAGCTGAAGAGATTTTGGCTGAGCTGGAATCTGGAGAGGTTGCAAAACCTACGGCGGCAAAAGCCCAAGAGAAATCCGCTGTAAAAGAAGATAATGGACTTTTTGGCATGGATTCTCTTTTCTCATCAGGATTAAGGGAAGAAATTTTGAAGTTGGATATAATGACTATGACTCCAATCGAGGCTATGAATGAGCTGTATAAATTGCAGAATCAGGCAAAGCAGGAGCTTGGCAGAAGCTGATGGGGTGAAATTTTTAATAAATTGCAAAGGGGTGTGGAGAATGTCTGAGAACCTCAGTAATATTCATGTACTTGATGATAATACGATAAATAAAATTGCTGCCGGTGAGGTGGTGGAGCGCCCAGCCTCTGTGGTCAAAGAGCTGGTGGAAAATTCCATAGATGCCGGTGCAACAAAGATAGAGGTAGAAATCATGGCTGGCGGCACAAGTTTTATGCGTGTCAGCGATAATGGCAAGGGCATGGGACTGGAGGATGCGAAGCTTGCAATTCTCAGACATGCCACAAGCAAGCTTTCAGAAGCACGGGATTTGTTCAGTCTAAGTACTTTGGGATTTCGTGGAGAAGCTTTGCCAAGCATTGCAGCGGTATCCAGATTTATGATGCAGACTCGGCGCAAGGATTCGGAGCTTGGAACAAAGGTGGTCATAACTGGCGGTTCTGAGCCTGAATTTTCTGAGGTGGGCTGCGCTGTTGGCACTATGATTCGGGTGGAGGATTTGTTTTTCAACACCCCAGCAAGAAAGAAATTTTTAAAGACAACCAATACGGAAGGGTCAAAAATTAATGACTTTATAGTAAAACTTGCCATATCCCATCCGGAAATCTCCTTTAAGTACATAAGCAATAACAAGGTAAGCATTATGACTCCGGGCAATGGCAATCTCTTTGATACCCTTCAGGCAATATACGGAAGCCAGGTGGCAGACGCTCTCCTTGGTATTGATTTGGTAGACCCGGATGTCCGTGTAAAGGGATATGTTACCAAGCCTTCAATGATACGGAGCAGCAGAAATTGGCAGACACTTATTGTAAATGGCCGCATTATATCTAATAAGGCTGTTATGAAGGCAATAGACAATGCGTACCATTCACTGGTTCCCAAAACAGGCCATCCACTGGCGGTTCTGATTATCGATGTTCCGCCTAATACCATAGATGTTAATGTTCATCCACAGAAAAGCGAGCTGAAGTTTGAGGATGAGGGGCGGATTTTCAAGGCTGTGTACAAGGCTGTGCTGGATGCAATACGGCCAGCAGGCCAGCAGCTTGAGGATGTTGCTGTAAATATCAGGGACAAGGACAAGCGATTTTCTGTGCAGGAGGTGGAAATGGAGTTTATTCCTGCCACCGAACCTGTGCCACAGGAATCAAGCAACATAGGAAATATGGCTAATAGCCGTGAAAGCTTTGGATATGGGAACAGCTTTTCAAAAGAGTATGTCAGTGACATCTCTTCAAGCATAAGTTTTGATGAGGCGAGAAGTATAATATCCGGTAATAAAAAGGAGATGTATTCTTTAAATAAAGATTCACAAAGCGATACCACGGTCGTTAAATCAGACAATTCACCGAAATCCGAAGAAATAAATGCTGATATGGGTAATGCCGGTTTCAATGATGGTCCCATGGTTCCAATTGGACAGGTGAATAAGTGCTATATCATTGCCCAGACAAGCAATAATTTATTTATAATTGACCAACATGCAGCCCATGAGAGAATTTTGTTTGATAAATTTTCTGCTATGTCAGAAAAGATTCCATCTCAGCAACTTTTAGTTCACATGCTGATGCAGTTTGATTCTAAGGAATCTGAGCTTATAATAGAACATGGGGATTTGTTTAAGAGCCTTGGCTTTGATATGGAACCTTGTGGGGATAAAGAATTCAGACTTATTGAAGTTCCAGCGGATATCCCAGTAAATGAGGCGGAGGATATTATCCGTGAGATTTTGGAGTCTCTTATGAATATGCATAATCTGACTCCAGCAGAAATTCGCCATGCCTGTCTTGCAACAACAGCCTGCAGAGCTGCCATAAAGGCAGGGGAGGTTTTAAATCTCAGGCAGATGCAGATTATACTAGATGCATTGGGATCTACAAGCAGACCCTATACCTGTCCTCACGGCAGACCTACGATTATAAAATTTACCGGTGATGATTTCGCAAAAATGTTTAAGCGTACAGGCTTTTAGCAAATAAAATAAAAGACAATAAGAGGAGAAAATTTATGAAGCTAGAACACATTAACCATTACAGCCATCATTTAAACAGAGATATGAACATTCGTGTATATGGTCATTACGGGCTTCCAATATTGGCATTTCCTTGTCAGGATGGGGATTGCTATAACTATGAAAATGGCTTTATAGACAATATTGCCGACTATATTGATGGCGGTGCCATCCAGCTCTATGTGGTAGATACCGTAGATAAGGAGAGCTGGTCAAATGTAAATGGTGACAAGGGCTGGAGGGCTTGGCGCCAGGAGCAGTATTTCAACTACATCATAGAGGAAGTTCTGCCATGTATCTATTCCAGAAATCATAGTGGACAGATGCCTATAGCCTTTGGCTGCAGCCTTGGGGGAACCCATGCGGCAATTGCATTCCTTCGCCGTCCGGATTTGTTTGGCGGCTGTCTAGCCTTGTCTGGTGTTTACGATGCAAAGTATTTCTTTGATGGCTGGATGGATGAAGTGCTATATAGTAATTCTCCAATACACTTTATGGAAAATATGCCGCAAGATCATTGGTATGTGGATTTGTACAACCAGCGCAAGCCTATTTTCTGTGTAGGACAGGGCGCATGGGAAGATGAGGGACGCCGTACTCTGGCTATTCTGAGGGATCAGTTCAATGCAAAGGGCATTGGAGCATGGTGCGATTTTTGGGGATATGATGTAAATCATGACTGGCCCTGGTGGGAGAAGCAGATGCGTTATTTCCTGCCGTATTTGATGGATTGATTTTAGAAAAGAATCGAGGTAATAGGGTATGAATTTTGTTTTTATTTCACCACATTTTCCACGCACTTATTGGCAGTTTGCAAATAGATTGAAGCGTAATGGCGTAAATGTTCTTGGAGTCGGGGACTGTCCTTATGATAGTCTGGATAATAATGTTCGGGAATCTTTGACCGAATATTATTATGTGCAGAATATGCAGGATTATGATCAGGTTTTCCGGGCTGTGGCTTTTTACTCTTTTAAGTACGGGAAGATTGACTGGCTGGAGTCCAACAATGAGTTCTGGCTGGAACAGGATGCAAGGCTGCGTACTGATTTCCACATTACTACCGGAGAGCAGTATGCTGACATTGGCCGTATTAAGCATAAATCTGCCATGAAGGAGTATTATGCAAAGGCCGGGGTTCCTACAGCCCGTCTTCATAAGGTTACAAGCCTTGAGGCTGCCAGGGAATTTATTGGTCAGGTAGGCTATCCTGTTATTGTGAAGCCGGATATCGGAGTAGGGGCAAATGACACCTATAAGCTTAATAACGATGATGAGCTGCAGGGATTTTTTGCAAATTACCCCCAGGTACCTTACGTAATGGAGGAGTTTATACAGGGCAAGATTTTTTCCTATGATGCTATCGTAGACAATCAATCTAATCCACTGATGGAGTCTTGCACTGAGTGGCCTCCGTCTATTATGAATATTGTCACCGACCAGCTGGATTTGGCTTATTTTGTACGT
This sequence comes from bacterium, assembly GCA_963592185.1. Taxonomy (GTDB): domain Bacteria; phylum Bacillota; class Negativicutes; order Selenomonadales; family Selenomonadaceae; genus CAVAVT01. The sequence continues at coordinate 9,649 of CAVAVT010000005.1, read as the reverse complement.
GCCGATGTACCTGAAGCTCTGCGTCAGGCTGGCCGTGCCACTGTACATGCCTTTGGAGTAAAGAGCCGTTTTGTTCACTTGGAGTTCTTCCAGCTGGAAAATGATAAACCGGGACTTGGAAATGCTGGGGATTTTGTAGGTCTTGAGGTGAATATGCGTCCTGCTGGAGGCTATACTCCGGATATGATGGACTATGCCCATAGCATGGATGTATACCAGATTTGGGCAGATATGGTTACAAGCAATACACGTCTGCAGCCACATAGCAATGATGATTGTTTCTGCGTATATGCCGGACGTAGGGATCAGTTTAATTATGTTCATAGTGATGATGAAATTATGAGCAAATATGGCAATGCTATTGTAATGGCTGAACGAATGCCGGAGATGATGGTACCCCAGATGGGAAATCAGTGTTATACGGTCAAGCTCCGGACTGAGGACGAGGTACATGAATTTATTGACTTCGTTACACGCCGTAGTTAAAGTGTTGCACAGGGAAGGGGTCACAGGTTAATGACTGGAGAAACGACTATGGGTAAGTCAGCTTCAGAGCAATTATCGCAAACAATTATAACCACTGAGAGGAAAGAATCTCAGGACAGTATGATTCTAGCTGAGAAAATTTCAAATAGCTATGGAATACCTTTTGTAAAAAGAAAAAGCTATTCAGTGGAAACACTGCAGGAGATGCATAATGCCAAATTCGTTCTTGTGGTAAAAAAAGGTCTGATAAACCTATCGACTCCTGAGGGTGAAATGTTTTTTCATCCCAACATGGCCCATCTTAGAGTAAAGAATCTTAGATTTGGAACAAATGGTCTTAGACGGGACAATATGGTGGAGGCAATGGGGCTGGAAGCTGGAATGTCAGTTTTTGACTGTACTCTTGGATATGGGGCGGATGCCATTGTTGCAAGCTTTGCGGTGGGAGAAACAGGCAGCGTTACGGGAATTGAGTCAAGCCCATTGATTTACCTTGTTACAAGCTACGGACTGGGACATTTTCATGCAGAAAACTATCCTATACAGGAGGCTATGCGCAGAATAAATACTGTGAATGCCGAGGCTTTAGAGTATCTCAAGGCGCAGGGAGATAAGTCTGTAGATGTGGTATATTTTGACCCTATGTTCAGATATCCATTAAAGGACAGTAAAAATCTAAATCCCCTCCGGGAGGCGGCAAATCATAGTGCGATTTCTGAGGAACTTCTGCAGGAGGCATGCCGTGTGGCAAAAAGCCGTGTGGTAATGAAAGAGAATGCAAGAAGCAATGAATTTGCACGACTTGGATTTGATAAGATTATGGGCGGAAAATACAGTAAGGTTCATTACGGTGTTATGATGATGTAAAAAACAGCCTCTTCCTGGTTGCCAAGGAAGAGGCATATTTTTATTTTATGTTATTTTTTATTCCCCATTCATGTATTTTTGTATAAAGGGGAACGGGGACGTTGTACTGTTTTCCAAGTTCCACCATTCTTGTTACAAGTCCGTTGAACTCCGATTGTCCGCCTCCCATAACGTCACGCTGCATTGAGGTAGTGGTTCCGGGGGCCATGCTGTCCATGAGCTTCAGTCCGATTTCAACAAGATTTTTTTCAAATTTCATGCCCATGCCTTCGCCTAAGGCTTGGACCTCCTGAATCAATCCGGCAAACATCTCCCTCTCGGGGCCTTCATGCTGAAAATCATCGCTGACAGCGTGAAAATAAAGACCTGCAGCACCAGCAGGGGATACATAGGAGAATTTTTGCAATGCATCAGGCTGGATACTGTCGGTAAAATGTGCGTCGATATCAGCGTCCTTCATGATTTTTTCCACCTCGGATGCCTTGTCTTTAAGGCGGTCATCCTGATTGGGGCGGAATCCGTAAAAAACACGAAGAATTTTCATGGGCTGAGCTATGATTCCGGGAGCTTCAATCTGGGATACGACATATATGCAGCCATCCAGACAGGTGGTATTTGGAAGCTCTTTCTGCATTACTTCGCCAGTTCCAAACACATTTAAAATTGGAATTACTAACGTGTCCTTTACAGCAATTTTCTTTATAAATTCAATGGCTGAAGGCAGTCCATAATATTTGACGCATACAAAAATTACATCTGGACACTCGCCTTTGGCAAGGTAGTCATCCATGGTGCAGGCATTCACGGGATTGATTGTAATATCTCCCCTGTGGGCTGTTTTAATGACCAGACCGTTCTTTTCCATGGCTTCTAAATGTTTTCCACGGGCGATAAAAGTGACATCGTTTCCCTTGGCAGCCAGATAGCCGCCCAGACAGCCACCGGTTCCACCAGTACCGATTATAAGAAATTTCATAAATAAACACCTCTCTAAAGAATAGTATACCATACCTTATAGCTATATTTGTAAACACATAAGGATGATGGTAGAATAATAGTCAAAGTAGAAAATATTAAGGAGAAGATATATGGGATTTTTTGATAAATTAAAAAAAGGTCTGACTAAAACAAGGGAATCATTTACAGAAAAAATTGAGAAGCTCGTTATTGGCTATGCAGATATTGATGATGAATTGCTGGATGAGCTGGAAGAAACCCTTATCATGTCCGATGTGGGCTTTTCTACCACCGAAAAATTGATGGATGCTGTTAGAAAGGGCATCAAAAAGAAGGAAATCAACGGACCGGAGGACTTAAAGCCCTTTTTGGCAAAGCAGATTAGCGATATGCTAACCAAGGACAGCGATGAGATTCGTATGGCAACAGAAGGGCCTACTGTTATGCTGGTAATTGGTGTAAACGGAGTGGGAAAGACCACCACTATTGGCAAGTTAAGTGCTTTTTACAAGGGACAGGGCAAGAGTGTAATGCTGGCGGCGGCAGACACCTTCCGTGCTGCGGCTATTGACCAGCTTGAGGTATGGGGTCAGCGTACTGGTGCTACGGTTATCAAGCACGAAGAAGGCTCTGATCCAGCAGCCGTTGCCTTTGATGCGGTAAAGGCTGCCAAGGCACGTAAAGTTGATATTTTAATCATTGATACAGCTGGACGTCTCCAGACAAAATCCAATTTGATGGAGGAGCTTAGCAAGATAAACCGTGTTATTGGTCGTGAGATACCAGAGGCTCCCCATGAGACTCTTCTCGTACTGGATGCTTCTACAGGGCAGAATGCAATCAGTCAGGCAGAGCTTTTCACAAAGGCAGCTCCAATATCTGGAGTAGTCCTCACAAAGCTCGATGGAACAGCCAAGGGCGGTGTAGTCATTGGCATCAAGGATTCTCTTTCCATGCCGGTAAAATGGATTGGAGTTGGAGAGGGCGTTGATGATTTGCGTCCATTTAATGCCGAAGACTTTGCCAAGGCACTTTTTGCGGAATAAAAAATATGGCTATGACATAACTCCGATGGGAGCGTGCCATAGCCATTTTTTATTGCTTGATTATTGGTGAGGTATAGAAATCCAGTCCAAAGGTTTTAGGCTCATTAAGACAAAGGGACCAAAGCTCCTGAGCCTTTATATCAAGTGCCAGCATGTGCTGTATGGAACTTAGTTCCTCTGGATGCTGAAGCTCTGCAGAATCCAGAAAATGTGTTGTTTTCGTAACAATCTCCAGACAGCCTTTTTTTCGCATTTGATTGAGAAGTTTAAAGCCTGCGGAATCAGAGGCCAGTACCCTTGCATATTGTGGTCCTTCAGCTATAAACGTCTCCATATCTTTTTTTCTGAGATTCAGCAAAATATACAAAAGTAATCGCTGGACAGAAGCAATAGGGTATCGTCTGGTTTGCAGTTCACGAACTAAATCGCCATATGACTTGGATATATTTGCCGTTTTTTTCAGCCGGTTTTCGATACCTTCACGGATACCATATATTTTTAGCAAGGCTGCGATTGGTGTAAGCCTTAAAATATATTGCAGAGTTCTGTACAAATTATCAGTCAGTGGAATGTCCGCAGCTGATAGCTTCTCCAATATATTTTTGGTGGAATCCGGAAGAGCTGACGCCAAGACAGCACTATATGGTGCAGAGCCAGATGCAATGTTTCCAAGAATCTGTTTTCGGATTGAACTTCCGCTGGAATATCTTCCAGTGAAATTTTCATCTGCATGGGAGCTGAGATTTCTGTGAATCAAAAAAGGTTCTATTTTTGAGTCTCCCAAAGCTTTTAAATATTCTATTGCCAATATATTGTTTGGAGATCTGAGAATGGACTGTAGTTCCTCGCCAGATAAAGTGAAATTTTTTAGGCGTGGATAAATTTTTGTGGCTTTGGCAAGCTCATCCTTGTTGGAAAACAAATAAGAGATAGCTTCAGTACGAGCCTGGGCAAAGGGTAATCCAGTGTCTAAAAGCTTTTTCATTTGGGCACTGGATTCATCTGTGTATATGCTGGCATTGGCAATGCTTATAAGTTTGTCTACATCATCGCATTCGGCGCCAAAGGACAGCTTGTCTACGGAGCCAGTACGTTTTAAAAGGGTGACTCCGCCCCAGGCAAAGTCCTGGGCACTGCTTATGGCAAAGCATACAGGAAGTTCCAAAACAAGATTGATTCCAGATTTTACGGCTGCTTCAGCCCTTTGCCATTTATTTAATATGGCAGGTTCTCCACGTTGGGAAAATGGTCCGCTCATGACCGCAATAATTTTTGCATCAGAATCTTTTTTGCGTATTATATTTATTTGATGCAGATGCCCATTGTGAAAGGGGTTATATTCCGCAATAATTCCATATACCGACATATTCAGCTCCTCATAAAATTAGCCCTGTTATACATACTATTATGCACAACAGGGCTGATTTATTCAACGAAAGAATACTTATGAATTTTAAGTCTGGGGACAGCTTTTATCTATTTTTTCGTAATTGCTGATTTTGTAATTGAGCCGGTCAAGACAGGTTTTCATATCCTCCATACGGGAGAGGAGCCGCTCTCTTTGCTCTATCAGAATTTCCTTTCTGGCATCATGGGTGTGGGCGCCCTGCTGGTATAGATTCACGTATTCTATAAGCGCTTCAATCTGAATACCGGCTGAACGCATACATTGAGCAAACTGAACCCAGCCACAGCTTGTCTCATCGTAATCTCGTATGCCGTTTGGCTTGCGGGGAACATGTGGTATCAGTCCCACACGCTCATAATATCTAAGTGTATCCTGAGAAATTCCGTATTTTTCGCTAACCTCTGATATAGTCATCATAAATCCCTCCCATATATTATATATACTAGATGGAGTGCACTCTAAGTCAAGAGAATATTGCTGTTTTTTATCGCAAAAAACGATGGGGAAAATATTGAAATAGCAAATAAATCATGATAATATAAATAATTGGTTAAGCAAATAAGTATTTTATTACAGACATCCATGCGGATGTCTGATTTATTGTCGGATATGACCGGCTAAAACTAGGAGGCAGTTAGTTTACAATGAGTACAAACGAGAAACTGAGGAACATCGCAATAATCGCCCATGTAGACCATGGTAAAACCACCCTTGTGGATGCAATGCTTCGCCAGAGCCATGTATTTCGTTCAAATGAGCAGGTAGCAGAGCGTGTAATGGATTCCGGCGACCTTGAGCGTGAGCGTGGAATCACAATTCTCTCAAAGAATACAGCTGTTCTTTATAAGGACATTAAAATCAATATTGTTGATACTCCGGGTCATGCTGATTTCGGTGGAGAGGTTGAGCGTGTACTTAACATGGTTGATGGCGTACTGCTCCTCGTTGATGCATTTGAGGGTCCTATGCCTCAGACAAAATATGTACTGCGCAAGGCTCTTGAGCAGGGTCTGAAGCCTATCGTTGTTATCAACAAGATTGACCGCCCAGACCAGCGTGTAAATGATGTATACGATGAGGTTCTCGAGCTGTTCATGGATCTTGGTGCTGATGACGACCAGCTGGAATTCCCTGTAATTTATGCTACAGCACGTGATGGTGTGGCTAAGTATGAGATGGATGATGACAATCAGGATCTTACACCTCTCATGGAGACCATTGTTAAGGAGATTCCTGCACCTAAGGGAGACGAGAACGGTCCTCTCCAGATGATGGTAACTACTCTTGCTGCTGACGAATATGTGGGTAAGGTTGCAATCGGACGTATCATCCGTGGCAGCGTTAGACCTAATCAGCAGGTAATCCTGATGAATGGTGATGATGAGACTCGTGCAAAGGTAGGCAAGGTATTTGTATACCAGGGTCTTTCCAGAGTTGAGGTTCCAGAGGCATCCATGGGTGAAATCGTTGCTTTGACAGGTCTTGGCGATGTAAGCATCGGTTATACCGTAGCAGATGCTGAAAATCCTGAGGCTCTGCCTACAATTGATATTGATGAGCCTACACTTTCCATGACTTTTGGTGTTAATACCAGCCCGTTTGCTGGCCGTGAGGGTCAGTTCGTTACTTCCCGTCACCTTCGTGACCGTCTCTTCAAGGAAATTGAGACCAATGTTGCACTGCGTGTTGAGGAAACTGATTCTGCAGATGTATTCAAGGTTTCCGGTCGTGGTGAGCTTCACCTTTCCATCCTGATTGAGACCATGCGCCGTGAAGGTTATGAGCTTCAGGTAGGAAAGCCAGAGGTTATCTACAAGGAAATCAACGGCCAGACCTGTGAGCCTATGGAGGATCTTACAATTGAAGTTCCTCAGGAGTACATGGGTACTGTTATGGAGTCCCTTGGAACCCGTAAGGCTGAGCTTTCCAACATGACTGAGGAAGCTGGCTATATGCGTCTTGAATTCCTGATTCCTGCCCGTGGCCTTATTGGATTCCGTTCTGAGCTTCTCACAAATACCAAGGGTAATGGTATCATGAACCATGTATTCCATGGCTATGCACCTTACAAGGGAGATATCCCGGGACGTACCCGTGGTTCTCTGGTTGCATTTGAGCAGGGCGAGACCACAGCATATGGTATCTTCACACTTCAGGATCGTGGAACAATGTTTATTTCCCCGAACCAGCCTGTATATGAAGGTATGATTGTCGGCGAAAACAACAGAGAGCTTGACATGGATATCAATCCTTGCAAGAAGAAGAATGTTTCCAACATGAGAACCTCTTCCTCTGATGAAGCTGTACGTCTTGTACCGCCCCGTATCCTCAGCCTTGAGCAGGCAATTGAGTACATTAACATTGATGAGCTTGTTGAGGTTACTCCAGAGAATGTACGTCTTAGAAAGGCTATTTTGGACCGTACAATCCGTGGCCGTGCAAGCAAGAATGCCCGTAAGTAAAATAGTTCTTAATAAATCCTAAAAAGCATTCGATAATCAGTTATGAGCGTGTGCTGGGAGGGATTAATATGGATATGAGTATTGCCGCACTGTCGGTTAATATGCATCAGGCCCAGTCTGCCAACAATCTAGGTCTTGCTGTCCTTAAGATGGCAATGAAATCAACTGAAACCACTGGTGTAGTTGATTTTATTGATGAGGTTGCTTCTTCAGTATCGTTAGATCCCAATCTCGGAAATAACCTGGATGTGTATGCATAACTCATTAGAAAAGCCTTGGGGAATATTTCTCCAAGGTTTTTTCTTATAGATATTGTTTTATCAAGGCATTAGTACTTAGAGAAAGCTGTCAAAAAACGATTTCATTTATCATATGAGAAGGCACACGAATATGCAGAAAGACACTTTGATTATATAGGTGCGTTGAGAGGGTGTATGGACATTGATTCAACTACTTTTAGAACAACGTAATGAACAGAAAATTAGTTATCGATATTTTGTACGGGATAAAAATAATTATGGAGTTATAACACTTTTTTTGGATAATGGTGAAATAAGAATAGAAAAACCAATGGAAGGGCCGGATGCGGCGTTTTATGGGGGGTATGCGCATTCTGCGATTAGACGATTTGTTAAGAAAAATATATTTCCAGATAAAGATATACTTGCATGGTGTTAAGAAATATGTAATTAAATAAGTTAAGCAAGCACTTACTTTTATGGTAGGTGCTTTTTTTATGCCATCTTATGGCATGATGGTCCACAAACAGGCATTGACACAATTGCCCGGAGGATGGATGCATCTATAAGATAGGCCGGGCGTTTAGTTATGACTGAGAGGGCTTTTTTAGTTCTGCAGCCCAAAAGGATTGTTTTAAAAACTTAGGTGTTGAAGAGTTTGAAATTGTGGCAATACTGGATAAACGTACATCTGAGATATGCCGTGAAATGGACAGTAAACATTTCACAATGGCTGATATGAATATTAGCACGCATGCACCTGCATTACATCCACGTTGCCCGTTCATGCACCTCTCCATATTTTGACGACGCTGAAGAACTTGAGCGCGCAGACAGAGACGAGTACGGCAAGACTTATAAAGTACCAGCTGGTATGACGTATGAGCAATGGTATAATAAATATGTTCAAGGATGTAGTGAAAAGCTTGTACAAACTGTCAACAACCACGTATAATAAAGGTGAAAAATTTATGTTTTAATGTAGAAGATTTGATAGCGTTTATACGAACTAATATAGGAACGTATGAGGTTATAAAAGTCAAATCAGACCAATATGGTTATAGATATAAGGTGTTTATAGACATCACAGGGCCTAACGGCAATACAGCTACAGTTCTTACAGCTTGGATTGTCGCTGAGGATAAAATGGGATTGACCTCAGCGTATGTTAAGGATTGGCCCAAAAAGTAGGTGATAATATGAGAGCGAATGAGCTTGATGTTGTTAGGTTAAAAAGTGGAGAAGATGCCACGGTTTTAGAAGTTTTTGAAGCAAAAGATACGGACGCCCTTATTTATTACGATGTCGAAGTTGCGGATGAGATAATAACCATATCAGAAGAAGATATAATGTCCATTCTATACCGTGCATATTAGCTGAATTAACAGTAGAAGAAAGAGAAAGGAACCGTGATACACTATGGAGGCACAAGAATTAAGAGGCTGGATTCTTTCGTTGTCTCAAGATATAGAGTTTGAGTATAAAGGGTATCATGGGGTGCTTTGCCCATGGAATGCACATAGCTTTACGATGGCCTACGCAGGCGAAGACAAGGATTATACCAATATAGATGACCTGATGTCAGATAAAGTTTACAATGGAATGTCTTTAAACCAGATTGCGGAAAAGTTGGAATTTGTATAAGATGTGCTTAATGAAATTGCTGAGGTCTAAAGCATTGAATGGGAGGAATTAACATGAAAGTGTATTCGTATTTAGAATACCCTAACGCCGAACGAAATGAAAAAATGACAATAGAAGAACTCGAGGCGGAGATTAAACGTCTTGAAGAGGAGAGCAAAAATCTTAAAGACTGGCCTCCTGTGGAGTAAGAAGATAGGTGATAAAATATGTCAGCAAATGACTATCATGTAATTGTCCATCAGAAAACACGGTGATATCTCCTGGGGAATGAGTTTCCAGATGGAAGATTCCACGATACGTAAAGTTTGTGTCGCTCTCATGGATGGTGCGAAAGCTCTGGCAACTAGTATCATATCAAGTGATGTTGTAACCAATAAGTTAAACAAGCACTAATTTGTTACTAATTGACCTGTATTTTCAAGATTTTACAGCAGCTTGAAAAGTGAAAAGCCTTGGGGAGTATTTCTCCAAGGTTTTTTCTTTAAGATAAAGTAATAATTTAGATAATTATGGTTTTTTTTAGAGGATTTTGTGTTATTA
>CAVAVT010000004.1:0-64025 GCA_963592185.1 bacterium | reverse complement strand
AATATTGCAATTTTAAACCAGGCAAAGGACTGAAGGGTCTTATTGCCTGGTTTTTCTTTATGAAAATGTTTTTACAAAAAAATAATTAAATCTTAAAATTTTTATAACTTTACATAGGAAATATGAAAAAAATAGCGAAATAAAGACATATGTTTAACGTACAAATAGAAAATATCACTATTGAAGGGAGCATTCTGTATGTTTTTAAATTCTATTAAAGGGCGATTGAAGCTTGCTGCTGCGGCATTGGCTGTTGCAGCTATTACAGCTGTGTCCGTGGGGGCTGAAGCTGCATCTCCGGAAGTAACATCAGCTGAGATGAAAATGCTGGTAAATACAGAGATTTTTGCCAACAAGGAGGCTGGCTTCGGCAGGTGTCTGGACATCATTAGTTCTACAGCGGCAAATCAGGGCATCAAGTTAAATCTTGCTTCAGATCCATTTGATGAAACAAATCGTTTAGTTCAATATATGGATACAGAAAATCTTGACCTGACTAAGAAAAACTATGTATTGCGCCAGCGTATCAAAACCAAGAAAAATGGTACAGCCAAGGCAAATATAATGCTGAAATACCGTGTGGATATGAACAGCGGAGCAATTATAAATCCCAGTGAGGCCATAGGTTCCGACAAGGCAAAGCTTGAAATGGATTTGGTGGGCGGTGTTGATGGAGTTGTTGGAAAGGAAAAGCCATACTACTCTGTAAGCGTTAGCAAGAAAAAGCTAGAGCCTAAGGATCCATATACAATCAAGGATCTGGCAGAGCATTTTCAAAAGGCTGGGGAACTTGGAATACCTGCGGACACCAGGCTTGTAGCAATTGGCGGAAATATAATCGATGAAACAAAAATCGAGCCATGTACTCTTGAATTTGCAAAGGACTATAATGGGGATGTTTCAATCACTGTTTGGGAAGGATTCCATGGAGGAACTATACTGGCTGAGGTTTCTTACAGTGTAAATGCTGGAGAGAAATATCAGGCAGAGTTTTCAAAGGCAAAGGAATTTTTCACCGCACTGCAGCAGGCATTTGCAAATGAGGGACTTCTGGAAAAAGGACACTTGAAGGATGAAGCTGTTTACGAGCTGAAAAGTGAATAAGTGATAAAGAAGGGCTGCGACATCTAGTCGAAGCCCTTGTATTTTGTGTTGGATTACTATTAAAGTTCCGGAGGGTTATCCCCATATATCATATAAAGATTTATTTTATTATAGAAAGAAACTAACGGTCCGGTGAAGAAGGCAAGGGTAATGGTTCCGAGGCTCACAATACTTCCAAAGTATAGGCCCAGGCTGGAGCTGATGCAGTCCATTACGATACGAATCCACCTAAAGGCAATTTTCTCGCCGCTGGCATGTTGCAGCATCCATCCAATAGCATCATAGGGTCCGAGTCCGGCATTGGAGCAGGTATAAAGGGAAGTGCCGTAGCTGCTGATAAGTACGCCGGAAACCAAGAGGGCAGCTCTAATTCCCATGGAGTAGGTATCCGAGGGACCAATGACAGACTGTACAATAGCGTAGCAGACATCCGACATGGGACCAAGAAAGAGCAGATAGACCAGTATTCCAACTTTGACATAGTTTCGTCCCCAGATTACCATGGGGATGAAAAGTATAATATTTATTATGGTCATCATTACGCCAAAGCTTAGCCCTGTGGCATTGGAAAAACCTATTGTCATGCAGGAATATGGGTCATTGCCAAAGAGGCTGGATCTAAGCAGACCTATAGCTATACTCATTACCCCTACGCCGCCCCAGAGGGCCAGGACTCTTCGTCCAAATCTGTTTGTATTTTTGATTTGAGATACGAGGGAATTGCCAAAAGTTTGTGACATTATTATTTCCTCCTATGTCAGCTAATATATTGTGTATATTATAAAAGAGCTTTAGCATATTTTCCTTAAGATAATTGCAAAAAAGAACCGCTCCAAATGGCGTAATATCCACATGGAGCGGTTTTTTATTTAGAAAATTAGCACGAAATTGCTCATTACTTTTTTTGAGTGGTGCTGGCATGGCTCTGATTTATCCATTCCTGACGGTAGCGTCTAGGGGACATAGATGTAATTTTTTTGAATACCCTGCTGAAGTAGTTTGGGTCGGGATAGCCCACAGCTGCGGCGATTTCTGTTATGTCCATCTTTGTGTAAATAAGCAGGGACTGTGCCTCGCCAATTCTGCGGCGTATTACATAATTCAAAGGGGAGTAGTTGGTGACACGCTTGAAAAGATGGGCTATATAGTAGGCGTTGGCATGAACAGCTGCCGCAATGGATGAGAGGGTAATATCCTCTGAATAATGGTTGTTAATGTATTCAAGAATGCGTTGTACAATCAGGTTGTCTTCCTGCTGAATCTTGTTATAATTTTGATGAATCAAAAGGTAAACCATGTATACAATACTTTTAGCAAGTTGATTAGCAATTGGAAGGCCGCCTTCCATGGAGGCATATTTTTGTACAGCTGGATATAAGTACTGAAAATCCTCAGCCATTGCCCCACTGGGGAAAATGGGGCGGGAGCCTTCGGGAAGAAGGGAGTTTTCACGCTGTCCGGGAAGTTTAAGCCCTCTTACCGTCAAGCAGAAAGTTGAACAATTACTCCCTAGTATCAGTGATTCGTCATGAAGAACTTTGCTGTCGTGAATCACAATGTCACCGGCCTGTGGATAGCATATTTCATTGCCTACAATATTGGGACCTGTTCCAGAAACGACAAATTTTATTTCAATAAAATCTTCATGCATATGCATGACACGATGATGGTAGTTTCCGTCACACCAGCTATATATTCCAGCCAGCTCCGGCTCTTTCTCGAAGGGGGAGGGCATGTTCCCTGAGAATTCAAGGATTGCCATGATAAAAACCTCCTAATGTTGTGTGTAGAAGAAAAATGTCTCTTACGAATATATTAAATAACTTATTGATGGTTTAGTTTAACAAAAATTAGTCTATTTGTCCACTGGAAGATTACATATGAATGGATGTTAATTATAAAAAGTGTAAAGTTGTTACTCTTTTTAAAAAATTCAAAATAATTAGCAAAATCTATTGACAGTAGACATATAGAGTGCTATATTTAAACTGCAATCAGGGATGCAGCGTTGATACTTCTTGGTTGGAAAGTGTAGGTTCGTGCTAGGCTTAAGTATTGGTTGGGTATTTGGGTTAGGGCACGATGTCGTTGAATCGGCATAACGCTTCGTGCCATGATTGTGCAAGAAAGCATTACAGAAGCAGCCACTCCTTATGGGGTGGCTGTTTTTGTGTGCTTTTTTTCATTTTACAGAGATTTTACAAAACGCTTATATTGGATTTTACATTATCTAAGTAAGATGGAGACAAATAAAAAATAGCTTTATGTGTTATTTACAAGGAGCGTGCAAACAAAATGAAAAAGCTGTTAGTTATTGCAATGTCTATTATGGTAATGAGCCTGGCCCTGGCTGGCTGTGGCGGCAAAAGCGGTGATAGCAAGGACTCAGGTCTGAGCGGAGCGGTTTCCACAAATGGATCAACCTCAATGGAGAAGGTTATCGGAATCTTGTCTGAGCAGTTTATGAATGATAACAGGGGCGTAACAATCACTTATGATGCAACAGGATCTGGTACTGGTATCGAGGCTGTAAGCAAAGGTTCAACAGATATTGGTCTTTCCTCCCGTGCGTTGAAGGATAGCGAAAAGGCAAAGGGCCTTAAGGAGACTACTGTGGCTCTTGACGGTATTGCAATCATCGTCAATGAAAACAGCCCCATTAATGATTTGAAGACTGAAGATGTTGCTGGACTCTTTAATGGCAGCATTGACGACTGGAGCAAGGTTGGCGGCAAGGCTGGACAGGTAGCAGCTATTGGTCGTGAGGCTGGTTCTGGTACCCGTGATGGTTTTGAGACTATTACTAAGACAAAGGATAAGTGCAAGCTTGTTCAGGAGCTTACCTCCACCGGCGCCGTAATCGAAGCTGTAAAGAACAGTGAAGGCGCAATCGGCTACGCATCCTATGCATCTGTAGAAAATCAGAAGGGCATTAAGGTTGTGAAGATTAACGGTGTGGAATGCACTGAGGACAATATTTCAAATGGAAGCTATGTAATTCAGCGTCCATTCAATCTCATCACTAAAGAAGGCAAGGAACTTAGCGAAGCAGCTAAGACATTCTTCAACTACATGACATCCAAGGCAGCAGCAGAACTGATTCTGCAGGCTGGAGCTGTACCTACAGCTAAATAAAGGAGCTTATGAACCATGAAAAACACAACAAAATGGCAGGAGCTGACGGAAAAAAGCATCAACGCTGTATTCCTGCTCTGCGGCATCGTGTCGGTAGGCTTCGTACTGTGTATCACAATTCATCTGGTAATTGCAGGTCTTCCGGCAATAATGAAAATTGGAATAGGTACCTTCCTTTTTGGAACTACCTGGCAGCCTACAGCTACCACAACAGAGCCATCCTTCGGGATTCTCCCATTCATATTAACCAGTATTTACGGCACCGCAGGTGCCGTACTGCTGGGAGTTCCCATCGGGCTTCTTACAGCAATCTTTTTAGCCAAGGCCGCACCACCTAAGTTTGCCAAGGTTATTCACACCGCTGTAGAGCTTCTGGCCGGTATACCCTCTGTGGTATACGGCCTGGTGGGAATGATAGTACTTGTTCCTGGCATTCAGAAATTGTTTGATTTATCTTCGGGAGCTACACTTCTGGCAGCAATCGTAGTGCTGACCATCATGATTCTCCCGTCCATTATCAATGTATCTGAGACCGCACTTCGGGCGGTACCCAGAGAGTATGAGGAGGCTTCTATGGCTCTGGGTGCAACTGAGATGGAAACCTTCTTCAGAGTAAGTGTTCCGGCAGCAAAAAGCGGTATTGCAGCGGCTGTGGTTCTTGGCGTAGGACGTGCAATCGGAGAGGCCATGGCAATAATCATGGTTTCCGGTAACGTTGCAAACCTTCCGGGACTCCTGACTTCTGTAAGATTTATGACCACCGCCATTGCTTCGGAAATGGCATATGCAGCTGCAGGTTCTCTCCAGCAGCAGGCATTGTTCTCCATAGGTCTGGTATTGTTCTTGTTCATAATGATGATTAACGTATTCCTTAATGTATTTGTAAAGGGAAGGAGGGCTGCCTGATGGTTGAAGTTGAAAATGTTGTTGAGGCTCCAAAAACAGCTTCGGTGCGTATATCCAACAAGCGTATGATTTGGAATAAGGCTGCAAGAGGACTTATCTGGGGCAGTGCGATTCTGACCTGTCTGTTGCTGGCTTTCCTAATTGGGTACATATTCTACAGAGGCGTGCCATATCTTTCCTGGGAACTGCTGACTACTCAGAGCAGTTATGTTCGTAAGACAGTAGGTATACTTCCAAACCTCTTGAACACACTGTATATCATTTTGGTAGCAATGCTTATTGTATTGCCGCTGGGAACCGGCGCAGCTATTTATCTTACAGAATATGCCAGCAATAAAAAGCTGGTAAATATTATAGAGTTTGCCTCTGAGGCTTTGACAGGTATCCCTTCAATTATCTTTGGTCTTGCAGGTCTGGTTCTTTTTTCAGAAATGTTTGGACTGAAACAGGGTATTCTTGCCGGTGGTCTTACACTGGTAATGATGGTTCTTCCTGTTATTATCCGTACCACCCAGGAAAGTCTCAAGACTGTACCTAATGCTTATCGTGAGGGTTCACTTGCAATGGGTTCCAGCAAATGGCATATGGTAAGGACCGTAGTACTTCCAAATGCCATTGATGGTATTGTTACAGGATGTATCCTTTCCATCGGCAGAATCGTAGGCGAATCCGCAGCATTGCTTTTCACTGCAGGCTTTGGTCTGGTGCTGAACGATTTCTTCACCGCACTGCAGTCATCTTCAGCAACCTTGACAGTGGCGCTATATGTGTATGCCAGCGAGCGTGGAGAAACAAATGTTGCCTTCGCTATAGCGGTTATTCTTATGGTGCTTACCCTGTTATTGAACTTTGCTGCTAATTTTGCCGCAAAGAAATTGAAAAACTAAGATATGGAATGAATGGAGTATAGTATGGATACAATAATGAAGGTTAAGGATTTAAACTTGTGGTATGGTGACCATCATGCCCTTCATGATATCAATGTAGATATTCCCCAGAATCAGATTACCGCATTGATTGGCCCTTCAGGCTGTGGCAAGTCCACATTTTTAAAGACCCTGAACCGAATGAATGATTTGGTGGAAAATGTAAAGATTACCGGAAATATTATTTATAACGGTGAAAATATCTATGCACCAAAGGTTGATGTAACCTGGCTCAGAAAACGTGTTGGCATGGTGTTTCAGAAGGCTAATCCCTTCCCCATGAGTATTTATGACAATATTGCATATGGACCAAGAACCCATGGAATCACTTCCAAGGTAAAGCTTGATCAGATTGTGGAAAAATCCTTGAAGGATGCGGCTATCTGGGACGAGGTTAAGGACAGGCTCAATGCTTCAGCACTGGGAATGTCCGGCGGACAGCAGCAACGTCTCTGTATTGCAAGGGCATTGGCGGTAGAGCCGGACATTCTTCTCATGGATGAGTCAACCTCCGCATTGGATCCTATTTCCACCGGCAAAATTGAGGAACTGGCTGTGGAGCTGAAGAAAAAATACACTGTAGTAATGGTTACTCACAATATGCAGCAGGCGGTCCGTGTTTCGGATTATTGTGCGTTCTTCCTTCTGGGCGACCTGGTGGAATTCAGCAAGACTGACAAAATGTTCTCTATGCCGGAGGATAAGAGAACTGAGGATTATATTACAGGGAGGTTTGGCTGATGAGATCGCATTTTGACCAGCAGCTGGAGCTGTTAAAAACAGAAATGATTTATATGGGAGGGCTGTGTCAGGATACAATCCAGCGGACCATTGAAGCCCTTATGGAAAGTGATGTGGCAGCGGCCCGTTCCATGAACAATATGATGAGCCAGATAAGCCAGCAGGAGCGTGTGGTTGAGAACATCTGTCTTAAGCTTTTGATGCAGCAGCAGCCTGTAGCACGTGACCTTAGAACCATTTCTTCAGCGCTTAAAATGGTAACAGATATGGACCGTATCGGTATTCAGGCCTGCGAAATCGCTGAGCTTATCGGAGCTGGAAACGCTGTAAGAGCTGCCGATAAGGTGGATTTTCAGGAGCTTTCCGATGAGGTAAAGCACATGGTACATATGGCATTGGACGCATTTGAGAACAAAGACATTGAGCAGGCAGATGAGGTTATCAAGTACGATGATATTGTTGACAAGCTTTTCTGCGATATCCGTGAAAAGCTTATTGAAAAGCTGAAATCTGACAATGATGCGGAGTGCTTTGTGGATATGCTCATGATTGATAAATATTTTGAACGTATTGGCGATCATGCTGTGAACATTGCACGCTGGGTAAAATTCTCTATTACCGGCGAAATTGAAATTGTAGAGTAAAATATCGAATTTTCGATAGGTATATATGGTAAAAATCTCCTATCCAGTGCATTAATGCATTGGAGGGGAGATTTTTTAAATAACGACAAAATGGAGGGTTTCTTATGTATACCATTGTGGATGTAGGCTCAAACACAGTACGTATGAATGTGTATGATGTAAAGTATGACCGGCTGAAACTTTTGTTCAGCAAAAAAGAAACTGTAGGGCTGGCTTCCTATGTAAAAGACAAGAAAATGACAGATGCTGGTATTGAGCGTGTGATTAATGTACTTCTGGAATTCCAGGATATACTGCATAACCTGAATATTTATGAAATGCATGTATTTGCTACAGCAGCACTTAGAAATGTAAAGAACAGCCAGGAAGCAATTGCAGCAATCACTAGCCGTACAGGAATAGATATACAGGTGTTGTCCGGTCGTGAAGAAGCGGAGCTTGACTTCCAGGGTGCAACCATTGCCAGCAATGTGAAAAAGGGACTGCTTGTGGATATTGGCGGAGGAAGTACGGAGCTGGTTTCCTACAAGGGACGATTGGTGATGAATGCCATCAGTATACCTAAGGGCTCTCTGAACAGCTACAATCAGTATGTAAGCAGCATAATTCCTACAAAGGAAGAGCGGAAGGCTATAAAGCAGGATTTTATGTCACGGCTGGATGGCCTGAAGGGTTTTGAAAGGGACAACAAATACAAATTAATCTGCGGCGTAGGCGGAACCGCCAGAGCGGCATTGAAATTGGACAAGCTCCTGTTTGGGGAAGATTCAGCGGAAAATATACTTCCTGTTTCCCACATTGGATACATGATTAAGACTTTGGAGAATAAAAGCAGCAAAGACAAGCTGGTCAAAAATTTGAATACCTTGATGGATGTTGTACCTGAGCGTACACGGACAATTCTGCCGGGATTAATCATTCTTTATGCCATAGCCAAGCGGTTTAAAAGTGAGGCTGTAATTGTCACTAATACAGGTGTCAGAGAAGGCTTTATGTATAATTATGTGCTTAAGGATGATAAGACAGATGAAAATGTACATGAAGAGGAAAATCCTGAGTTTCTGGAAGAGGGTACAGAGTCTGAAGAGCCAGGAAAATGTCAGGAGGATGAGGGTCGTGAGTGAAAAAATAGATATAGTGAATACAATAGATGAAGTACGCCCTGTGACAGGATATACCCAGAACAGGGAGCTGTCCTGGCTGAAATTTAACAAAAGAGTTTTAGAAGAGGCAAATGATACTACGGTTCCTCTTTTTGAGAGAATGAAATTTGTCGAAATTTTCACCAGCAATCTTGATGAATTTTATATGGTCCGGGTGGGCAGTCTGCTGGGATTGGAGGCTGTAAAGCCTGAAAAAAGGGATAATAAGAGCAATATGACCGCAGGGGAGCAGCTTCGGGCTATTTTTGATAAAACACGGGAGCTTTATGTAGAGAGGGATATGATTTTCAATCAGCTGTGCAGCCAGCTTAAGGAAAAGGGCATAGGACATGTGAACATCCATGATTTATCCTCCAAGCAGCATTCCCAGCTGGAGGAAATGTTCCAGGAGTGCATACTTCCTGTGCTGTCACCCCAGATTATAGACAAGCATCACCCCTTTCCACATCTTGACAGCAAGAAACTTTATATCTCAGCCATTCTGAAGGGTAAGAAAAAGATGATTTTCGGCATCATACCACTTCCGGATGGCTTGGACAGGGTCAACTATCTTTCTAAGGAAAAAACAGAGTTTGTACTGTTGGAGGATATCATTGAGGAGTTTGTGGACCAGATATTTGTGGGTTATCCAGTGCTGGATAAGGCGGTATTTGCAATTACCCGCAGTGCCGAAATAAATCTGGACGATGAGGAATTGGATGACAGTGATTATTTGGAGGCTATGAAGAGTGCCATTAAAAAGCGCCGTCATCTGACTCCGGTAAGGCTTGAGATACGCAGCCAGGGAAAGTCAATTATTGCCAGCTACCTGATGGAAAGGTATGGAATCAGCAAGAATCAGATTTTTTCCACGTCAGTTCCACTTACTTTGGACTATGTCTATGGTCTTGAAAGCAATATGACTGAGACGTTGAAACAGGAACTGTATTATGCGCCCTATACACCTATTGATGCAAAAGAAAAATTTGGGCTGGATGAGGAAGACAGCCTTTTGGAATTGGTTAAGCAGAGGGATATTCTGCTTAGATATCCATATGATGATTTTGGAATATTGCTGAGACTTTTGAAGGAAGCGGTGTATAATCCCAAGGTGCTTTCCATCCGCATTACCATATACAGAGTTGGCAAGGGCCATGTAAAGCTGATGAACTATCTTATGGTAGCGGCGGAGTCCGGCAAGGATGTAACTGTGCTTCTGGAGCTTAAGGCACGTTTTGACGAGGAAAATAATATTAGCTGGGTAAACGGCCTCAGAGAAGCCGGATGCAAGATTCTTTATGGATTTGAGCGTTATAAGGTTCATGCCAAGCTTTGTCAGATAACATACCGTGTGTCTGAGGAAAAGGGAATTAAATATATTACCCATGTGGGAACTGGTAATTTTAATGCAAAAACAGCAAAGCTTTATACGGATTTTGCCTTGCTGACAGCTGATGATACCATAGGACGGGACGGAGCAATGTTTTTTAGAAACATGGGAATCGGCAATCTCTGGGGAGAATACCAGAAACTGCTGGTGGCACCGGTAAATCTTAAGAAGCAGCTCCTGGCACTTATACAGGGAGAAATTACAAAGGCTGAAAACGGACAGGAAGGATACATTCTTCTCAAGATGAACTCCCTGACTGACCGTGAGATGATTGATGCGCTGTATAATGCTGGTCAGGCTGGTGTCCGGGTGGATATGATTGTCCGGGGTATTACCTGTCTGGTGCCGGAGAGACCGGGACTTACTGACAATATCCATATACGCAGCATAGTTGGAAGATTTTTGGAGCATCCAAGGGTATTCTGTTTTGGAAAAGATGAAGAAATGGTCATGTATATTGCGTCAGCTGACTGGATGACACGCAACACCGAAAATCGTGTGGAAGTGGCAGCTCCTATACAGGATTCTGCATTAAAGCAGGAGATTCTGGACATGCTTCAGCTGCAACTGGCTGATAATACCAAGGCAAGAAATATTGATGCGGATGGGGATTACTATATGCCGCAGATTCAGCCCGGGGATGAGCTGATTAATGCTCAGGAATACTATACAAATCATCGGCAGAATCAATAAAATTTGTCTTTTAAATGCTGAGGTGTTACACTGCAAGCAAGGGAGATTTTAGGCGGAGGTGGCGCTGATGATTTATTGTGTAGAGGATGATGACAGCATTAGGGAATTGATGCTGTACACTTTGAAGGCTTCAGGCTTCGAGGGCAAGGGGTTTCCGGATTCTACTGAATTCTGGCTTGCCATGGAAGGGAAAAAGCCAGATCTTATTATGCTGGATATAATGCTTCCCGGGGAGGATGGCATGAGCATTTTAAAAAGGCTCAGGACCAATTCAGATACAAAGAAAATCCCTGTGATTATGGCTACAGCAAAGGGCACTGAGTATGACAAAGTAATGGGTCTTGACTCTGGGGCTGACGATTATCTGGCAAAACCCTTCGGCATGATGGAAATGGTGTCAAGAATCAGGGCGGTGCTGAGGCGAACTCAGGAAGATGCAGCTGAAACAAAGGATGGAATTCTGACCTTCGGTAATGTTGCCATTAATTTGAATCAGCACATTGTGACGGTGGAAGGCAGAGAAGTGGAAATGCCGCTTAAGGAATTTGAGATGCTAAGGCTGTTTGCTGAGAATCCAGGCATTGTTTTCACTAGGGAAAAACTCCTTTCCAATGTGTGGGATATGGATTACATGGGGGAAACCCGTACTGTTGACGTACATATCAGCAGTCTTAGAACACGTCTGGGAGAATGGGGAAAGGCCATAAAAACCGTAAGGAGTGTGGGATACCGTTTGGAGGTTCCACATGCATAACAGATATTTCGTCATTGTGACAACAGCACTGGTGGCTTTTATTGCGGCCAGTGCTTTGATTATGGTTACGATGTACAGTTATTTCGCCGGGGTTCAGAGGCAGCAGCTAAGGACAGAAACGGAAATGACGGGGCTTGCGGTAATCAGTCAGGGCAAAAGTTACTTGGAGGAACTTTCAAAGGGAAATTACCGTATAACCTGGATTAGCAGCAAGGGAAATATTTTATATGATAGTGATGCGGACAGCGGGGAAATGGAAAATCATATGGCCCGCGAAGAGGTCCGACAGGCCGTTAATTACGGCTATGGAGAGAGCCAGCGCTACTCAGGAACAATGATGACCAGAATGCTGTATTCCGCCCAAAGGCTAGAGGACGGCTCTGTGCTTAGGGTCAGTATGCCACAGCATACGGTTTTAAGGGTTATCTGGGATGTTGGCATTCCAATAGGAATTATTCTTCTGGTGGTAATTGTTATTTCTGTGGTTATTTCAGCAAAGGAAACAAAGAAAGCAAATCAGGAGGAAAGCGAGGCAATGCGCCGGGAATTTACGGCCAATGTGTCCCATGAGCTTAAGACACCGCTGCATTCCATATCCGGCTATGCGGAACTTCTGAAGAACGGCATTGTACAGCCTGATGATATTTCAGTTTTTGCTGAAAAAATATACAGTGAAGCTCAGCGTATGATAAGGTTGGTTCAGGATATTATCGTGCTTTCAAGGCTTGATGAGGGCAAGGAAAATACTACGAAGGCCAAGGTTAATCTTTATCAGATTGCCGAAGGGGTAATTACAAGCCTTACACCTGCAGCCGAGAAAAATCAGGTTTCCATGGAACTTATTGGACAGCAGGTAGTGATGGATGGGATTCCGCAGCTTTTGCACAGCATGATTTACAATATCTGTGAAAATGCAATTAAGTATAATCGCAAGGAAGGAAATGTGGTTATTGAGGTCAGTGAAAATTCAGGACATCCACAGGTATCTGTAAGAGATACCGGCATTGGAATCCCTGAAAAGGATCAGGGGCGGATATTTGAACGGTTCTACCGGGTGGATAAAAGCCATTCCAAGGAAGTGGGCGGCACAGGACTTGGATTGTCTATCGTAAAGCATGCAGCGAAGCTTCATAATGCCAAGCTGGAGGTGGACAGCATAGTTGGGGAAGGAACAATTATTACTGTTAAGTTCTGATAAAGTACTGTTCATTGACAAAATATTGCTTTCAGCCTAAAATTACATATACCCAGTAAGGTATGGAGGCGATAATGTGAAGCAGTGCATGGATTCGGCAAATCTGCATAGAAGATTGAAAAAAATCATTGGACAGGTTCAGGCCATAGATAAGATGATTGATGAGGATGTTCCCTGCGAGGATGTGCTTTCGCAGCTAAATGCAGCAAAATCAGCTCTTCACGGGTGCGGCAAAGTTGTGCTTGAGGGCCATATCAGGCATTGTGTACGTGATGGTATTGAGCATGGTGACGCTGACAAGACCATTGAAAATTTCACAAAGGCTGTGGAGCGTTTCGCAAACATGGGATAACAGGTATAGTAGGTTACGGTCAGTATTTGGATTTTTTCAAGTACTGGCTGCTTTTTTTTACTTGTTGACAACCTATACCCCTATATGTATTATATACCTATACCCTATAGGGTATGAAAGGAGAAGGGAATATGGATACATTTATAGAGAAAATCGAAAGCATTATGGAAATTGGGGGAGTAAAAAAGGATATTGCATTTCTTGTGATTTCTGGAATAGCCCTTTTTATAAGCCTGACAGGTATTATTGAACTACCATTTAATGCTGCTTGGATAGCAATTATTCTTTGCGGCGTACCTATAATCATGGAGGCTGTAATTGGTCTGATTACTGAATTTGACATTAAGGCGGATGTATTAGTTTCTCTGGCATTGATAGCTTCCATCTGCATAGGTGAGGATTTTGCAGCTGGCGAGGTTGCATTCATCATGCAAATTGGAGCCTTGCTGGAGGATTTGACGGTAGCGAAGGCAAGAGCCGGAATAGAGAAGCTAGTTAAGCTCACGCCACAGACCGCAAGAATCGTTGAAAATGACACTGAAAGAATAGTTCCAGCAGAGCAGGTGGAAAAGGGAGATTTTATCAGGGTTCTGCCGGGGGAAAGTATTCCGGTGGACGGGCTGATTATTTCCGGGCAGACATCCATTAATCAATCTGTAATGACAGGAGAATCCCTGCCGGTGGATAAATCGGAAGGTGACGAGGTCTCAAGTGGCACTGTCAACCAGTTTGGCGCATTTTTGATGAAAGCTACAAAGGTTGGCGAGGACAGCTCAATTCAGCGAATGATAAGGCTGGTACAGTCTGCAGACGCTGATAAGGCAAAAATTGTAAGGCTGGCGGATAAATGGGCCACCTGGATTGTGGTAATAGCCCTCACAGCGGCGGCACTGACCTGGCTTTATACTGGGGAGATAATCAGAGCTGTAACAATACTGGTTGTTTTCTGCCCCTGTGCATTGGTTTTGGCTACACCCACAGCCATTATGGCAGCCATAGGAAATGCCACAAAGCATGGTTTTCTTGTTCGTGAAGGTGATGCCCTTGAGCGGCTGTCGAAGGTTAAGACTGTTACTTTTGACAAGACAGGTACGCTGACCTATGGAAAGCTTAGTGTGGCAGCATTTAAGAGTATTTCAGATAAATATACCGATGAAGAAATTTTTTCCTATACAGCTGCGGTAGAAGGGTTATCAGAACATCCCATAGGACAGGCAATTTCCTCATCTTATGCTGAAATTCTTAAAAAGAGCATGGTGAAATGCGACAACTTTAAAATGCTGGTAGGACGTGGCGTAATGGGAGAGATTAATGGCAGAAAAATTTTTGCAGGAAATCTCAAGCTTATGACAGAAAATGATATTTTTATTAAAGAGGTTCCGGAAATCGATGATTTTTATGCTCAAGGCAGCACGGTCATTTATGTGTCTGTGGATAAGGAGTTTTCCGGATATATTGCACTGTCAGACGTGGTTCGAGATGGGAGCCGGAAAATGCTTTCAAAGCTCACATCCCTTGCGCTGGATACTGTCCTTCTGACTGGGGATCATAAAAATGCAGCAGCCAGTATAGCGAAGATACTGGGAATACCCAATTACAAGGCGGAATGTATGCCGGAGGATAAACTTGAATATATCGATAAATGCGAAAAGGCGGATTGTCCTGTATGTATGATTGGAGATGGAATAAACGATGCTCCGTCATTAAAGCGTGCTACTGTGGGAATGGCAATGGGAGGAATCGGCAGCGATATTGCGGTGGATGCAGCGGACATTGTACTGGTAAATGATGACCTTGAGGAGCTACCACACCTAGTGGCACTTTCCAGACGTATGATGACCACTATTAAGTGGAATATGACTTTTTCCATGGGATTGAATTTTATTGCTATAATCCTAGCAATAGCTGGAATTTTGAATCCGATTGTTGGTGCATTGGTGCATAATGCCGGTTCTGTACTGGTAATCATAAATTCTTCGTTTCTTTTAAAATGGCATAAATAAAATTTTTCTGTAAGCTATCTGATTTCTTTGAGATTAGATAGCTACTTTTTTTGAAAAACCGTGTAATAAATATATGGATAAGTTAATATAGTATGTGTGTGGTTAATTATATTTTGAAAGGTGAGATACTATGGACTTGCAATATCTTCTTTTTTTACAGGGGCTGAGAGAGAGTACAGACAATGTACTTACGCCTTTTTTCTTTTTTATGACAAAGACCGTGGAAACTCCTATATGGATGTTTCTCATAGCGCTGATTTATTGGACTTTCAGCAAGTCTATAGGCGGATGGATGGTGATGAATTCGGCCCTCTGTTCATGGTTTAATGGAATAGCAAAGCTTACAGCCTGCGTTTATCGCCCATGGATTCGTGATGCGGCAATAACTCCGGCAGGGGATGCAATAAAGACAGCTACAGGGTATTCATTCCCCAGCGGACATAGTACAAGGGCGGCGATATATTATGGAAGCTTTGCGGTGCTGGCTCACAAGCATAAAAAGTTTTTGCTTACAGCAATGTTTATTCTTTTAGGTCTTTTAGTCATGCTTTCCCGTAACTATCTGGGTGTGCATACTCCACAGGATGTTGTATTTGGTTTTGGTATTTCGCTGCTTATCATTATTGGCAATATGAAGCTTTTTAAATGGATGCAGCAAGGAGATTCCACAAGGGATATTAAGGTGCTGGTATTTGGACTC
Organism: bacterium; assembly: GCA_963592185.1. Taxonomy (GTDB): domain Bacteria; phylum Bacillota; class Negativicutes; order Selenomonadales; family Selenomonadaceae; genus CAVAVT01. Next base: position 48,340 of record CAVAVT010000004.1, on the reverse strand, counting down.
ATTATTATTGCACTTTCCGGACTGTATATCATGTACAAGCCCTACCCAATAGATTATGTGGATGGAAAGCTTTTAGTGGATCCGGTAAAAATGTCTGTTGACGGGCTGGTTTCTGTGGGAGTTATGGCAATTACCCTGATTGCCTGGTTTATTGAGAAACAGTTTATTGGCTTTGAGAATCCTTCAGATAAGACTAAGGGGATAATAATTTCAATTGTGGCATTTATTCCAATGATTTTGTGGTGTATGTATTTCTCTGCAATTGCAAAGCCTGTGTTGGGAAAAGTCACTACGAATATACTGTTCTATGGAATGATTAATTTTTATATATTTGTGGTGGTTCCTCTGGCTATACAAAAGCTTTCCTCTTCAAGAAAATTCTAATCTCCAAATCCATACCTTTTTCACCATGGTTATGTTAAAATTATTGCAATGGTTTAGAAAGAGGTTTCATGATGGAAAAGTATTGTATTATCCCCGAAAAAGGCAATGTTTTCTGGCAGATGGTAAAAGGGCTTGAAATGTCCAGGGCGGAAAAGGACATGTTTCGTGCCTGTGTCATTAAGCATGTGGAGATTTCGCTAAAGGAAAATTCCTGGGAGATGCTGCTTGAGACCAGGCAGCTTATCGGTCAGGAGCTTTTAGGCCGTGCAGGGGAATACATATGTAAAAAATGCAATATTACCGGAGTGAAATTTTATCAGGATGTAACAGCCTTTGAGGAATCTGTAGAAGCGGTCTGGAATGAGCTTGTGGCTCAGGTGTCAAATGGGAAGCCCATGCTCAGACTGCTTCTTTCTAATGCAGAAAAGGAAATAGATGGCATTCATGTCATAGTGAAGGTCCGTGGAGGTCTTGCTGGAGAGCTTTTAAGGGCCCATGCGGTGCCTCAGCTTATGCAGAAGGCAATGGAAGAAAAGCTGGGGTATGGCTGTCAGGTTGAATTTAATGCGGTGGATGAAGAAGGGGATGTACTTCCACAGATTACAGATCAGGAAGCTTATATGACACCGGAGTATCGGCAGGCTGTGCGGGCGGCTCAGGAAAAGAAGCCGGAAAGAGAGCCAGCAAAAAAATCTATCTCGTCAGGAAAGCCGCAGGAAAGGAAAGTGGCTGTTCCAGAGGGTTCTACCTCCTTGCTTTTTGGAAAGGGTGTATCGGGAGACCCAGTTTCTATCAGCGATTTGGATGGAGAAGCGAGAAATATTGTTCTTTCTGGATATATTGCCGGTGTTAAGGGCTTTGAATTTGCAAAGACAAATCTTATTACATTTAATCTTGCTGACGATTCAGATGGAATTACATGCAAAACCTTCATTAAGGAAAAAGAAGAATATGAGGCACTTCTTGGAAGCCTGAAGGATGGAATGCTGTTAAAGATTTTTGGTTCGGTTCAGTTCGACAAGTTTTCCAATGATTTTACAATGATGGCAAGAAGTGCCAGCAAGCTGACACCCAAAGTTCGTGAGGATAATGCGGAAGTAAAGCGTGTGGAGCTCCATGCCCATACCCACATGAGCAACATGGATGCGGTGGTGTCAGTGAAGGATTTGATAAAGACTGCGGCCCGTTGGGGATGGGATTCCATTGCTGTAACAGACCATGGCGTAGTGCAGGCATTTCCAGATGCAATGAATACCCTGGAGTATGGCAAGCTGGATATCAAGGTTATCTACGGCATGGAGGGGTATCTGGTTGGGGATGACTACGAACAAAAGCGTGCAAACCATATCATCCTTCTGGCAAAGAATCCACGAGGTCTTAGAAATCTCTACCACATGGTATCTATTTCCCATCTTCGTTATTTTCACCGTCAGCCAAGGCTTCCAAGATGGCTTATAGAGGAGTACAGGGAGGGCATTATCGTTGGCTCCGCCTGTGAGGCCGGGGAGCTTATCCGTGCTATTGTGGCAGGACAGTCGGATGAGGAACTTGTGAAAATAGCCGAGTTTTATGACTACTTGGAGATTCAGCCTATTGGAAATAATGAATTTTTGGTCCGTAGCGAGGAATTTCCACACATACAGACTGATGAGGATTTGAAAAAAATCAACCTGAAGGTTGCAGAGCTGGCAAAGCGTCTGAAGAAGCCCCTTGTGGCAACCTGCGATGTGCATTTCCTCAATCCGGAGGATTCCATATACCGAGCTATTTTAATGAAGGGCAAGGGGTTTGAGGATGCGGAGCTTCAGCCCCCACTTTATCTGCGCACCACGGAGGAAATGCTTCGGGAGTTTGAATATCTTGGGGAAGAGCTGGCCCATGAGGCGGTTATTACAAATCCCAGAATGATAAGTGACAGTGTGGAGAAGTTCAAGCCAATACCGGATGATTTGTATTCTCCCATGATTCCCGGAGCGGATGATGAGATACGTGAAATGTCCTATGGCAAGGCAAAGGAGCTTTATGGAGAAAATCTTCCAAAGATTGTTACTGACAGGCTCACTCAGGAGCTGACGCCAATCATAAATCACGGATTTTCCGTGCTGTATCTCATTGCCCAGAGACTTGTAAAAAAATCCATGGACGATGGCTATTTGGTAGGCTCACGAGGTTCTGTAGGCTCCTCGTTTATCGCTACCATGACAGGAATAACAGAGGTTAATCCGCTTCCGCCGCATTATAGATGCCCTCATTGCAAATACAGCGAATTTGTAACGGACGGTTCCGTGGGCTGCGGATATGACCTTCCCAATAAGAAATGCCCAGTATGCGATACACCATTAGTTAAGGATGGACACGATATACCGTTTGCGGTATTTTTGGGCTTTGACGGTGACAAGGTTCCAGATATCGACCTAAACTTTTCCGGTGTATATCAGCCCACCGCCCACAAGTACACCGAGGTGCTTTTCGGCAAGGACAACGTGTATCGTGCAGGAACAATTGCCACAGTTGCGGATAAAACCGCATATGGCTATGTGAAAAAGTTTTTTGAGGAAAAGGGCATAAAGAAGCGTGAGGCGTACATCGACAGGCTGGCAAGGGGCTGTCAGGGCGTAAAGCGCACCACTGGCCAGCATCCTGCTGGAATCATGGTAGTTCCAAGGGATATGGATGTGCACTTCTTTACCCCGATACAGCATCCGGCGGATGATAAGACATCAGCCACAATAACCACCCATTTTGATTACCATTCCATCAGCAGCCGACTTGTAAAGCTGGATATACTTGGACACGATGATCCGACAGTTATCAAGATGCTGGAGGATCTCACTCATAGGGATCCCCAGACCATACCTTTTGATGATCCGGCCACTTTAAGTATTTTTTCATCAACCGAGGCTTTGGGTGTTACACCGGAGGAGCTGGGGGCTAATTCTGGAACCTTCGGCATACCGGAGTTTAGAACAAGCTTTACAAGACAGATGATAGATGATACTCATCCGGCATGCTTTAGTGATTTGGTGCGTATATCAGGTTTTTCCCATGGTACTGACGTATGGCTGGGCAATGCCCAGGAACTTATCAGAAATGGACAGTGTACACTGCACGATGCAATTTCCGCCCGTGACGATATAATGATGTATCTCATCCACAATGGAATAGAGCCTCTCTTGGCCTTTAAGACCATGGAGAAGGTTCGTAAGGGAAAGGGAATCTCTGACGATGTGGTGGAGATTCTTCGCAAGGGCGGTATCCCGGAATGGTATATTGAAGCCTGTCAGAAGATAAAATATCTTTTCCCGAGAGCACATGCAACGGCGTATGTAATGATGGCCTACCGCATAGCATTCTGCAAAGTGCATTATCCATTAGCATTTTATGCGGCGTATTTTTCTATTCGTGCGGATGCCTTTGATGCGGACATAATTGCCCAGGGCAAGGAGCATGTTCATGAACGTATTCAGGAAATCGAGGCAAAGGATAAGCCGGAGGACAAGGAGAAGGAATTATTGATTGTTCTTCAGCTGGCATGGGAAATGTATCTTAGAGGATATACCATGGAACATGTTGACCTTTACAATTCTGATGCGACAAAATTCATTATTCATGAGAAATCGCTGCTTCCGCCCCTTACATCCCTTAACGGCATAGGCGGATCTGATGCCAATGCCATAGCCGAAGGACGAAAGGACGGAGAGTTCAGCTCCATTGAGAATATGAAGAAACGCACTGGAGCGTCTCGAACAGCAATTGACGCCCTTCGTCGTCATGGATGTCTTGCTGGAATGGATGAAAGTGACCAAATGGCGTTATTTATGTAGGTTTAGGCTTTACATTGTCCTTGTATAGTGGTATACTATTAAAGAATTATTAATGATGATGCTTTTCAAAGAGTGAGCGCGAGCTCACTCTTTACATTTATATCTGAAATTATTGGGAAGAAGGAGGCGTCATATGGCAAATCGAATTGAAGAAGCCGTTGCGGCTATTGCTGAAGAATTTCTTCAGGGAACCGGGCTTGAGCTTGTGGATGTAGAATACGTCAAAGAGCATGATTGGTATTTGCGCATATTCATTGACAAGGAGGGCGGCATTGAGATAGATGACTGCCAGCAGCTCAGTGAAAAAGTTGAAGAGGTCCTGGATAAAAAGGATATTATACAGGATAGTTATATACTGGAGGTTTCCTCCCCGGGCTTGGACAGAGTTTTGAAAAAAGATAAGGATTTTGTCCGTGAAAAGGGAAAAAAGGTCGATGTTACGCTTTATGCACCTATTGATGGAGAAAAGCTCATCGTGGGCGTACTTGAGGGTAAAAGCGACAGCGAGCTTATTTTAGAAGACAGAAGTATTGCACTTGAAAAGATTGCACAGGTGCGTTTACACATAGATTTCTGATATATAGGAATAGGAGGATTAGGATTTTGGCTACTAGAAGACTGAAGACAAAATCAAAGGAACAGAACAAGGCAAAGGAATTCATGGAGGCTTTCCGTGAAATAGGACAGGAAAAGGGAATTGATACAGAGGTTCTCTTTGATGCAATAGAGGCAGCATTGGTTTCTGCATATAAGCGCAACAGCTCAGAGCAGAACGTTCGAGTATCCCTTGACCGTGTAACTGGTGCATATCACGTGTATGCTATTAAGGATATCGTTGAGGAGCCTGAAAATGAGGTTACTGAGATGTCTCTGGCAGAAGCACGCAAGATTAACCCTGACTACGAGGTGGGTGATACCATCGAGATAGAGGTTACACCGGCGGATTTCGGACGTGTTGCAGCACAGAATGCAAAGCAGGTTGTTGTTCAGCGCATCCGTGAAGCTGAGCGTGGAATCATTTATGATGAATTCTCCAACCGTGAAAGCGATATCATCACAGGTGTTGTTCAGCGCATCGAGGGGAAAACCGTATTTATCGACCTTGGCCGCACAGAGGCTGTTCTCAGTCCCAACGAACAGATTCCTGGAGAGGAATATCAGCATGGAGAGCGTATAAAGGCGTTTATCGTAGAGGTTAAAAAGACCTCCAAGGGTCCGCAGATTGTTGTTTCCAGAACACATCCGGGACTTTTGAAGAGACTCTTTGAGCTGGAGGTTCCTGAGATTCAGGAGGGAATAGTTGAAATCAAGTCTGTAGCCAGAGAGCCGGGAATGCGTTCAAAGATTGCTGTATATTCTTCTGATGAGGCTGTTGATCCTGTTGGCTCCTGCGTAGGTCATAAGGGTCTTCGTGTTCAGGCTATTGTAGACGAGCTCCGCAACGAGAAAATCGATATCGTTAAGTGGAACGAGGATCCTGCAAAGTACATCGCCAACGCTCTTAGCCCTGCAAAGGTTATTTCAGTAAGCGCAAATGAAGAAGAGAAAATCTCCAGAGTTGTGGTTCCTGATACCCAGCTTTCACTTGCAATCGGCAAGGAAGGTCAGAATGCAAGACTTGCTGCAAAGCTTACAGGTTGGAAAATCGACATTAAGAGCGAATCCCAGGCTGAGGCTGAAGGCTATGAGGATATGGATATCATAAATGACTTTGAAGATGATAACTATACCTCTGGAGACGAGGTCGAGTAATATGGCTGTCAGAAAAAAGGTGCCTGAGCGCATGTGTATTGGCTGCCATGAGGTCCATCCAAAGAGAGAACTCATCAGGATTGTAAGAAGCCCTGAGGGAGATTTTTCAATGGACCTTACCGGAAAGAAATCCGGACGTGGAGCCTATATATGCCGTAAGCAGGAATGCTTTGAAAAGGCTGTCAAGGGCCATGGATTTGAACGTTCATTTAAGAGTGCCATTGACAAGGATATATATGAAAAGCTGAAGGCTGAGCTGATGACAGCAGAAGGAATAAGCGATGGCCACAAAGCTTGATATAGAACGTATGCTGTCTGAAAAAAAGATTTTGAATCTGCTGGGACTTGCTCAGCGGGCAAATAAGGCAGCGTCAGGAAATTTCGCCGTAATGAAGGCTTTAGAAAGTAATAAGGCCAGCCTGCTTATTGTAGCTGAGGATGCTGCAAAGGATACTAAAGACGAGTATTTGAAAAAGGCTGGGGAGTATGGAGTGCCTGTTCATTGTATTTTAACAAGGGAAAAGCTGGGACACAGCCTGGGAAAAGATTTTCGGGCAGCTGCAGCGATTCTTGACACCGGGTTTGCAAAGGGCCTGGAGAAATGGATTGGTGCTATGGAGAAGTAATCGGGGGTAGATTGATGTCTAAACATAGAATTTATGAATTAGCGAAGGAAAATAACGCAGACAGTAAGGAAATCATTAATTTTCTTAAGAGCAAAGGATACGATAATATAAAGAATCATATGTCAGTTGTGGATGATAGCGCAGCCAAGCTTATCTCCGAAAAGTACAACAAGAGCAAGCCGGCGGCTGAAACTCCAGCTGTAAAGAAGCAGGAGCCGGCAAAAACTGAAACTAAGGCAGCTGCAGTGCATAAACATGCAGATACCGCATCAAAGACCACCCAGGATCATGCAAAGGTTCAGAGACCTGCCAATGGGGAACAGCGCAGCAATTCCAGACCGCAGAACAATGGCAAGCCTCAGCACAACCATAACAACGGTCAGCAGGGAAACAGACCTCAGCAGGCTGGCGGACACAATTCCAACAACCGCAATGACCGCAATAACGGAAATGGAAAAAATGACCGCAGCAACCGTAATGGCAAGGGCGGATTCAATGGCGGCTTTAACGGCGGCAAGAACCGTAACAACCGCAATAACAAGAAGAACCGCAACCAGCCTCAGCAGGCTCCAAAGGCAGAGATTGCACGTCCTACACATATAAAGATTGGTGAAACCATCATTGTTAAGGATTTGGCAAGCAAGATGAGCCGCACTGCTGCAGAGGTAATCGGAAAGTTGTTTGCACTGGGCGGAATGGCTACCATCAACCAGGAAATCGATTTTGATACAGCTTCCTTGGTTGCGGATGCATTTGGCGTAACCTGTGAAGAGCTGCCGCCAGAGGTTGATCCTACAGAGATTCCTGAGGTAGATGATGATCCCAAGATGCTTGGTCTCAGACCTCCTGTTGTTACTGTAATGGGCCATGTTGACCATGGTAAGACCTCATTGCTGGATTCCATCCGCAAGACTTCTGTAACTTCTCAGGAGGCCGGCGGTATCACCCAGCACATCGGTGCATACCAGGTAAATTGCAACGGCAAGAAGATTGTATTCCTTGATACCCCTGGACATGAGGCATTTACCGCAATGCGTGCACGTGGTGCACAGATAACAGATATTGCAATTCTCGTAGTTGCAGCAGATGACGGTGTTATGCCCCAGACCATCGAGGCTATCCACCACGCAAAGTCCGCAGGTGTGCCTATCATTGTTGCTATCAACAAAATCGATAAGCCTGGTGCAAATCCTGACCATGTAAAGGAAGAACTCATGCAGTATGAGCTTATTCCTGAGGAATATGGCGGAGACACCATTATGGTTCCTATTTCTGCAAAGCAGAAAATCGGTATTAACGACCTTCTGGAAATGGTTCTCCTCGTAGCTGAGATGAGGGAACTCAAGGCAAATCCGAAGCGTTCCGCCCGTGGTGTAATCGTAGAGGCACAGCTGGACAAGGGCCGTGGTCCTGTAGCAACTGTTCTTGTACAGAACGGTACCCTTAGAATCGGTGATTCCATTCTTGCTGGTACTACCTACGGAAAGGTTCGTGCAATGGTCAACGACCGTGGAGAGAATGTGAAGAAGGCTGGTCCTTCCGTTCCTGTAGAGGTACTTGGTCTTAATGATGTTCCAGATGCCGGTGATGAGCTTGCAGCATTGGACGAGAAACTTGCACGCCAGATTGCTGAAAAGCGTATTGAGCGCAAGCGCAACGAGCTTATCCGCTCCAAAAAGGTATCTCTGGACGACCTCTTCCAGCAGATTCAGGCAGGAAGCATTAAGGATCTCAACATCGTTATCAAGGCTGATGGACAGGGCTCTGTAGAGGCACTTTCCAGCTCCCTCCTGAAGCTTAATAAGAATGACGAGGTTCGTGTAAGCATCGTTCACTCTGGTGTAGGTGCCGTTAATGAGTCCGATGTTATGCTGGCTTCAGCATCCAACGCTCTTATCATTGCGTTCAATGTACGTCCGGATGCAAATGCCCGTAAGGTTGCAGATAATGAACAGGTTGATATACGCACCTACCGTGTAATCTATGACGTAATGAACGATGTACAGGCTGCTATGACAGGTATGCTTGCACCTAAGTACAAGGAAGTTCAGCTGGGCAAGGTTGAAATCCGTCAGGTTATGAGCTTCAACAAGGTTTTGGTTGCTGGTTCCTATGTTCTTGAAGGCAAGATTACCCGTGATTCCAAGATTCGTATTGTCCGTGACAATATCGAAGTATTCGATGGAGAGCTTGATTCACTTCGCCGTTTCAAGGATGATGTGAAGGAAGTAGCTTCCGGATTTGAATGCGGAATTACCATTAAAGATTACCGTGATTTCCGTGCAGGTGATATCATTGAGGCCTACACAATGGAAGAGGTTGAGACTTCTATTGAGGATATCAATGCAGCTGCAGAGAAAAATAACTAATATACAGGCGGAGGGACAGAAATGAGTCAGCTTCGTGTAGAAAAATTACAGGAGCTCATGAAACAGGAAATCAGCCAGATTATTCTGCGTGAGCTTAAGGACCCACGTATTGGTTTTGTTACCGTTACGCAGGTGGAGCTTACTGGAGATTTGCGCAATGCAAAGATTTATGTAAGCATCATGGGCAATGAAAAACAGGTTAAGGATACTCTTAAGGGGCTTAACAGCTCCATGGGCTTTATCCGCCGTGAAGTGGGACACAGGATTCGTATGCGTGTGACCCCGGAGCTTACCTTGGCATTAGATAAGTCACTGGATTACAGTGCACATATTCAGGAGCTCCTTCTGAAGATTCAGAAGGAGTCTCCGACAAGTGCCGAAGGTGAGGCTTCTCAGAACGGGGAGGAATCCTGATGGAGAGTATCAATAAAGACAGGACTGCCGGTAAGGCAGTCCTTCTGTCTGAAGAGGATGCAGCAAAAAAACTTCTTTCAGTAAAAAATGTAGTGATTACAGCCCATACAAACCCTGACGGGGATGCATTGGGCAGTACTTTGGGACTTATGTATCTGCTTAGGTCCCAGGGTGTAAACGCCGTGGTATGTATTGACGATGAAATTCCCAGCGATTTCACAAAATTTATGTACGGCACAGATGAGATTATTGGCTTTGAAAAGCTTCAGGAGCGTCCAAAACCAGATATGCTTGTCATTGTTGACGCAGCATTGGATAACACAGGAAGAGTTCCGGAGTTTTTGGATGTTCCAATATTAAATATCGACCATCACATTTCAAATCCTGGCTGTGCAGACTGGCTCTGCCTTGATGCTGAGGCTGCTGCAGCTGCGGAGCTTGTTTACCGTATATGGCAGACCACAGGATATTCAATTAGCAAGGAAGTGGCATTGAACCTTTATACAGGTATTGCTACGGATAGTGGATTTTTTAAGTATTCCAATACCAAGCCTAAGACAATGCGTGTGGCAGCGGATTTGCTGGAGGCAGGGGCGGATCCAGAGCTGGTATCAAGCTCCCTTGGCTCAAAGCCATTCCATCAGATTAAGGAGCGTTCCATTGCCCTTTCAGGAATGTCTCTGACCAGCGACAATAAGATATCCTATCTCTTTCTTACTAATGACAGCTTGAGTGGCATGGAGTCCACTACTGGAATTATTGAGTCCCTGGCTGGGGTTTCAGAGAGCATGGTTGCCCTTTTCATAAGAGAGGTTCAGCCAAATGTATGCAAGGTAAGCATGAGGTCAAAGGTTGTCAATGTAAGCAATATAGCCTCATCCCTTGGAGGGGGCGGCCATATAAAGGCGGCAGGATGTACTGTCAGGGATTCACTCATCAATACAGCCAAACTTGTTATGGATGCTATTTATCAGGAAATAGAGGCTGAAGAGCTAAAGGAGAACTGAAATGCTTTCTGAGGGATTTTTGAATGTCTTAAAGCCCCCCGGGATGTCATCCTTTGATGTTATAGCCTATGCAAGAAGGATTCTTTGCACAAAGAAAATTGGACATGCAGGGACTCTTGACCCGGCGGCGGCAGGGGTTCTGCCTTTGGCTGTGGGCAGGGCAGCCCGACTTGTGGAGTACCTTTCCCATGCAGGGAAATCCTATCGGGTAGAAATGCTGTTGGGGAAATCCACAGACAGCGGTGATGACACAGGAAATATTGTGGAGGAGCTGAAATCCTTTGAGATGCCGTCAGAGGAGCGAATCCTAGAAGTTATTCAGAAGTTTACTGGGGAAATAACACAAAAGCCTTCTGTTTTTTCAGCTATAAAAATCAATGGACAAAGGGCCTGTGATTTAGCAAGAAAAAACATTCATGTGGATATGCCTGAGAGAAAGGTCATGATACATGATTTAAAGCTCTTGGATGTATGGCATGAGGAGAAAAAAATCCGCATGGATGTGGACTGCTCAAAAGGGACTTATATAAGAAGCCTCTGCGAGGATATGGGGAAGTCACTTGGAATACCATCGTTGATGTCATTTTTGCTGAGAACCCGGGTGGGAGATTTTCCAATAGAAGAGGCGGTTACCCTAGAGGAACTGGATCGTCTTAAATATGAGGCTGTTCTTCCGGCGGACCAGTATTTGTCACACATTCCATCCTATGAGCTTCGGGAGGACCGGGTAAAGCCATTTTTGAACGGACTGAGTACCGGAGATGTTTCTGTATATGATAAATTCATGGAATCGTCGAAACAGGATGCATTGATGAATACTGAAGGCAGACCGCTTATACGGGTTTATGGCTGTGGCAAATTTCTGGGAATGGGTGCTTATGATTTTGAAAGCAAAAGTGTATTGCCGGAAAAGGTAATGCCGCCACAGCAAATGTAATTCCATTAAGAATTTGAGGTAATTTAACTGATGAAGGTTTTTTCGGATATTGATAATTTAAAAACCGAATATTCCAATATAGCAATGGCTCTTGGAAGTTTTGACGGCATACATGTAGGCCATCAGAGTCTTATAAAAAGAGTAATCCAGCTGGCGAAGGACCATAACGGCACAAGTGTGGTTTTCACTTTCGGAAATCATCCCCTGACTGTACTGGCTCCGGATAAGGTTCCACCGCAGATTGAGGATTCAGCATCAAGAATAGCTGTCCTTGAGAAAATGGGAGTGGATGTGCTGCTGGAGCTGCCCTTTACTTCGGAGATGGCTAAGGAAACACCGGAGATTTTCCTGGAGTTTTTGAAGGATAAAATTGCTCCTAAATATGTTGTTGTAGGACCAAATTTCAGTTTTGGCTACAAAGGGGAGGGAACCCCTAAATATTTGATGGATAACAGTGAAAAATTTGGTTTTGTTACTGAAATTTCACCAATTGTTACTATTGATGATGAAGTAGTGAGCAGTACCAGTATCCGTAAGTTTATAGCCGATGGGGATTTGTCCGAGGCAAATAAGTTTTTGGGACGGTCCTTTTCCTATGGTGGATGCGTAATGCATGGTGATGAGAGAGGCAGACTGTTAGGCTTCCCTACAGCTAATTTGGACATAGATGACACAAGGGTAATGCTGCCCTATGGTGCATATGTGGTAAGGGTATTTGTTGAAGGGAAGATTTACGGCGGCATAGCCAATGTCGGGAATAATCCTACATTTGAGGGCTGCAGCAGCCGTCTTGAAATTCACATCCTGAATTTTTCCGGAGATATATATTCCAAATACATCAGGGTAGAATTCCTTGATAAAATCCGGGACGAACAAAAATTTTCCTCAGTGGAGGAGCTGGTAAAACAGCTGAATAGAGACAAAGCATACGCTGAAAAATATTTGAGAAACTGATTTCAAAATCGCCATTTACTTTAAATGGCAACTATGATATACTAATCAAGGTCTTGCGTGTGCGAGGCTCTATATTCCGTGACCCGGACATCGAGGTACTCCGACGTTGCCCTGGTCAATGGAGAAAATAATTATTTAGGAGGAACACATAAATGTTGACACAGGAACAGAAGAACCAGATTATTGCTGACAATGCAGTTCATGAGGGAGACACTGGATCCCCAGAGGTACAGGTAGCACTGCTTACCGCACGTATTTCCTACCTCACTGAGCACCTTAAGGAGCACAAGAAGGATCATCATTCCCGTCGCGGTCTTTTGAAGATGGTTGGTCATCGCCGCAGACTGCTCAGCTATCTCTACAAGACTGATATTGAGCGTTATCGTGCTCTTATCGCAAAACTGAATCTGCGTAAGTAATTCTAAAATGATAAAGCGGGGAGCTATCCCCGCTTTTTTCATGAATATTTTATCGAAATAGCTTAAAACGAAAAGGAATAATCCTTTTAACGTCGAAATATACATAGGTTAAGAATGAAAGAGTTTTATTAGGAGGAAAAACCGAATGCAGAGTTTTGAAATGGAACTTGGCGGCCGCAAACTGGTCATCGAGAACGGTAAAATGGCAAAGCAGGCAAACGGTGCAGTCCTGGTACGCTACGGCGATACTGTGGTGCTGGTAACAGCAACTGCTTCCGATGAGCCTAGAGAGGGTGTAGATTTCTTCCCTCTGACAGTTGATTATGAAGAGAAAATGTACTCCGTAGGAAAGATTCCTGGGGGATTTATAAAGCGTGAGGGCCGTCCAGGTGAATCTGCAATACTCTGCAGCCGTCTTATTGACCGTCCTATCCGCCCGTTGTTCCCAGAGGGTTTCCGCAATGATGTACAGATTGTTGCGACTGTACTTTCAGTAGAGCAGGACAATGCGCCTGAAATCGCTGGTATGATTGGTGCATCCTGCGCTCTTTGTGTATCCGATATTCCTTTCAATGGTCCAGTTGCAGCAGTACGTGTTGGCCGTGTTGATGGCGAGTTCGTTATCAATCCTACCATTGAACAGAGAGAAAAATCTGACCTGAACCTTACAATTGCTGGATCCCAGGATGCTGTAATGATGGTTGAGGCTGGCGCAAATGAGCTTCCTGAGGAAGTTATCCTTGAGTCCATTCTCTTTGGTCATGAGGAAATCAAGAAGATTGTAGAGTTCCAGAAGCAGATTGTAAGCGCATGCGGCAAGGAAAAGAAGGAAGTTAAGCTTTTCCAGGTTCCAGAAGAGCTTACAAATGCTATCCGTGAATATGCAGAAGCAAAGCTGGATGCTGCAACTCGCAACCCAGACAAGCTTCAGCGTGATGAAAATATTTCAGCTATCAAGGCTGAGACCCTTGAGCACTTCCTTGAGGCCGATCCTGAGAATGTTGACCTTGTTAAGCAGGTTCCTTACGTTCTCCATAAGGTTGAAAAGGACATTGTCCGCCATATGATTACTCATGAGAAGATTCGTCCAGACGGACGTGCTCTTGAGGAAGTCCGTCCTGTAAGCTGTGAGGTAGGTCTTCTTCCCCGTACTCATGGTTCTGGTCTTTTCACCCGTGGACAGACTCAGATTCTTACTATCACTACCCTTGGACCTCTTAGCGAGAACCAGCTCATCGACAATCTTGGCACAGAGCAGGCTAAGTACTATATTCACCAGTACAACTTCCCTGGCTACAGCGTAGGCGAGGCTCGTCCTGTACGTGGTCCTGGACGCCGTGAAATTGGTCATGGTGCATTGGCTGAGCGTGCGCTTGTACCGGTTATTCCTTCTATTGAGGAATTCCCGTACACCATCCGCATGGTTTCCGAGGTTCTTGAGTCTAACGGCTCCAGCTCCATGGGTTCCGTATGCGGCAGCACTATTTCCCTTATGAATGCCGGCGTTCCTATTAAGCGCCCTGTATCTGGCGTAGCAATGGGTCTGGTAAAGGATGGAGACCATTACACAATCCTTACTGATATCCAGGGCATGGAAGATGCACTTGGCGATATGGACTTCAAGGTTGCAGGAACTACTGAGGGTGTTACCGCAATTCAGATGGATATCAAGATTGCCGGCATCACCAGAGAGATTCTTCAGGCTGCTTTGGAGCAGGCAAATCGTGGACGTTCCTTCATCCTCGGCAAGATGCTTGAGGTTATCGATAAGCCAGCAGAGGATCTTTCTCCTTATGCACCTCGTGTTAAGACTCTCCATATCAAGGTTGATAAGATTCGTGATGTCATTGGACCAGGCGGAAAGACTATCAAGAAGATTATTGAGGATACTGGCGTACAGATTGATATTCAGGATGACGGCACTGTATTCATTGTATCTCCGGATATGGAAAGCTCCGCAAAGGCTGAGAAGATTATTCTTGATCTCGTTCGTGAGGTTGAGGTTGGCGAGGTATATACCGGCAAGGTTACCCGTATCATGAACTTTGGTGCCTTCGTAGAGCTTCTTCCTGGCAAGGAAGGTCTTTGCCATATTTCCCAGCTTGCTAAGCAGCGTGTGGAAAAGGTAGAGGATGTAGTAAATGTAGGCGACCAGCTTCAGGTTAAGGTTGTTGAAATCGACAAGCAGGGCAGAGTAAACCTTTCCCACAAGGTTCTTCTTTAATTAAAAAATAATTTTAAGGATGCTTCTCAATACGGGAAGCATTCTTTTTTTTGAAAATTTTCTCCGCACTGGTTTTTTAAGTTTAATCGTGATATAAAATAAGTATAACGAGGAAAGAGATGTACCCCATCCTCTAAAGGTGGGGGATGAAAAGCGAATAACAGGAGGAGAGTTTTATGGAGTATAAGAATATTGACGATACACGTATTTTAGTCCGTCTGGATCCCGGCGATGAAGTTGTGGCATCTCTGGAGGCTGTGGCTCAGAAGGAAAATATCGAGCTTGCAATGGTGCAGGGGCTGGGAGCGCTTAACCGTGTTGTCATGGGGGTATATGATATTGCAGCACAGGAATTTAAGGCGACAACTCTTGAGGGTGCCTTAGAAATGATTTCTGTGACAGGAACCCTTGATACCATGGGAGCTGAGCACTACAGCCATTTCCATATTTCTGTTGGGGATGAAAATGGCAGGGCCTATGGCGGTCATTTAAAGGAGGCTGTCATCAGCGCCACTGGAGAAATCATTGTTACAAAGCTGCCGGGGAAAATCGACCGTGTTAAAAGTGAGGTTACTGGGCTGAATATTTGGAAGTTCTAAAAATGTAAAACGGGCTGAGACAAAATGATTTTACATTTTGTCTCAGCCCGTTTTTATGTTTATTCAGTTTTTATGATTTCATCAAATCTATCCATTATGTCTGGGAATGTTTTGATAGGCTGGGGGTGTGCTGGAGGAGGGGTGATATGTTTTTCCATCCATGACATATCATACCATCGACCGAATTTATATCCGCTATGGGAAAAGGTTCCTACCATACGATAGCCCATATGGCTATGGAAATCCACACTATTGTTGTCAAGGTATGGATCTTCGCCACGTGGGACTCCGATACATGCACACATACTGATTATACCCATAGACTTCAACAGTTTCTCCAAGGCATCATGAAGTTGACGTCCATACCCTTTACCCCGGGCATCTTTATTCAAATAAATGGAAGTTTCCACGGACCAGTTGTATGCACTGCGCTCCTTAAAAGGACTTGCGTAGGCATAGCCTAATATCTGACCATTTTCTTCAAGCAGAATGTAAGGATATTTTTTTAGAGTACGAAGAATTCTGTCTGTGAATTCAGTAATGGATGGAACATCATATTCAAATGTAATTGCTGTATTCCTTACGTAAGGTTCATAGATAGCAAGCAGATTCTTTGCGTCTTCTGTTGTAGCAATACGTATCATAATTGTTCCTTAGTGCGCCAGTGACTCACTGGTTTCAGATTCTTCCTCGTGGTTTTTTATGATATATCCCGGAATGATGAGGAGAACACTTACAATAAGTCCGATGAAGAGAGGGCTTATCGGAGTGCCTACAGCCGCAGCAGCAAGCGCCGTACCGGTGGAAATTATCATAGAAGCCACAGCCCATCTGCTGTCAATGGCATGGGGCTTAAATACAGCTATTGTAAGTGGGAAGAAAATACCGCCGCCTCTGAGGGCCATGGACAAGTAATTCCAGAAAAGAACCTGGCTGCCTTCATTTAAAATAGCGATGAGTGATGCAACGCAGATAACCAGAAGTACAGACATGCGAGTGAGCCTCAGCTGTCCTGCATTGCTTTCAACCTTGAAAATCTTGGAGAAAATATCTCTTGAAAGCATTGTGCCGATACCGAGGGAAAGACCAGCAATGGAGCTGATAAGGGAAAGGATGATACCGCCCATGGCGATGCTTCCTATAAGAGTAGGCTGGTATTCAAGAAGATATGTAGGAAGCACCAGCATAGGAGCAACCTCAGGATGAGCTGCGTGCATGTACATGCCGATCATAGCGCAGGGCAGACCAACAGGGATAGTAATCAATGCTGCTGTAAAAGCACCAATGGATGCAGTTCTAGGATTGGAGGCAGAGAAGATTGCCTGAATATAGCTTTGGGTACAAAGCATTCCAACGATTACGGAGAAAAGGTTTACAAGAGCACTTTCCACACCGTTTCCAAAGAGGCTGAACCAAGGATAGGAAGGAAGAGATGCGGATATTTCAGGCTGGGTATATATGGAATAAATTGCTGAACCGCCGGCTATTATAAGGCTGGTCCATACAACAATCATCTTGAGGATGCCGCCAACACCGGCACTTTTCATTCCACCAAAGAAGCTGTAGCTTGCAACAAGGAGAAGAAGGATAACAGCGCCGACCCAGTAATCCATGTGAAGCAGAGCAGCTATGATGGCGATTCCTGGAAGAGCACTGGCAACAGCACTGAACAGGATTCCTGCAGAGGATACAACACTGGTGAAAATGCCAGCTTTCTTACCATAATTAGCTACCAGATACTGGGAAACTGTTTCAAGGGAGGATCTGCGAAGAGGTCTGGCGTAAAAAAGACCCATGAGAACCAAGCTGAATCCAGTACCAATGGTGAACCACCAGGCGGAAAGACCTACAGTGGAAGCAAGCTGTGCTGTACCTACTGTTGCACCGCCGCCTACACAGGTACCGGCAATGGTTCCAGCTACCAGGGGAACTCCGGCAGCCCTGCCTCCAAGGCTATATCCAACAGCGGATTTTACTGAACGAGCTGCATATATTCCGCCGCCTATAACAATTGAAATAGTAACAGCCATTATGACCATTTGTGCGAATGAGATTTCCATTAATATACCCCCAGTTGAATATTGACAATAAAAATAGGGCCTTCAATGAATTCATCTTCACTGATGTCCCCGTGTTTTTGCTATATTGTCTTAACGTCATGACACATTATAACCCCCGATTTTGCTGATAGCAATAGGGTTTACGGGCGTAATAGTATAAAAATACGTGGTATGCAGTAACTTCTTATTTCTATGCATTTTCGTTATATTACTATCTGTAAAAATCTATTGTCTTTATAGTGTAAAAATATTTATTGCTGACAAGGAAAAAGACTTGACACAACTTTACAGCTTATATATAATAGCTTTTGTTGATGGGTAAAGGTGTGTGCCTTTACGTATTATTGAAAGGTGATTGAGTATGCTGGAAGAGCTTTTGCATATGTCAGACCTCTTCGATCTGTATGGACCGCTTCTTACAGAAAAGCAGCAGAAATGCCTTTCTATGCATTTGTTTGAAGACTTTTCACTCTCAGAAATCGGCGAGGAGCTGGGAATTTCCAGACAGGCTGTGTACGACATGCTGCACAGATCCCGTGAAGCACTGGAAAATTATGAGAAGAAGCTGGGGATTTTAGCCCGGCGTGAAAAGAAAAAAGAACAGATAAAAATAGCTGTGGATGCCATCGAAAAGTTGCGTGATGGGAAAAATGACACAGCTGTGACTATAATAATTGAGCAGCTTGACAATATTTATGGACAAGCTCGGGAGGGTTAACATTGATTTTTGAAGGCTTGGCGGACCGCTTACAGGATACCTTTAAAAAGCTTCGTGGGCATGGAAGACTTACTGAAGATGATGTAAATCAGGCCATGCGTGATGTCAGAATGGCACTCCTGGAAGCTGACGTAAATTTCAAGGTTGTCAAGGAATTTATCAACAAGGTAAAGGAAAGGGCAATTGGTCAGGATGTGCTGGAGTCGCTGACACCTGCACAGGTTGTTATAAAGATAGTTAATGAGGAGCTTACCGCTCTCATGGGTGGGACCCAGAGCAGGATCAACATGTCCCCCCAGCCGCCTACTATAATAATGATGGTAGGTCTTCAGGGTGCAGGTAAGACGACTTCTGCAGGAAAGCTTGGTCTTGCATTGAAGAAGCAGGGCAAACGTCCGCTTCTGGTTGCAGATGATATATACCGTCCGGCTGCAGTAAAGCAGCTGCAGGTGCTTGGTTCACAGCTTGATATCCCGGTATTCTCCATGCCGGAGGGTACAGATGCTGTTACAATTGCCAAGGAGGCTGTGGCACATTCTGTGTCTCACGCCAATGATGTAATAATCATCGATACAGCCGGTCGTCTTCAGATAAATGAAGAACTGATGCAGGAACTTAAGGATATAAAATCTGAGGTTCATCCACATGAAATTCTTCTTGTTGTTGATGCCATGACTGGACAGGACGCTGTGAATGTTGCTGGGAGCTTCAATAATGACCTGGGACTTGACGGCGTTATCCTTACCAAGATGGATGGCGATGCCCGTGGCGGTGCAGCACTTTCCATCAAGGCTGTTACCGGATGCCCAATTAAGTTTGTGGGTATGGGCGAGAAGCTGGAGCCTTTGGAGCCTTTTTATCCGGACCGTATGGCATCAAGAATCCTCGGTATGGGAGATGTGCTTTCCCTTATAGAAAAGGCACAGGAAAGCTTCGATGCTGATGAAGCAAAGAAGATGGAAAAAAAGCTCCGCAAGGCTGATTTCACTTTGGATGATTTCCTTTCCCAGATGAATCAGATGAAAAAGCTTGGATCCTTTGAGACCATTCTTGGGATGATTCCTGGTATGGGCGGTCTCAAGAAGAAGCTTGGCGATGTGGATATGGATTTCAACAGCAAGGAATTCAAACACATTGAAGCAATCATCACAAGCATGACCGCTAAGGAAAGAGCTGATGTTTCCATCATCAATGGAAGCCGCCGCAAGCGTATTGCAATGGGAAGCGGCACCAGAGTGCAGGATGTAAACAAGCTCTTAAAGCAGTTTACTGAGATGCGCAAGATGATGAAGAAGATGAAAAACATGAAGGGTGGAAAGGGCGGTTTCCCCGGTCTTGGAGCTCTTGGCGGCATGAAATTCCCATTTATGCGATAAAAATTGATGTTTCACGGGTTATCCCGTTTGATACATAGGGCGAAAGCCCATAGTATTTCAAGGAGGTGAATTTTCAATGGCAGTTAAAATTCGTTTGAACCGTATGGGTGCTAAGAAGAACCCTTTCTATCGTATTGTTGTAGCTGATTCCCGCGCACCGCGTGATGGCCGCTTCATCGAGATCATCGGCAACTATGACTCCACTAAGGAGCCTGCAATCGTTAACATCGACGAGGAGAAGGCTCTTTCCTGGATGAATAAGGGAGCACAGCCTACTGATACTGTACGCTCTTTGTTCTCCAAGCAGGGAATCATGGCTAAGTTTGATGCTGAGAAGCATTCCAAGAACTAAGTCAGTTACTGGATTTCGAAAGAGGCATCAGCATGAAACATATTGTTGAAGTTATCGCAAAATCACTTGTTGATCATCCGGAGCAGGTCGTTGTAAACGAAAAGCAGGAGGATCGTATGATTGTCTACGAGCTTCATGTAGCAACGGATGACATGGGTAAAGTTATTGGCAAGCAGGGACGTATAGCTAAAGCTATGCGTGCTGTTGTCAAGGCTGCTGCTGCCCGTGAGAACAAGAAGGTCACTGTTGAGATCATCTGAGAATTGCGGCAATACCCATTGTGGGATTGCCGCATTTTCTGTATCCTGCAGCAGAATACTTCTTTTTCAAATTTTTAGAGAGGTCGTGTATTATGGATAGCATACAGATAAAGGTTCCTGTAACCATTAAGACTAAGCTCACTGAGAAGGTTCGTGAGCGCCGTATCGGTGAGATTCAGAGCCGCCTTCAGCAGGTTGACCTGGAGCTACAGCAGATTGATATCCAGGAGAACCGTGCTGTAAATGAGACTGCACCTGAGAATGTTCAGGAGCTGGATATGATTCATCATCACTTTGGTGTTGAACGTCAGCAGCGTCTTGAGTTCAAGCAGGAAGCTCAGGCAAAGATTGAAGAGCTTCAGAAGCTCGTTGACGGTGCAGAGCTTATGGACGGTACTCTCGAGCGTGTTGCTGAGATTAAGGTTGGCGACAACATCCGTGAGATTATGAATGTAGAAGTGCTGGTTGAAGATGACAAAATCATTGCAATCCGCAGCTGATAACAGAATCGTAATAGGCCGTGCAGGTGCTGTTCATGGTATCAGGGGTGATATTCGTGTCACCCCTCTGACTGATTTTCCTGATAGATTTGAGTCCCTTTCACAGGTTTATGTGGGGGAGGAGCTTCTGGATATAGATTCCGTCAAATATCATAAGCAGTTCGTAATTCTCCATTTTAAGCAGTATACTGTACGTGAAGAGGCTGCAAGGCTTACGGGAAAAATGCTTACCATCGACAGGTCAATGGCGGCTCCTCTGCCAGAGGGGGAATACTATACCTTCGATATTATTGGCCTTGAGGTATTTGATACTGAGGGCAATGCCCTTGGCAAAGTAACCAATGTACTGAAAACCGGCAGCAATGATGTGTATGCGGTGAAAAGGGCAGATTCTCCGGATCTTATGGTTCCGGCACTGAAAAAGGTGGTAAAGGAAATTGATGTTCCCGGCTCCCGTATGGTGATTGATATGAATCAAATGGAGGAAGTCTGATGCGCATAGATGTCCTGTCTCTTTTTCCAGAAATGTTTAATGGACCCTTTGGAGATAGCATAACTAAACGCGCTGTGGAAAATGGAATACTGGATATCCATATAACGGATTTCAGAGATTTCGCCTTTGATAAGCATCATAAGGTGGACGACACTCCATTTGGAGGGGGAAGCGGCATGGTGTTAAAGCCTGAGCCGCTTTTTCTTGCTATAGAGGCTGTAAAAAATGGAGATTCGGAGCCGAAGGTGGAAATGTGTCCGGAGATTCCACAACCTGTTCCAGAAAATCCTAAGCGCAAGGTACTTTTAATGGATCCAGGTGGGGCGGTCTTTACCCAGGAAAAGGCCAAGGAGCTTGCTGGGTATGACCAGCTCATCTTTATCTGCGGCCATTATGAAGGCTTTGATGCCAGAATAAGCGATAATATTGCTGATGAAGCCATTTCCATTGGAGATTTTGTCCTTACAGGGGGAGAGCTTCCGGCAATGGTTATTATTGATGCTGTATCCAGGATGCTGCCCGGGGTATTGGGTTCGGAGGAATCCGCCCCTACAGATTCCTTTTACGATGGGCTGCTTGAGTTTCCACAGTACACCCGTCCTAGAGATTTCCAGGGGTTGCAGGTGCCGGAGGTTCTGTGCAACGGGGATCATGCAAAAATACGCCGATGGCGTAGAAAGCAGTCATTGATGCGTACTATGAAATACAGACCTGATCTTTTTGAAAAATGGCTCAATAGGGACTTGGACAAGGAAGATAGAAAACTTCTGGATGAAATTAGAGCCGAAATGGCGCAAAAATAAAATATGCTGCTTTTGCATTGGACTAAAAATCCGCTTGGAATATTCCAGGCGGATTTTGTATTATTGTATAATTTTTGACTCAATTATTATATGCATATATAATATATTCAATATTATGGTTATTCTCAAAAACAACAAAGGAGTGGTTTTATTGTTGGATTCGAAGAATAAGAAACCTAGATTATTGATTATTTCCCTTTTAACATTTTGTGTCATGTTGTGCATGAGCCTGTCAGCCTTCGCCTCTGGATTTGCTGTAAAGCAGGGGATGCGTGGGGACCATGTGAAGAAAGTTCAGACCTTTCTCATTGACCAGGGATATCTGAAGGATACAGCAGACGGCATATGCGGTCCTAAAACCGTAAGTGCTATAAAGAGATTCCAGGAGATGAATAAGCTGAAGGTAGATGGAGTTTGCGGACCAGAAACCTATAAACAGCTCAGTGGAGGACAGGAACCCCCTGCAATGCCTGTTGCTCCTACACACGGTCAGATTATCACAGTTGAAGCTACAGCATACAGTGCGCAAGATCCGGGGAATTCCGCCCATACAGCATCGGGAACACCGGTACGTCATGGCGTTATTGCGGTGGATCCTTCATTTATTCCTATTGGGACCCATGTATATATTCCTAACTATGGCGAGGCTGTTGCTGAGGATATTGGATGGGGAGTGCAGGGCAATACCATAGATGTTGCCTTTGATACCCATGAAGAAGCACTGGCATTTGGCCGTCAGGTTCTTGAGATTTACGTATTAAATTGATTTTCACGCTGTCATAATCCAAGGATTGTGGCAGCGTTTTGTTATCTACGCAAGATTGACATTATAGAAAGATATATTATAAAATTATTAATGCGACTATTTTAGGTTCGGATTGCTGGTATTTATTTTAACTTTATTCTGAAAGGAAGTTTTATGATGGAAAGAGGAAGTTTTTCTTCCCGATTGGGTTTCATTCTGGTTTCTGCAGGATGTGCCATTGGACTTGGAAATGTATGGAGATTTCCATATATTACCGGACAGTACGGAGGTGCAGCCTTTGTACTGATTTATTTGGTGTTTTTGGCTATTTTAGGTCTGCCGATTATGGTGTCAGAATTTGCTGTTGGCCGTGCAAGCCAGAAAAGTCCTGCACGTTCATTTGATGTGCTGGAGCCAAAGGGTACTAAATGGCATCTTTATAAGTATGGTGCTATTGCTGGCAACATGTGCCTCATGATGTTCTATACCACTGTTTCTGGCTGGATGCTGTACTACTGCTATAAAACAGCCTCTGGAGGACTGAGCGGTCTGGATGCAGCCGGTGTAGGAGGCGTATTTGGAGAGCTTTTGTCTGATCCTGTTACTTTGGTTGGATATATGGCTGCAATAGTCCTGATTGGTGCCGGAGTGTGCTATCTGGGGGTAAAATCCGGCGTAGAAAGAATCACAAAGACTATGATGGTATGCCTTATTCTTCTCATGATGGTATTGGCGGTTAATTCTGTTCTTCTTCCAAACAGCGAAATTGGTCTTAGCTATTATATTTATCCTGATTTTTCCAAGCTGGCTGAATTTGGATGGAATGAAGTAATTTTTGCGGCAATGAGCCAGGCATTTTTCACACTGTCCTTGGGAATTGGTGCGCTTGCAATATTTGGCAGCTACATCGGCAAGGAAAAGCGCCTTACCGGAGAAGCAATATGGGTAATTTGTCTCGATACCTTTGTGGCAATTATGGCAGGACTTATTATTTTCCCGGCATGTTTCAGCTATGGTGTAAGCCCTGACAGCGGTCCGAACCTTCTCTTTGTGACTCTGCCTAACGTATTTAACAATATGATGTGGGGACAGTTTTGGGGAAGTCTGTTCTTCCTGTTCATGCTGTTCGCATCCTTGTCCACCATTATTGCGGTATTTGAAAATATCATCTGCTGCTTCAGCGAGCTTTTGAATTGTGACCGTAAAAAGGTAATTAGATGGGGTATTCCTATCATGTTCCTTCTTTCCCTGCCCTGCGCACTGAGCTTCAATGTTCTGAGCTGGGTACATCCATTTGGCGGAAGCTCTGGAATTCTGGATTTGGAGGACTTTATCGTAAGTTACAATCTTCTGCCATTGGGAAGCCTTGTATATTTGGCATTCTGCATGAGCAAGTATGGCTGGGGCTGGAATGCATTCATTAAGGAGGCCGATAC
Source organism: bacterium (assembly GCA_963592185.1). Classification (GTDB taxonomy): domain Bacteria; phylum Bacillota; class Negativicutes; order Selenomonadales; family Selenomonadaceae; genus CAVAVT01. Next base: position 24,088 of record CAVAVT010000004.1, on the reverse strand, counting down.
TGGTGCGGGTCTTGCATTCCCAAAATGGATTCGTTTCTATGCTACATTCATACTGCCTGTAATTGTTCTTTATATTTTCTTTAATGGCTATTACGCTATGTTCTTCAGTAAATAATGCCTTTACATTTATGGCAGTAGGGTTATATAATAAAAATTAATGAGCAGAACGGTCGATTTTTCTTGTATTTTTTCTAATTGTACGGTTCGGACTTAGATTATTAATTTAAAAAATATAATATTGGAGGTGTAATTTTTTGGCAAAGGGACCACAAAAGTTACAAATAATCCCTCTGGGCGGCTTGGGCGAGATTGGTAAGAACATGACCGTCATCCGTGTTGACGACGAAATTCTTCTGATTGATGCCGGCCTTATGTTCCCAAATGAGGATATGCTTGGAATAGATCTTGTTATTCCGGATATTACGTATTTGCTGGAAAATAAGGACAAGGTCAAGGCTATTGTGCTTACCCACGGACACGAGGACCATATCGGCGCACTGCCGTTTGTTCTCAAGCAGATGAATGTTCCTGTGTATGGCACAAGACTGACTTTGGGTATCCTTGAGGGAAGATTGCAGGAGAATCATGTTGATTCCAGTAATCTCCATCCCGTAATGCAGGGCGATATAATTAATGCGGGATGTTTTAGTGTTGGCTTTATTCGTGTAAATCACAGTATTCCTGATGCTGTAGGTCTTTCTATTAAAACACCTGTAGGTATGATTGTTCATACTGGTGACTTTAAGCTTGACTACACTCCTGTTGACGGCAAAATGACGGATTTCCGCAGGTTTTCCGAGCTGGGCAACAAGGGCGTACTTGTGATGATGGCGGACAGTACAAATGCTGAACGTGAGGGACATACCCCAAGTGAGCGTACTGTTGGAGCCGCATTTGAAAAATCCTTCCATAATGCCCGTGGAAGAATCATTATTGCAACATTTTCTTCAAATGTATCAAGAATACAGCAGGTCATTGACACCGCTGTCAGATACCGCCGCAAGGTGGCTGTGCTTGGACGCAGCATGATTAATGTTGTAAATATTTCTTTGGAGCTTGGATATATACATGCTCCAGAGGGGACAATCATCGATATTGATGAAACTAATAACTTCCCAATGGACCGTGTGGTGATTGTTACCACCGGAAGCCAGGGAGAGCCAATGTCTGCACTGACCCGTATGGCTACTTCGGATCACCGGAAGGTAACTATTGTTCCGGGAGATACGGTTATTATTTCAGCAACTCCTATTCCGGGTAATGAAAAGCTTGTTTCAAGGACTGTAGATAATCTCTTGAAGCTCGGTGCAAACGTAGTATACGGTCGTGGAAACGGAATCCATGTGTCAGGACATGCAAGCCAGGAGGAACTTAAGCTCATGCATAACCTGGTTCGTCCTAAGTTCTTTATTCCTGTACATGGTGAATACAGAATGCTTGTAAAACATGCCAAGCTGGCAACTGACCTTGGAATGCCCAAGGAAAATGTTTTCATTGCTGAAAACGGACAGGTATTGGAATTTACCCGGGAAAAAGGCAATATAGCTGGAAAAGTTACCAGCGGACGTGTTTTGGTTGACGGTCTTGGTGTAGGCGATGTTGGAAATATCGTTCTTAGAGATCGCAGACAGCTTTCGCAGGATGGTATACTCATCATAGTAATGACCATGGAAAAATCCTCCGGGCACATTGTTGCCGGTCCTGATATAGTATCCAGAGGATTCGTGTATGTTCGTGAATCCGAGGAGCTTATGGACGAGGCTAAGGAAAGAGTCTGTGCAGCATTGGAGCGTTGTGAGGAAAACAACATAACAGAATGGGCTGCCATCAAGTCCAATGTTCGTGACGCTTTGGGAAGATATCTCTTTGAGAAGACTCGCCGCCGTCCGATGATTTTACCGATTATTATGGAGGTTTGATTTGCCTTCGTGAAGAAGACAGGAGATTGGTACTCAGTGCCGTGCTCCTGTCTTTTTTATATGGCAGAGACTATCGCACATAGGGCTGTAAAATGTTATACTTATATTATCTGTCTGCTGAAAGGGGTAATGAAGAATATGGAAACTGTAAATCAGGGCAATATTCCCTTTGCCCACCTGCATGTTCATACTGAGTACAGTCTGCTGGATGGTGCTAACAGGATAAAACCGCTGATCCAGCAGGTAAAGGCCATGGGAATGGATTCTGTGGCAATAACGGACCATGGCAATATGTACGGAGTTATAGATTTTTACAAGGCTGCGGTAAAGGAGGGCATCCGCCCAATCATTGGCTGCGAGGTTTATCTCGCTCCAGCCTCACGACACGATAATTTTGAAGTGAATGGAACTAGGTATTACCACCTAATACTGCTGGCTGAAAATAATGAAGGATACAGAAATCTTGTGAAGCTTGTATCCCTGGCAAATATTGAGGGAATGTATTACAAGCCCCGTGTTGACAAGGAGCTTTTACGAAAGTACCACAAGGGCATAATCTGTCTTTCGGCATGTATAGCTGGGGAAGTTCCGCAAATGCTCCTCAGAGATAATCCTGAAGGGGCGGCTTTGGCTGTAGAGGAATACATTGATATTTTTGGCAGGGAAAATTTCTTTATAGAAATTCAGAAGCATGGTCTTCCGGAGGAGGAAAAGGCTTCCCAGGGACTTATTGAATTGGCTGAAAAATACGATGTGGGCTTGGTTGTTACAAATGATGCCCATTATTTAAAGCGTGAAGACAGTGAGTTCCATGAGGTTCTCTTGTGCATTCAGACGGGCCGTACAATGAACGATTCAGATAGGATGCGTTTTAACAGTGACGATTATTACGTAAAATCTCCTGATGAAATGGCAAAGCTTTTCCCAGAGCATCCAGAGGCATTGGCAAATACCCAGAAAATTGCCGAACGCTGTAATGTAACCTTCGACTTCAACAGCAGACATCTTCCGAATTTTCCGCTTCCTGAGGGCATGACGGATGAAATGTATCTCAGAAAGCTTTGCGAGGAAAAGATTGCTGATCGATATGAGGAAATAACGCCAGAGATTAGAAAACGTCTGGACTATGAGCTTGGAATCATTCACAGAATGGGATTTGACAGCTACTTCCTTATAGTGTGGGATTTTATAAATTATTCCAGAAGTGTTGGAATCGCCGTGGGGCCGGGCAGAGGCTCCGCTGCCGGAAGTATTGTGGCGTATGTTTTAGGGATAACAGACATAGACCCCCTAAAGTATGCGCTGCTTTTTGAGCGCTTCCTCAATCCAGAGCGTGTTACCATGCCAGATATAGACGTGGATTTCTGCTATATCCGCCGTGGGGAGGTTATTGAGTACGTAAAGCGCCGTTATGGTGAGGACCATGTAGCACAGATAGTAACCTTCGGAACCATGGCGGCAAAGGGCGCCATCCGTGATGTGGGACGTGCTCTGGATATGCCCTATAATGACGTGGACCGGGTGGCAAAGCTGATACCCTCAGAGCTTGGAATGACTCTGGATAAGGCTCTTAAGGGTTCCTCGGAATTTAGAACCGCCTATGAAGGCAGTCCGGATGTAAAGCGTCTTGTGGACTTGGCACGGGCTGTGGAGGGGCTTCCAAGACATTCTTCAACCCATGCTGCCGGAGTGGTTATTGCAAGGGATCCTCTTACGGAATACCTCCCGGTACAGGTATCGGATGGAACATTAGTTACACAGTATGACAAGGACCATGTTGAGGAACTGGGGCTTTTGAAAATGGACTTCCTGGGCCTTAGAACACTTACTGTGCTTTCAGACTGTGTGAAAAATATCAAGCAGAGCCGCGGCTTAGATATTGATTTAAGCAAAATTCCCCTTGAGGACAGCGAAACTTCAAAAATGCTTTGCGAGGGCCGTACAGGGGCTGTTTTCCAAATGGAGTCCCAGGGAATGACCAATCTGGTAAAGGATTTAAGACCTAAGGGGTTCACGGACCTTATTCCTACAGTTGCACTGTACCGTCCCGGACCTTTGGGAAGCGGCATGGTAACTGACTTTATTGACGGTCTGCATGGGAAAAAGACTGTTACCTACATGCATCCGCTTTTGGAGCCAATCCTGAAGGAAACATATGGAGTGGTTCTTTATCAGGAGCAGGTAATGCAGATTGTGCAGGTACTGGCAGGATTCAGCCTGGGACAGGCGGATTTGCTTCGCCGTGCCATGGGAAAAAAGAAGCATGAAATCCTTATGGCTCAAAAGGAAAATTTCCTTAAGGGGACAAAGGAAAATGGAATAGATGATGAATTGGCAAATAAAATTTTTGATTTGCTGACTCATTTTGCGGATTATGGCTTTAACAAGTCCCACAGTGCTGCATATGCATATGTAGCTTGGCAGACAGCCTACCTAAAGGCACATTATCCACAGGAGTTTATGGCTGCAATGCTTACCAGCGTAATGGATACAAATGGCAAGGTTGCGGTGTATATCGAGCAATGTCGCCGCATGGGAATAAAAATACTGCCGCCGGATATCAATGCCAGCTCAGCCTCCTTCAGTGTGGATGGGGATGCTGTCCGCTTCGGACTTGCAGCAATAAAGAATGTGGGAGAAGCAGCCATTGAGAAAATGGAACAGACCAGGAAGGATGGCGGTCCATTTAAATCCCTGTCGGATTTTTGCAATAGGGCGGATATGCACACCATGAACAAAAGAGTGGTGGAGAATCTTATAAAGTGCGGAGCCTTTGATTCCTTAGGTGCAAAGAGAACGCAGCTTTTGGCTGTGCTTCCACAGGCTGTGGATGCGGCAGCATTGGTGCAGAAGGATGCAGCCTCTGGACAGATAGGACTTTTCACCGAGGATACTATGGGGACGGCGGACGATATTGTGCTTCCAGATATTCCGGAGGCGGACACAGCCACCAGACTGGAGTGGGAAAAGGAAATTACCGGGTTCTATATCACGGGGCATCCCTTGGATGATTATGCGGATATAATACGGAATTTTACTCCTATTTCAGAGCTTCTGGAGGGAAAGCTTCCAGATAGAAAACGTGTGCGAATAGGAGGTCTTCTGGCTTCCGCCCGACGTACATCAACTAAAAAAGGCGACACCATGTGTTTTGCTGTACTGGAGGATTTTACCCACAGCATAGAAGTCATTGTTTTCCCAAAGGTTTTCTACGAGCATGTTAATGCTTTGGTGCCTGACACAGCCTTGATGATTGAGGGCCGGGTGGATAACACAGACGATGGAGCAAAGCTCATTGCTGAAAAAGTATGTCCATTGGAAAGCTATCAGCCGGAGGTTTATATCGAAATTAGGGGCGAGAAGGCAAATAAGGAAAACTATGATGAGCTGAAAAAGATTTTTTATGCCCATCACGGAGATAGAACAGTATATCTTCACATGGTTGAGAAGAGACAGCTTGTAAAGACCCAGCCAGAATACTGGATTGACGGCTGTGATGAGGCTGTTGCAGCCCTTGAAAATCTTTTGGGAAAGGGCACAGTAAGGCAGCTTTGACAAATTTTTTGGTTAATATATTTTGAGGTGACCCATTTAATGCGTAAAGTATCTGTATTGCCATTAATTTTAATGGTTGTAATAATGGCTGTTTTTTTTCAATACGGTACAGGAAAAATGCCCTTGGCTGCCGCTGAGGCTGAACAGGAAATTTCTGAGATTGAGGAATATGCAGCACCGCCGGGAGATGTTCTTCCAAATGTTACAGCCAAGTCTGCTGTGGTTATGGAGGCAAAAACAGGCAAAGTTATTTATTCAAGAAATATGAGGGATATTAAGTACCCAGCAAGTACCACAAAAATAATGACATTGATTGTTGCGCTGGAAAATGGCAATCTTAATGATGAAGTGACAGCCAGCGAGGATGCATCAAAGACAGAGGGCTCCACAATATGGTTGGAGACTGGGGAAAAACGCAGGATGCTTGACCTCTTGTATGGCATGATGCTGGTGTCCGGAAACGATGCTACAGTAGCTGTTGCCGAGCATATCGCTGGCAGTGTGCCGGCCTTTGCGCAGATGATGACTGAAAAGGCACATTCCATTGGTGCAAAGGATACATTTTTTGTGAATTCTAGCGGACTTCCGGATGAGAAACATTACACCACAGCTTATGACATGGCGCTCATAGCCGCTTATGGATATAATTCAAATCCAATGTTTGAGCAGATTGTAAGCACCAAGGAAAAGCAGATACCCTGGGCGGATAATGATTACGACAGGGTCCTTGGGAATGAAAACCGGATGCTTTGGCTTTATGAGGGCGGAAACGGCGTAAAGACCGGATATACGGATGCTGCAGGTAGATGTCTTGTTTCCGCAGCAAAACGGGATGGTGTGCAGCTTATTGCTGTTGTGCTGGACAGTCTTTATATGTGGAATGATTCCATCGCCATGCTGGATTACGGCTTTGAGCACATAAAAAAACATCGTCTGGTAAAGGAAAATGAGGATGTAAAGACAGTGTATGTTTCCTCTGGCAGAAAAAAACAGGTTCAGCTAAAGGCAGCAGAGGATTTTTATATCCCAATAGACAAGGATGACAATTCGGATATTGATGATAAAATAAAAACTAGAGTGGAAGCACCTGACCGGATAGAGGCGGCTATAAACAAAGGAGACCATATCGGAGATTTGTTTATAAGCTATGAGGGCAAAGATATTGGAACGGTTCCTCTTGTGGCAGCAGAATCCATCGAGAAAAAGTCCTTTTTCTGCCTTATAGCAGACAAGGTATCCTGCTTATTAAAACCACTGTACAATATTTAGCGGAGGTAATGTTTTGGAGCGCTTGCAGAAAATTTTAAGTAAGGCCGGGATAGCGTCCCGAAGGGCCTCTGAAAAATTAATAGAGGAAGGCCGTGTTACTGTAAACGGAACTGTAGTAACTCAGGCTGGCACAAAGGCAGACCCAGACTCAGACATTATTGAAGTGGACGGAGTGAGGATTACAGCCCAAGAAAGGCATGTATATTTTCTTTTGAATAAGCCAAAGGGATTTATCTCTACAGCAATGGACGAGCGAGGGAGGAGAACTGTTCTGGACCTTCTGCCGGATGTGAAGGAGAGAGTCTATCCAATAGGAAGACTGGATAACAATACAGAGGGGCTGCTGCTCATAACCAATGATGGAGACCTTATGAACGGTCTGCTTCATCCTAAGTACGAGGTTGAAAAGACCTACATAGCAAGGCTTTCCTCAATTCCCACAGAATCTGATTTGGAGAAGCTAAGAAAAGGAATACAGCTGGATGACGGACCTACAGCACCGGCAAAGGCTGTGCTCATTGATAGAAATCCTGCCCTGGGAGGCGCAAGGGTGGAAATTACAATTCATGAGGGAAGAAACCGTCAGGTGAGACGCATGTTTGCAGCCATAGGTTTTGATGTGGTAGCATTGAAGCGGATAGAATTTGCCGGATTGAATCTGTCCGGAGTTAAGCGTGGACAGTACAGACCTTTGACGGATATAGAGATTGCACATCTCCGTGAACTTTCAGGGCAGAAGGAGCAGCAGAAATGACAGAAGATATTATTGTTGTAGGGGCTGGTCCTGCAGGGATGATGGCTGCCATTAAGGCTGCGGAGCAGGGCGGAAAAGTACAGCTTTTGGAGAAGATGAAAAAGCCCGGCAGGAAAATGCGGATTACGGGAAAGGGTCGCTGTAATATTACAAATGCGGCGGATGTACCGGAGATTATTAAAAATATAACTGGCAATGGGCGATTTTTGAACAGCTGCATAAGAGCCTTTGACAATGGGGATGTAATAAGTTTTTTCAACGACCAAGGTGTTCCCACCAAGGTAGAGAGAGGTCAGAGAGTTTTTCCTGAAAGCGACAAGGCGGAAGATGCTGTGCAGGCCATGGTTTCAAGGCTTCATGAGCTGGGAGTGGAAATCCGTACAGAAACAGCTGTAAAGGATATTCTTACAGAGGATGGCAAGGTGGCAGGTGTTAGACTTGCTGCAGGGGGAGTTCTAAAGGCTAAGGCTGTAATCCTAGCTGTTGGAGGCGCCTCATACCCAGGAACCGGCTCCACAGGGGATGGATATGCAATGGCAGAGGCATTGGGGCATACTATTGTACCAATACGTCCTTCACTTATTCCTCTGGAAGCTGAGGAGGACTGGTGCAAAGAGGCACAGGGACTTTCTCTTAGAAATGTGGAGGCATCTCTTTACTCGGATGGAAAGCTGGCGGACCATGATTTTGGCGAGATGCTTTTTACACATTTTGGTGTGTCAGGCCCTATTATTCTGTCACTTAGCCGCAGGGCATCGGAGCTTTTAGATGAAGGACATTCTTTGGAGCTTAAAATAGATTTAAAGCCAGCCTTGTCTCATGAAAAGCTAGATGAACGTATTCAAAGGGATTTTGTAAAATTTCAGAGGAAACAGCTGAAAAACTCCCTGAACGAACTATTGCCTTCAAAGCTTATAGAACCGGTTATGGATTTGGCGTATCTGGAGCCGGAAAAACCGATTAACCAGATAACAAAGGATGAACGAAAAAGGCTTGTGGAAACAATAAAGGGGCTGTCACTGACCATCACTGGCACACGTCCCATAGCAGAAGCCATTGTCACAGCTGGCGGTGTATCTGTCAAAGAAATCAATCCCAAAACTATGGAGTCAAAGCTTGTTTCAGGGCTTTATTTTGCTGGAGAGGTAGCTGATGTGGATGGCTACACCGGAGGATATAACCTGCAGGCGGCTTTTTCCATGGGAGCTGCAGCTGGATGCTGGAGTGTCTGGAAGGAATAACACCTGAATAAATATATGAAAGAGGGTATTAGTGTGGAACCCAGCAAGGAATCATACAACACATATGTAATTAATTCAGTAAAAAATGGTCTTCACGGAGAAATAGAAATACCTGGAGACAAGTCTGTATCCCATAGAAGTGTCATGTTTTCTGGGCTTGCAGAGACACCTGTACACATAAAGAATTTTCTTCCTTCCGCAGACTGTCTCTCTACAGTTTCCTGCATGGAAGCGATGGGAGTTCAAGTACAGCGTATCAGCGACACTGAGCTGATAGTGCAGGGAAATGGCATCAATGGATTAAAGGAGCCGGAAACCGTGCTGGATGCAGGAAATTCCGGAACTACTTTGAGACTGCTTATGGGCATTCTTGCTCCTCAGTCATTTTTTGCTACCTTCACTGGAGATGCTTCTCTCTCCAGACGTCCCATGGGCCGTGTTATCAAGCCTCTCAGCATGATGGGAGCAAAATTTTTGGGGAGAAAGGAAAATACCAGACTTCCAATAACCGCTGTTCCTACAGTGGATAAAGCTGGGAAACCAAAGCTTTTAAAGGCGATAACCTATGATTCTCCAGTAGCAAGTGCACAGGTAAAATCCGCAATTCTTCTGGCTGGTCTTTTTGCAGATGGAAAAACCACAGTCAATGAGCCATATACCTCAAGAAACCACACTGAGCTTATGCTGAAGACCTTTGGAGTGGAGCCAGAAATCAATGGCACATCAGTCAGCGTTTCCAAGGCGGAAAAACTTACAGCGCCTGAGGAAATAATTGTTCCCGGAGATATATCTTCCGCAGCATTTTGGATGGTGGCAGCCTCTATAATCCCAGGAAGCGACCTTATTCTGAAGAATGTTGGAATAAATACCACCAGAACAGGCATCATTGATGTCCTCAACGCAATGGGGGCGGATATAACCATTTTTAACAAGCGTAAGAGCGGCGGCGAGTCTGTGGCTGACATGCAGGTAAGAAGTGCAAGGCTGCAGGGTACAGCTTTTGGGGCAGATATAATACCAAGACTTATAGATGAGATTCCGGCAATCGCTGTTGCAGCAATGTTTGCGGAGGGAAAGACCGTTATCACAGGAGCCGGAGAACTCCGTGTAAAGGAAACCGACAGGCTGCAGGCTGTTACTGATGAGTTCAGAAAACTTGGGGCGAATATAGAAGATACCGAGGACGGACTTATCATTACCGGCGGAAAATCACTAAGATGGGCTGAATGTGACTCCCGTGATGACCACCGAATGGCAATGTCTCTGGCTGTGGCTGGAATGGCTGGCGCAGGAGTACAGATTAAATCCGGCGACTGCGTGAGAATTTCCTATCCGGATTTTTTCGACATTGTAAGACGTTACGTTTAATTGCTGTTTAATAGCAGGAGGAAGAATAATGACAGCTGACAAAAAACTTGTTGTAGCTATAGACGGTCCGGCAGGAGCTGGAAAAAGCACAGTGGCACAGATTGCAGCAAAAGAGCTTGGCTACACCTATATTGATACCGGTGCAATGTACCGAGCATGTGCATGGAAAACTCTGCAGCAGAATAAAGAAGTCACTGATGAGCTGATTTGTGAGGTCGTAAAAGGTATAGATGTAAAGCTTAAATATAGTGACGGAATTACCCATGTGTATGCTGATGATGTGGAAATCACAGGTGAGATTCGTACACCAGAGGTGACAGCGATTGTTTCTCAGGTTGCACGTCTTGGTCCTGTCCGTGAAAAAATGGTGAGCCTTCAGCGCATTATGGCAGGGGAAGGCGGCGTGGTTATGGATGGCAGAGATATTGCCACCAATGTACTTCCTGGGGCGGATGTAAAAATATTCCTTACAGCCTCTATTGAAGAACGTGCCGACCGCAGATTCCTCGAAATGAAGAAAAAGGGATTCCAGGTGGATTTAGAGGAGCTGAAAAAGGATATTGCTGCCCGTGACAAGGCTGACAGCGAAAGGGAAATTTCTCCGCTGGTTCAGGCTGAGGATGCGGTACTTCTGGATACAACGGGAATGTCCATTGATGAGGTTGTAAAGGCAATACTTGATATGTGCAGGTGATACAATGCTTTATGAGTTATTACGAATAATTTTTACAATCTTGTTTAAGATTGTTTTCAGGGTAGAGGTCAGAGGTACAGAAAACCTTCCCAAAGAAGGACGGGTTATACTTGCGGCAAACCATATGAGCAATATGGATCCTCCGCTGGTGGCTACATTCTTGCCAAGGCCTGTAAGCTACATGGCAAAAAAAGAACTTTTTGAGGTGCCGATATTTAAAAATATAATCACCGCATGTCATGCCTTTCCAGTAAAGAGAGGGGCGGCTGACAGGGGGGCAATCAAGGCGGCAATTCAGGTTCTAAAGCAGGAAAGGGTACTTGGAGTATTTCCAGAGGGAACTAGAAGCCGCAACGGAAAGCTTCGCAAAGCTGAGTCAGGTGTGGCACTTTTGGCAGCTATGTCCGGAGCACCGGTACTTCCTGCGGCAATTATTGGCACAGATAAAATTTTTGCCAATGGAGGCTTCTTGCCAAAGCTTAAGGTCATCTACGGAAAGCCAATGTATTTCCAGGGCGAAAAAGGCGACAGAGGTGCATTGGAGAAATTTACCAGTGAGATTATGACTGAAATCGGCAGAATGAAGGAAAGTCATTCATAAACAGCAAGTCCTAAATTAGGAAATATATAGTATGTTTATGCATAAAAGACCTAAAATAATCTTGCACAAAAGGGCTAAAATGATATATACTATAAAAAGATTGCGATAAGGCAGGGAAACTATGGAAATAAAATTAGCTGATTATCTTGGCTTCTGCTATGGAGTTAAGAGGGCTATACAGCTTGCCAGGGACAGCGCATCAAATGAACATGAAACCAATACGCTAGGACCCATAATTCACAATCCGCAGATGGTTCAAAGACTTTCGGACGAAGGTGTTGGAACAGTGGATAGTGTGGATTCCATGGAGCAGGGGACACTGATAGTTCGTTCCCATGGCGTAGGACCTTCTGTGTATGACAAAATCAGGCAGAGAGGTCTGGATTTGGTGGATGCGACATGCCCACATGTGCGGAAGGCACAGATGGCGGCCCATGGCCTTGCAGAAGAAGGCTATTCGGTTGTAATAGTCGGAGAAAAGGAACATCCAGAGGTAAAAAGTATCCTGGAATGGGCAGGAACCAATGCCCAGGTGGTTGATACTGTTGAAGATGCTGCAGGGCTGAAGCCTTGTGCCAGGATGGGTATAGTTGCCCAGACCACATTCAACCGCATGGAGTTTCAAAATATCGTAATGCAGCTGCTAGATAAGTCCGGTGACATAAAGATTCTAAGAACTATATGCACCGCCACTGACCAGAGACAGCAAGCAGCAATGAAGCTGGCAGAGGATGTGGATCTAATGCTGGTTATCGGCGGAAAGAATAGTGCAAATACTACCCGCCTTGCACAGATATGTGCTGAAAAGTGCCTGACTTACCATATTGAGACTGCGGCAGAGCTGCAGCCTGAGTGGTTTGAAAAAATAGGAAAAATTGGTATTACAGCTGGAGCATCTACTCCGGACTGGATTATCAAGGAGGTATATGAAAAGTGTCAGAAGATATGCAGAGCCTGTTAGACGAATATTCAAAGGAGGAAATTGTGGAGCATGATGTCGTTGAAGCAACTGTAGTTGCTGTAAACGACAACGAGGCAATGGTAAATATTGCTGGACTGAAGTCCGATATTCCCATTTCCAAGCATGAGCTTCAGAGTCCTGCTCCTGAGTCCGCTAGAGATATAGTCAGTGTCGGAGACGTTATTGAAGTGTTTGTTGTAGCACTCGGTGGCGAGAATGGTGCAACTGTTTCCAAGGTTAAGGCTGACCGCCTTGTTGCTTGGAAAGAGCTTGATGGTATTGTTGAGAAGGGTGAGCCTGTACAGGCTGAAATTAAGCAGGTTGTTAAGGGCGGTCTCGTAGCTCTCGTTCAGGGCGTGCGTGCATTCATCCCTGCATCCCTGGTTGAGCTTCACTACATTAAGGATCTTTCCGTATATGTAGGCCAGACTCTCGAAGCAATCCCCATTGAGATGGACATCAAGAAACAGCGTCTCGTTCTTTCTCGCCGCAAGCTCCTGGAAGCAGAGCGTGCACAGAAGCAGGAAGAAGTATTTACTACTCTTGAGGTTGGTTCCACTATTAAGGGTACCGTTAAGCGTCTCGTTGATTATGGCGCATTCATCGATATCGGCGGAGTAGATGGACTTTGCCACATTTCTGATCTTTCTTGGGAGCGCGTTCGCAAGCCAGCTGACGTTCTTTCTGAGGGTCAGGAGGTTGATGTATTCGTAAAGAGCTTCGATCCTGAGACTAAGCGCATTTCTCTCAGCATCAAGGACACCATGCGTGATCCTTGGCTTGACAAGGCTGAGCGTTATCAGGAAGGCAGCCACATTCAGGGCAAGATTATTAAGCTCACTGATTTCGGTGCATTCATGGAAATCGAGCCGGGCTTTGATGGTCTTATTCCTATGGGCGAGCTTGCTCCACGCCGCATTGAGCGTGCAGATGAGGCTGTTCAGGTAGGCCAGGAGGTTACTGTTAAGATTCTCCGCATCGATATGAAGCGCAAGCGTATCTCCCTCAGCATTACTAAGGTTGCTAAGGACGCAGAGAATGCAGAGACAGCAAACTACATGGCTCAGCAGGATACTCAGAACGCGACTATTGGTGATCAGGTAAGCGAGTAATCTGAAGTATTTAATATTGCAGATTGATGAAACCTCCCCCTCAATTATTTGGGGGGAGGTTTTTTGATTTATATTTCATATTGTGTATAATATGATTGTATGGCTTTAATGGTTTGTAACGGAAATTGGGTGTGACATGCTTTTTGGAAAAATACTGACAGTGAATCCTGGGAGCCTTGCTGAAGAACTGGAGCTTGTTCCAGGGGACAAGGTTCTTGAAATTAATGGAATGCGTCTACGGGATATTATAGATCTTAGCTTTGCTATGTCTGACGAAGAAATAGACCTTCTCATAGAGCACGAAGATGGCGAGCAGGAGATTATATCCTTTGAAAAGGACCTTGACGAGGAGCTTGGGGTCGAATTTGAATCCGCTGTATTCGATGGGATAAGAAATTGCGCCAATCACTGTTATTTTTGCTTTGTAGACCAGGTTGCACCACACATGAGGGATAGTCTCAACATTCGTGATGATGACTACCGAATGTCATTTCTGTACGGCAATTTTATTACCATGTCCAACATGGTGGAGGCTGATTTTAAGCGTATTGAGCAATATCATCTGTCTCCGCTGTTTGTTTCCGTGCAGACCACAAATATGGAGCTTAGAGCGGAAATACTGCGCTGTAAAAGGGCTGCTATATTGATGGAGCAGCTGGATCGTCTGGAACAGGGGGATATAGAATATCACTGCCAGATAGTTCTTTGCCCGGAGCTTAATGATGGCGCTGAGCTGGAACGCTCAATAAGCGATATTACAAAAAGAATACCACATGCACTTTCTCTGGCAATTGTTCCTGTTGGGCTGACCAAATTTAGACAGGACTGCTATCCATTAAGAGAATTTAACTCTACAGAGGCATCCAATGTTATTGACTGTGTAGAGAAATGGCAGAAAAAATTGCGAGATGAGTTTGGGAAAAGCTTTGTATATCTTGGAGATGAATTTTATTTTATCGCCGATAGGGAGCTGCCTCCAGAGGAGTTTTACGATGGATTTCCCCAGCTTGATAACGGCATAGGTCTGGCTAGGAATTTCCTTTCTTCTTGGGAAAAGTACTTAGAAAAGCACTCCCTTGGAAATGGATATGAAAGACCTCTCAATATTGACGTTGTGACAGGAACCGCCGTGGCTCCTATGTTTAAGAAGATAACCGAAAGTTTGGATATTCCAAACTTAAATATTAGAATTATTCCAGTGGAAAATAATCATTTTGGCACCACTGTAAATGTTTCTGGCCTGCTGACTGGCCATGATATACTTGAGACCCTTATGGCAACAAATGATATCGAACGGGATGGTATTATTTTGCCTGAGGGAGCACTTAGGGCTGGGGAAAATATTTTTCTGGATGATATGACCCTTGATGAAATGCGGGAAAAGGTCGGCATAAGGATAGAAACAGCGCTGGGAGCAGATGATTTGCTTGAGGCTGTTACAGGATGGAATGACTATCATCGTGATGAAACAGAGCAGGCATATATGTGGCAAAGTAATGCGGCTTATACAAAGCCTTTAAAGGAGTGTAAAACCTATGAGTAAACCTATAGTTGCAATTGTTGGACGCCCTAATGTAGGCAAGTCCACATTGTTTAACCAGATTGGCAAGCGCCGGGTTTCCATTGTTGACGACCTGCCAGGCGTTACCAGAGACCGTATTTATATGGATGCTGAATGGTTGAACAATACTTTTACCATGATAGATACCGGCGGTATTGAATTTTCCACAGATGACCGCATTCTGTCATCAATGAGAAAGCAGGCTCAGATTGCCATGGAGGAAGCAGACGTTATTATGTTTGTTGTTGACGGCAGAGCAGGTCTGACCTCTGACGATGAGGAAGTGGGCCGTATGCTTCGTTCCACCAAAAAACCGGTTATTTTGGCGGTCAACAAAGTGGATAATCCTACCCAGGAAATGGGGGTATATGAGTTCTACAGCCTGGGATTAGGCGATCCTATTGCCATTTCTGCATCTAATGCACTGAATCTCGGTGATTTGCTGGATGCTGTTGTTGCCGCTTTCCCAAAGGATAATGTTGAAGAAAAAGAATCTGATGAAATCAGCATTGCGGTTATTGGCAGACCTAATGTAGGTAAGTCCTCGTTGGTAAATGCCCTCCTCGGAGAAGAGCGAGTGATTGTGAGCAATATTCCCGGCACCACAAGAGATGCTATAGATACCCATTTTATTGAAGATGGTATTAAGTTCATGCTCATAGATACAGCTGGTATGCGCAGACGTGGAAAAATCGAAGAGGATGTGGAGCGCTACAGCGTTATTAGATCCCTTAGAGCTATTGACCGTGCGGACGTTGTGCTTATGGTAATTGATGCCTTTGAGGGAATTACTGAGCAGGACAAGAAAATTGCTGGCTACGCTCATGAATCAGGCAAGGGTGTAATCATCATTGTCAACAAGTGGGATATTTTCCCAAATAAGGATGACAAATCTACCCTTAGATTTACTGATGAGCTTAGAGATCAAATTGGATTCCTTCAGTATGCTCCGGTTCTTTATACTTCTGCACTGACTACACAGCGAGTTCAGCGCATAACAGAACTTGTTAAATATGTTGCTGAACAGCAGTCAATGCGTATTAAGACCAGCGTATTGAATGAGCTTGTAAGGGATGCGGTATCCATCAATCCGCCTCCGGCACATAAGGGAAGACAGCTCAAGATTCTCTTCATGACTCAAACAGATATTCAGCCTCCAAAATTCATCGTATTTGTTAATGATCCGGAGCTGATGCATTTTTCCTACATGAGATTCTTGGAAAACAAGCTTCGTGAAAGCTTCGGTTTTGAGGGAACCCCCATACGTCTCATTGTAAGAGGACGTAAGGAAGACGAGGAGGAGTGATGGTTATGGATAGCAATGCTGCAGCAATTAGTTTTCCCATAGCTTTACTGCTGGCGTATCTCATAGGTTCTATTCCTTCTGGCCTTATTTTAGGCAAGGTCATATGGAATACGGATTTAAGAAAGTGCGGCAGTAAAAATATCGGCGCTACAAATGCCTGGAGAACCCTGGGAAAAGGTCCTGGAATTGCGGTATTTCTTCTGGATGCTCTTAAAGGTATTCTTGGTGTGTATTTAGGCTCTCACACATCCTCTCCGGAGCTTGGAATGGTTCTAGGAGGTATCCTGGCAATTGTGGGACATTCCTGGTCAATATACATGAAGTTCAAGGGCGGAAAAGGAGTGGCTACAGGCCTTGGCGTGCTGATAATGCTTATGCCAAAGGTGTCTGTAATTGTTTTCCTTGTATGGCTTGTTATTGTATTGGTTACGAAATATGTATCATTAGGCTCTATAGTAGGAGCTGCAATGGTTCCTGTGCTTGCGGTAATTTTTGGTGAAAGTGCTGAATTTATTGTGTTTGGTCTTTTGACAGCTGTATTTGTTATTTATCGGCACAAGACAAATATTCAGCGGCTGCGTACAGGTACGGAAAATAAGATAAAGGCCGGTCATCGGTAATATATTTTAAATTTAAGGGGCAGGGAAAACTGTCCCTTAAAAACTGTTTTTAAGGGAGTAGAGAAATGAAGGATGCCTCTATTGAACGTGTGGAGAAGGACACAGAAGGATGGCTTTACAGGGAGGAACTTCCCCAAAAAGCATATGGGTTTGTATTGGACAGCAGCCCAAAAATCCATGGAGACAAGTATGATCTTTTCCGATATGACAACCTTGAGGCCCATTTAAGTGCAGCTGCATATTTCCATGAAGAAACAAAGGAATATAAGTTCAGAGTAAAAATTGGACTAACTGAGTTTTGCAGGATTGAATTTATTGCCCCTAATATCGAAACCTTCGAGAGTCTGCTTAAAGCCCACATGATGGAGGTTCTTCATGACATGGTGGAATTTAATCCAGCAACCCTAAATAATTTGGTAAAGGAAAAGCATATTACCGAATGGGATTATAAGGAGCTGCTGCCTGACACTCTGGAGGGATTTGAGCTATATATTCGTCCGGATGCTCCTGCTGTTGTATTGAATGGTTCTGTAATCGTATTTGACTATTCGGATTTTGAAAACGAAAGTAATTTTATTATTTACTATAATATGTTTCGTGACGAGTTTTATGGCGAAGCACGAATCAATAATCTTCCGGATATGACCTATGCCTTTGATTCCGCCGAGCTGCCAGAGCTTGAGGAAAAATTATCTGTATTGCTGGTGCCACGGCTTCAGGAAATAAGGTCCAGAATACATAAAGGATAATTATTTTTATTTAATAGTTAAATATGTTTGACTTTAACCATACTCCAGATAGTATAATTTATAGTGTAAATTTTTACTCTAGGAGGCAAAATTAATGAATAATATAAAGACAAATAAGATATATACTGAACAGCGTTTTACCGGAGAAAGGGCGCTGTTTAAAAGCAATGGGCTAAAGCTGGAATATTGTACTTTTGCTGATGGGGAATCTCCTCTGAAGGAAAGCTGTGACATAGTTATAAGCAATACAACTTTTCAGTGGAAGTATCCTCTTTGGTACTGCAATAATGTGGAAGTCAAGGACAGCTCTCTGTTTGAAATGGGACGTGCCGGTATATGGTATACCAATCATCTTTATATGGAGGATGTACTTATTGAGGCTCCTAAAACTTTCAGAAGATGTGACGATGTGGATTTAATCCGCCTCGATATGCCCAATGCTGAGGAAACCCTTTGGCATTGCAGCAATGTCCGCATGAAGGATGTATCTGCAAAAGGAAATTATTTTGGCATGAACAGCCATGACCTTGAGATAGAAAATTTCAAGCTCATAGGAAACTATCCCTTTGACGGTTCTTATAATGTACATGTAAAAAATGCTAGAATGCTTTCAAAGGATGCATTTTGGAATTGCGAAAATATTGTAATTGAGGATTCCTTTATTACTGGAGAATATTTTGCATGGAATTCTAAGAATGTGACACTTATAAATTGCACACTGGAGAGCCTTCAGGGACTTTGCTATATTGAAAATCTTACCATGAAGAATTGCAGACTGCTTAATACGGATTTGGCATTTGAATATTGCAGCAATGTGGATGCAGAAATTACCAGCAGCATTGTAAGTGTAAAAAATCCTTACAGTGGCAGAATTCAGGCAAAGGAAATCGGAGAAATTATATTTGATGATCCAAAAGTCGATTCATCAAAAACAGAAATCATTGAAACCTCCAAGTAAAAATCCTGGAGGCAGGGAGGAATAATATTTTTATGAAGGGGCAGAAACTAAATGTCTGAAAGGCACAGAACGTTAAAGGCAATGCTGGCAAGCGATAAGCCTGTGACCCTTCGGCAGCAGATATACCTGGTCCTGAAAATGAGTTTGCCTACTGTTATGGCACAGGTAACTATGATAGCCATGGAATATATAGATGCTGCTATGGTGGGAAGTCTGGGGGCAGGAGCTTCCGCATCAATAGGTTTGGTTAGCTCCTCCACATGGCTTCTAGGTGGTATAAGCGTTGCTGCAGTGGTGGGATTTTCCATACAGACAGCTCACCGGCTTGGTGCCTGCAAGTGGGACGAGGCGAGGGATATTATGCGGCAGGGAATTATATGCTGTTTCGCATTATCCATCCTTCTGGGGGCTGCTGGAGCTATTTTCAGCCCCTATCTGCCTGTGCTGTTAGGGGGAGATGCACAGATTTGTGACAATGCCGGGAAATATTTCGGCATATTCTGCTGCAGTCTGCCGCTTTATCAGCTTAGATATTTTGGAAGTGCCATGCTGCAAAGCACTGGTAATACGAAAACTCCTGGAATAATAAATTCTATGATGTGTTTTCTGGATGCTTTTTGGAATTTTTTCTTTATTTTCCCCTCAAGGATGGTATCTATTGGAGGCTTCAGTATGTTTATTCCCGGAGCCGGTCTGGGGGTTCCCGGGGCAGCGCTGGGGACGGCGGTATCAGAGCTTATTGCCATGTCGCTTATTATGTGGTGTCTGCTGTCAAAATCTCCTGAACTGAGTCTTAGAGCCGGGGAAGTATGGCATCTTACGAGAGAGTGTGTCTTCAAGGCTGTGCGGCTGGGTTTTCCAGTGGCATTGGAGAATGCTGTTATGTGTGGGGCAATGGTGGCAACAACAGCCATTGCAGCACCCTTGGGGGCGGTTGCAATAGCTGCAAATTCTTTCGCTATTACAGCGGAAGGTCTTTGCTACATGCCGGGATATGGAATTGCATCGGCAATTTCCCCAATTGTGGGACAAAGCCTTGGGGCTGGAAGACATGATTTAATACGAAATTTCGCAAGAAGCGCCATAGGTATTGGTATGGTTATTATGAGTGTTACAGCTGTGCTTATGTATGTGGCAGCTCCATGGATTTTTGCCATACTTACACCAGATCAGGCTGTCCGGGAGCTTGGTACAAGAGTATTGAGAATTGAAATGTTTGCGGAGCCAATGTTTGCGGCCTCTATAATCGCCGCAGGTGCTCTTAGAGGCGTTGGGGATACATTGATACCCAGCCTGCTGAATATATTCAGCATATGGGGAATCCGTGTTGTTCTATGCCTGATTTTGGTAGGGGATTATGGACTTGTGGGCATGTGGATTGCCATGTGCATTGAGCTTTGGTGCAGGGGATTGTTTATGCTGCTGAGGCTTAAGCAGGAAAGCTGGCTGAAAAAAGTGCAAAAGGAGCATTGATATGGAATTTAATTTTGACGAACCAACGAATCGCAGAGATACAGGCTCTCTGAAATGGGATGTGGCTGATAACGAGCTGCCTATGTGGGTTGCAGATATGGATTTTCAAACAGCTCCTGCTGTGAGACAGGCTCTTCAAAATAAGGTGGAGCATGGAATTTTTGGGTATCATATCGTAACCGAGGATTGGTATGAGGCTATTCAAAATTGGTGGAGGACAAGACACAATTTTGAAATTAAGAAAGAATGGATGATTTTTACCACAGGTGTTGTGGCTGCAATATCCAGTTCTGTTCAGCGTATAACAAATGTAGGAGATTCTGTATTGGTGCTTACTCCGGTCTATGACATTTTCTTCCATTCCATTGAGAACTTTGGACGGCATACTTTGGAATGTCCTTTGGCATATTCTAAGGGTGAGTATCATATAGATTTTGAGGATTTAGAGGAAAAGCTGGCACGTCCTCTAACTACTATGATGATTATGTGTAATCCACAGAATCCTTCTGGTAAAATCTGGTCCAAGGAAGAGCTTGCCAAGGTAGGGGCTTTGTGTAAAAAATACAGTGTTACTGTATTGTCCGATGAAGTTCACTGTGACATTGTCAAGCCCGGCACAAGCTATGTTCCCTTTGCTTCAGCTTCAGCGGATTGTCGTGATGTGAGCATGACCTGTATTTCCCCCAGCAAGGCATTTAATATTGCTGGAATCAACACAGCTGCTGTAATCATTCCACAGACAGCTCTCAGGCAGAAGATTGACAGGGGGCTTAATTCCAATGAAGTGGCGGAACCTGGGGCATTTTCAATTGCGGCAGCAGTGGCAGCATATAGCCAGGGCGGTCCGTGGCTGGATGAATTGTGCAAATACATTGAGCGTAATATGACTTATGCGGTGGAATATATCGAAAAAAATATACCAAATGTAATCCCCGTGGCTGGTCCATCCTCATATCTTCTCTGGCTGGACTGCAGAGGTATTGTGGGGGATACGGAGGGAGCTTCAACAGATGAACTGGCGGAGTTTATTCGTAAGACCACTGGGCTATATATAACCGCTGGAGGCCAGTATAGAGGTGACGGACATTATTGTTTAAGGATGAACCTGGGCTGCCAGCATGACAAGGTTGTAGATGGTCTGGAACGTCTAAAGCATGGAATTGAAGGATACTTGAACAGATAAAAAATACCGGATGCTATTGATATTAATGTATCAGCAGCATCCGGCTTTTTTATTTGTTATGAATGTCAAAGTTTTTCAAGTCGCCTTTTTTTAATATACGTTTTCTTATGAGGAATAACTGGCGATTTTTAATATTGTTTTCGTGTATATCTTCAATTATCAGTTTAATTACTCCAATACAGGGCACAGCCAAGAACATTCCAGCAGCTCCGAGAAGCTCGCCACCAAAGATTACACCCAGTATTATAGCAACGGGATGAAGCTTTAGGGATTTTCCTAACAGCTGTGGAGAAACCACATTATGGTTGACCTGGGTGAGAATCAGGAAAAAGAAGATAGTTTGAACAGCCATGGAAACTGACTGTGTAGCGGTAAGCAGCACAGCAAAGGCAGAGGCTATAGTAGGGCCAAGGACAGGAATGAATTCAGACACACCGGAAACAACCGCGAATATGGAGGCGTATTGCTGACCACGGATGGAGAAATAGATAAATACGATGATTCCTGTCATAAGGCATATAAGACTTTGCCCACGGACATAAGCCTGAAGAGATGCCAAAATCTTGTTGAACAGGTTGAGAATTCTGTGATAATCACTTTTAGGGAAAAGCTCCGCAAGATAATGTTTTATTTTTTCACCATCTTTTAGGAGATAGAAGGTTACAAAGATTATAATGACAAAATCTAAAACCTTATTGAAAACAGCAACAATAAGCAGTAGAGATGACTGCAGTGCATCTACGCTGAAGGATGTCATTTGATCAATCAGGTGGTCAAATTCAACAGAGATAAACTGCCAGTCGGACATATCAAACATCTCATCAAATCTCTCTGAAATTTTTGGAAGATTGTCCACAAAGGATCTAAAATTAGGTATTACAGTACTGGTTACAACAGTCAGAGCACCTACCAGAATGAGTACAAATAGTATGCAGACAATGGCGGATGCCAGTCCCCTGGAAACATGTTTTGATAATCTGTTTACCCAGGGGGTTAGAAGAAGCTGCATCAATATAGATAAAAATACTATAAATGCCAGTGCTGGGAAAAACCAGAAAGCTGAAAACAGCACAGCAAAGGTCACCGCCAAAATAATGGAAGTGCGGTATTTAATCCACATATAATCACCTCGCATGTTTAAAAATTTCAATACCGGCTAAGACTTTTAAAAGCCTTAGTCGGATTTCTTTTCAGAATCGGAGGATTTGTCCTTGCTGCTCATAACAGTATTAAGTTTGGTGACAATTTCATCAGCCGAAAGGTCCTCAGCAACTGGGGCAATGATAGCCTGAGGTCCAAGATATACTGTTCCACCATTATTTGTTGCGGTATTTTTGTCATGGCCATTGTGATATGCAGCAGCAAGATTGCCCCCAACGAAAAATGCACGTTCAGCAGAACTCATATTGGCTGCAGGAGCAGGAGTTAAGAATTCATTGCCATTGACATAGACTTTTGCATCCTTTACCTCAACATGTTTATTGCTGTATTCATACAGCTTTTGTGCATAATTATCCCTGCGCTGTTCGTTGGTGGGATGGTCATTCGGGGAGAAAATTTCACCGATAAAGCTGGATTTTTCGCCACCGCTTTGTTTCTCCATAACACGCTGCCAGATAGCTGCACAGGCCCCGGGATTGTAGTTGCTATGGGTAATGTAATCAAATGCAAGATTGTCAGCTTCCCATTCCTGTGGTTTAGTAACAGTCTTTGCAGTAGCCTGATTTGCAAAAATAGTTGCACCTACAGCACCTAATACGCCCCCCTGGGAGTCAGCTATAACCTCTCCGATAATATTGATAGGCATGGATTTATAGAATCCCTTTGCAGGGTGGTCCTTCTGTCCATGCCCCATTTCATGTCCCAATACTACAGCGATTTCATCATCATTTGCTACCATGTTGAACATACCGGTATTTACACTCATATTATGGCCTAGGGTGCAGAAGGCATTAAAAGTTGTTTCCGTATTGATGAAATAGTTATAAGGTTTCTCTTTGATTGAGGGATCCACCTCTTCAATGGCGCTGGAAAGTGAGGTCATAATAGTGGCGAGGCGTGCGTTGAGGGCAGCGTCGTCATTTACGCCATAATTCTTTTTCAGCTGTTCAAAAAATGCCTTTCTTCCTTCCTCATTGTTGTTGTAGTACTTTACCGCCTGGTCAAGCTGTGCATACTGGACTCCGGATGTAATAAGAACACCTAAAAGACTTGCCTCTGCCTTTGGTGCTGGCATGGCAGGGAAGGTGAGGGCAATACCGCACAGTGCGGCTGCAGCTGATACAGCAGCTTTTTTCTTAAAGCTTGAAAATTTCATTTTATCCTCCTTGAGCAGTTGAATAATATCCTATATGTTTGTAGATATCATGTATATTTATACATAAAGTTTAAGCATGGAATCTTAAAACTACAGCACATTATCAATTAAAATTTTGTGAAATAAAACACGCTATATAGATAATAATAGCAAAAAATCACCCTGTTGACGAATATTTTATCAAAAAGATAAAAGATGCAACAGGGTGATTAAGCATTCTAGGGGGAATAACAGCTATAAAACTGAGGATTTATTTAGCACGAATCTGGGTGTAGAGATTAACAACCTCTTCAGCAACAGTCTTCATAGCCATGCCAGTCATAACATAGTCCTGAGCATGAGCAATGAGAACATTGAACGGATCCTTCAGCTCTCCAGCAGCTTCTTTCTTGAGAAGCTCAGAAGTCTGAAGCTGATGAGCCTTCAAAAGATGAGCATCAGCATCCT
>CAVAVT010000003.1:0-66270 GCA_963592185.1 bacterium | reverse complement strand
GTAGACAAGCAAAATAATAAAAGCTTGTTTGCAAGGAAAGGAGCATATCATTTTTCTGTTACAGTCCTTTTACCGGTCATATGAAATTTTTATCAGGCATTGTCTACAATCAGGCCCTTTACTCTGATATCCACTCTTCTTACCAGCATTCCTGTCATATATTCCACCTGGTCACGGACCTTGTCCTGTACCTGTCGGATGAGGGTTGGAATGTGGCTTCCATATACCAGCGTAACATCAAAATGAATCTCCACCCCGGCATCCTCATTACCCTTGGTAACATGCTCTACAGAGATATTATTCAGATGTGCCACAGGCCTTTCCATGGAAATCGTATGCACAATGATTGCCTTTACAGCTGAGTCATCAATACTGAGCTTTCCATAATAGCTGAAAACAGGCCTTACAATGGATTTCTCTCCAAGTCTTCTTCTCTGTGTACTGGAATGCTTGAAAAATGACTGCAGAGGGTCAATGAGATATCCGGAAAAATGTGGTTTCAGCTCAATTGTAGGTACAGGAATTATGTGTTTTCCTTCCTTCAATCTGTGGAACTGAGCCTTCTGAATCTCATTTTTAGTTGCAATATCCTGAATGTTGATTATCTGGGATATCGAGGGCAGCTGCAGCTTGGCGGCAATCTTGTCCACCATGTTTACAGAGGTACCCAAAATCAGAATTCTGTGGGGAGATACACGCTGTATAGCCTCCCTTACCTCCTTGGCATGGCCTGGAAGCACAAAAATAGCTCTTCTAACAGCCATTATCTTGCTCTGCTCATGCTTTGCAGAATGTCCAGCTACGATTTTTCCGCCCTGTATAAGAATTCCATCGTCTATTATGGCATCTGCCTTATGTTTATGCGCCACCACAAGAGCTCTATGGCTCTTGCCGGTTCCGCTTGGTCCAACCAAAGCTATAACGTCCATGACGGTCCTCCTGAATATTTAAAGCTGCTTTATCTCCTGATAAAACTTTTCTGCATAGGAATCCTCTATGGTAAAAATTCCCAGCTCATTTGGAAATCTTGAGGGTATTCCGTGGAAATCGGAACCACCTGACATAAGGAGATTGTAGCTTTTTGCCAGCTCCATATATCGCTCGGTATCCTCCTGGTCATGCTGCGGATAGAATACCTCCAAGCCATCGATTCCCTGCTGAATTACAGATTTTACAATGTCGTCATCACCGATGAGCTTGGGATGTGCCAGCACAGCGGTTCCTCCGGTTTCATGTATCAAAGAAATTATCTCTTCTACCTCCAGCCTGTAATGGTGAACGTAGGCCGGCTTGCCCTTTTCCAGCACCTCATCGAAAACCTTTGAAACTGTTGGGAAAAATCCCTTTGCCACCATTGCCTGTGCCACATGGGAGCGGCTTATTGCCTTGCTTTCCCCAGCAAATCTCAGCACATCAGCCTCAGTAATGGCATACCCCAGCTGCTGAAGTTTTTCCACCATCTGTGAAAAACGCGACCAGCGGGCTTCCACCACTTCATTCAGAGTGTCACGGAGCACACGGTTATAAATATCGATATTATATCCCAGGATATGTATGCTGCGCTCAGGATGATGTGCGCTAAACTCTATTCCAGGTATAACATAGGGATTGCGGCTGGGTATCAGATTTGACTCATACAAATGCATGACCCCGTCCACAGTATCATGGTCTGTAATTGCTATATATCTAAGATTTGCATTTCTTGCCGCATCTATCAAATCCTCCGGAGACAGTACGCCATCCGAATAGTTCGTATGCATATGAAGATCACTAGCCATTTAGAATTCACTTCGACTTTCACTTAAACTTCGCAACTGCATTCTGTCATATTCTATACAGCTGTGCTAAAGTCCTTCTTTTTCGATTACAGTTCGCAACCGTCTTCCTCATTGAACAAAACACGGCTTATTTTTACAGCCTTATTGGTCTTATCATCAATGTTTACAAGCACCGCTGAATAAACACAGGGACCCTGTGCCAAATCAAAGCGTACCGGACGGCCGGTGGTAAATTTCTCCAGAATAATCTCAGCCTTAACACCAAGAATAGAGTTGTAAGGGCCAACCATTCCAAGGTCAGTGATATATGCGGTTCCCTTTGGAAGGAGCCTTTCATCAGCGGTCTGGATATGGGTGTGGGTGCCCACAACAGCCTGAACCTTGCCGTCCAAATACCATGCCAATGCCAGTTTTTCAGAGGTAGCCTCTGCGTGAACATCCAGAATAATTATATCGCACTCATCCTTCATTTCCCGGAGAAGGTCCTCTGCCTTTTGGAAGGGACAGTCCATTGGCGGCATGAAAGTTCTTCCAGAAAGATTCATTACGCCGATATTCTTTGCTCTAAAGGGATAGCTGCACCAGCCCTTTCCCGGTGCACCCTCGGGATAATTTGCCGGACGGACGAGGTATGCTTCATCATCTATGAATTCGCAGACTTCCTTTTTATCCCATACGTGGTTTCCGGATGTAATGATATCAGCTCCGCCAGAGTATAAAGCCTGCAGTGACTTTCTGGTAATTCCCTTTCCCCCAGCGGAATTTTCACCGTTCACTATAACAATGTCCACATCATATTTTTTTCTAAGCTGAGGCGTATATTTCATAAAGGCCTCACGGCCCGGTCTTCCAACCACATCGCCTACAATCAAAATATTCATCAAGAAACTCCTCTCTCAGAATCAGCTGTCATATACCAAAACCCTGCCAGCCTCACGAACTCCCACCAGACGCTCCTGAATATGGTTGTCTCTAAAGGCTGTAAGCATGTTGTCCAGCAGCTCACCATATGCTACTTCCCCATTGTCATCCTGCTGCAGTGGCTCTGTTACCAGCATACCATCGAAGCCCTCCTGCACCAATGTGCATATCAGACTAATTTCGTCATGGGAAAGGGTATCCATATCTCTTTCTATGCGCAGAAATCCCGCAATTGACTGACCTTCAAGCTTTATATTGATACGTGCATCCTTAAATCCTGTCAGGGAATGATATGTATGTATGCTTTCCTTTATAAACTCAGCCTTTTTGCCAAAATCCTCCTCTTTTGGAATACCCTTCAGCTCAAAAGCAATCTGAAGCATTCCTGTTTTGGGGTCGATTTTGGCTGTGGAAATTTCCTGGAAGCACACCATCATGGATACAATAAATCTGATTCCATCCATGTTTTTCTCTGTCTTTTTCCTGCCCAGCAGCATACAGCACACCTCCTCTGGCCTTTAGCAAATAAAAAACGGCCCTGCAATAACAAGGCCGCTTTAAATCATTTAAATAACAGGCAAATTATTTTGCGTAATCCACAACACGGGTTTCACGAATAATCGTTGCCTTAATCTGACCCGGATATTCAAGCTCTGACTCTATCTTCTTGACAATATCATGGGCCAAGCCTACTGCCTCTACGTCATCCACCTTATCCGGCTTTACCATTACGCGGATTTCACGGCCTGCCTGGATAGCGAAACAGCTTTCAACTCCCTGGAAGGACTCAGCGATTTCCTCAAGTCTGGTAAGACGCTTGAGATAGGATTCAAGGCTTTCCCTGCGTGCTCCCGGGCGTGCTGCAGAAACAGCATCTGCGGCTGCCACAAGAGCTGCCTCAACTGTCATATACTCCTCATCGCCATGATGAGCGGCAATGGCATTGATAACCTCTTTGGACTCTCTGTATTTCCGTGCCAAATCAGCACCGATAGTAACGTGGGGTCCCTCCACCTCATGGTCAACGGCCTTTCCTATATCATGGAGCAGACCGCCACGCTTTGCAAGCATAACATCTACGCCAAGCTCAGATGCCATAACCCCGGCAAGGTGTGATACCTCGATGGAATGCTGGAGCACGTTCTGTCCGTAGCTTGTACGGTACTTCAGACGTCCCAGCAGACGGATGAGCTCAGGATGAAGTCCATGTACACCAGTATCGAAAGTAGCCTGTTCACCGGCTTCCTTAATGCGCTGGTCAACTTCCTTCTTTGCCTTGTCAACCATTTCCTCAATGCGTGCCGGATGGATACGTCCATCAGCAATGAGCTTCTCCAAAGCAATTCTTGCTACCTCACGGCGTACTGGATCAAAACCTGAAAGAATTACAGCCTCTGGAGTATCGTCAATGATTAGGTCAATGCCTGTCATGGTCTCAAGGGTTCTAATATTACGGCCCTCTCGTCCAATGATACGTCCCTTCATTTCATCATTTGGAAGAGCCACAACGGAAACTGTAGTCTCTGCCACCTGATCCGCTGCACAACGCTGAATGGCAAGGGAAATGATATCCTTGGCCTTCTTGTCAGCCTCATCCCTTGTCTGCTGCTCGTACTCTTTAATCAGCATTGCCTTTTCATGCTTCAGCTCTTCCTCTGCCTCTGTCATCAGCATAGTCTTTGCATCTGCTGATGTAAGTCCGGAAATACGCTCCAGCTCAGCCTTCTGCTTTTCGTGCAGCTCGTTTATAGCCGCCTGTGTACGATCCAGCTTGGACTCTTTCTTCTCGAGAATTTCTTCTTTCTTTTCCAAGGAATCCATCTTGCGGTCCAGATTTTCCTCTTTTTGTACAACACGACGTTCCTGACGCTGCAGCTCTCCACGGCGTTCCTTTGTATCGCGGTCCAGCTCCTGACGAAGCCGGTGTACATCCTCCTTGGCCTCAAGCAATAATTCTTTCTTTCTGCTCTCGCCCTTTGACTCAGCGTCCTCGATAATACGCTGTGCCTCTGCCTCAGCTGATCCGATCTGTGCCTCAGCTGACTTTTTACGTACAGTATAGCCGGCAGCTGCGCCGACAATAATTGAAACAATAACCGCTAGCACTATCTCAACGATAGTCTCCACCCCCTTTTTCAAATACATCCCTGTTAGGGATTTTCAGAAAATCGGCCTTCGCCGAAAAAAAATTGTAACTTATTCTGCCGTTCATGCTTTTTTATTTCTTAATTTCAGCCATTAGGGCAAACCATACAACAATATTTTAAATGTTTTTATATGAAGTGTCAAATAATTCCACATTTCTTCAGACATAAAAAAGACAGCCCCCGGAGTCAATTCTCCTAGGCTGTCCTTTGTCTGCAATATTACTCGATTACAGTAACGTTAGCTGCACGTGTACGGCTTGCATCTCTAGTGTCTGCCTCTATATCGAAGGAAACCTTCTGGCCTTCATTCAGAGTCTTGAAGCCCTCTGCTGCAATAGCGGAGAAATGAACGAAGATATCCTCGCCACCCTCATCGTTGGAAATGAAGCCGAAGCCCTTATCCGGATTAAACCATTTTACTGTACCTGTGCTCATGGATGGTACCTCCTATAAATAATTGTTTCAATAACTCGTAAAATATAGACACAAAAAAGCCCACGCCTCTGTAAGTCATCTAAAAATTCAAAACGACTTACAAGAACGTGAGCCACATTGGTACATCTTAGAATTACTGTATATACATACTATAACATGCTGTCATTGAAACTGTCAACATTACCCAAATTCGGAGGCTTACAGCAGTTCTGTATCATAAACCAGCGTCACCGGGCCATCATTGATGGATTCAACCTGCATATCCGCCCCGAACTCTCCATGCTCCACGGAAAAACCCCTGCTGCGGCATTCCTCCATGAATAGCTCATACAGCGGTATTGCCTTATCCGGCTTTGCAGCATGGGAAAATCCCGGTCTGCGGCTTTTTAAATCAGCATACAATGTAAACTGGGATACCACCAGCAGACTCCCCCCTACAGTTTCAAGGTTCAGATTCATGCGTCCATTTTCATCCTCGAAAATCCTGACATTGCATATTTTGTCTGCAAGCCTTTTGGCATCCTCTTCAGTGTCATTAGGGCCTACTCCCAGCAGTACGCAAAGACCCTTATCTATCTCGCCATTTATTCTGCCGTCAATGGATACTGAGGCAGACTTTACTCTCGTTACAACCGCCCTCATTATTTTCCAGCCTTCATACGGTTCACAGCACTTACCAACGCCATGATGGATGCGGTAATAATATCGGTGTCCATTCCTGCGCCCCAGGTTACCTTGCCATTTTCACCGGTGATTCCGATATATGCCATTGCACGGGAATTCTGACCAATTTCAAGAGCATGCTCGCTGTAGGTAAGGTCTGTATATTTGATATCAAGATTCTGCTGAAGCGCATTGCTGACAGCATCCAGACGGCCATTGCCCTTTGCAGGGAAATCATGAGGCTTTCCATCAATAATAATACATACACTGCCGGAACGTACACCGTTTGGCTCCTTGTTCAAAGTGAAATCATCCAGCTTGTAGGGAGTCTCCACATTTACATATTCATCCATAAAAATCTTATAGATTTCATCCGGCATAAGTTCCTTATGCTTGTGGTCGGAAACGCTCTTTACGCAGTAGCCGAAGTCCTCACGCATTTTCTTAGGCATTTCAATGCCGTAGCGCTGCTCCATGATAAAGCCAACGCCGCCCTTGCCGGACTGACTGTTGATTCTGATAACATCGCCGTCATATTCACGACCAACATCATGTGGATCGATATAAAGATAAGGAACTGTCCAGCGGTCAGGATTTTTCTCCTCAATCCACTTCATGCCCTTTGCGATAGCATCCTGATGGGAGCCGGAGAATGCAGCAAATACAAGCTTTCCTGCGTATGGCTGACGGGGATTAACCTCCATACGGGTAACTCTCTCATACATCTCAGCAATTTCAGGCATGTTGGAGAAATCCAGTCCGGGGTCCACGCCCAGAGAGAACATATTCATTGCAATGGTGATAATATCCGCATTGCCTGTGCGCTCGCCGTTGCCGAACAAAGTTCCCTCAACACGGTCAGCACCGGCAAGAATACCCATCTCAGAGTCAGCTACGCCGCAGCCTCTGTCGTTGTGGGGATGCAGGGAAAGAACAACATTGTCCCTGTATTTCAGATGCTTGTTCATGTATGCCACCTGCATAGCATAAACATGAGGCATAGACATTTCCACGGTTACAGGAATATTGATGATTGCCTTTCTATCGGCGGTAGGCTGCCAAACATCCAGAACAGCGTTGCAGACTTCCAATGCATACTCAGGCTCTGTTCCAGTAAAGCTTTCAGGAGAATACTCAAAGCGGTAGTTTGCACCAGCCTCCTCTGTAAGCTGCTTCAAAAGCTTTGCACCATCAACAGCAATCTGCTTAATCTCTTCCTTGGACTTGCGGAATACCTGCTCACGCTGTGCCACGGAAGTGGAGTTGTATACGTGAACAATGGCATTCTTTACACCCTTCAGAGCCTCAAAGGTCTTCTTTATAATATGCTCTCTTGCCTGGGTAAGAACCTGTATTGTTACATCATCTGGGATAAGGTCATCCTCAACCAGACGGCGGAGGAATTCATATTCTGTTTCAGAGGCTGCCGGGAAGCCCACCTCAATTTCTTTAAATCCAACTTTAATGAGGGTCTTGTAAAACTCAAGCTTTTCATCCAGGCTCATGGGGATAACCAATGCCTGGTTGCCGTCACGAAGATCCACGCTGCACCATACTGGTGCCTTGTCTGGGCATTCCTTCTTTGCCCATTCCAAATCAATCTCCGGCGGCATGAAATAGCCCTTGCTGTACTTGCTTACATTTTTCATTTAAATTACCCTCCTCAAAAAAAGAAGCCCTCCGTCTCTAAAGAGACGAAAGGCTTTGCTTACGTGTTACCACTCAATTTCATGTCAAAGGACATGCACTCAATACGGATACATTCATATCCTCCCGTTTTATCGGCCGGTTCCCGTTCCTGCCTACTGTTATTCAGCGGACTGCTCCAAGGCGAGTTCAGCCTCAATTCCTCTGCTGCCTTCCACCTTCCGGCAGCTCTCTGAAAGATTCCAAGGGCCTACTGTTCCTCTTCAACACATTACACATGTTCTTTTGTGACTGAAACTAATATATCACAATGTAACGTTTATTGCAAGCATTTAATCTTTATTCAGTGGATTTTCTATACTTTGTGCATTATCAATACACATATGTATGTTATTTATGTTCCGGATGAAATGCGATTTCTCCGTTTTCCACGGTTACATTTACCACATCTCCCTCGTGGATTTCGCCCTTGATGATTTCCTTGGAAAGAGCGGTCTCCACAGTGTGGGAAATAAGTCTGCGGAGAGGTCTTGCGCCGTAATTTGGATCAAATCCACGCTCAGACAGAAGTTCCAAAACCTCATCGGACCAGTTCATGGTAATATGTACCTGTTTTTCCAGTCTGCTGTCAAGCTGCGAAAGCATGAGCTTTGCAATGTTCCGTACCTGGTCCTTTGCCAATGCCTTGAATACGATGATATCATCAACACGGTTCAGGAACTCAGGTCTGAAGTATTCCTTAAGGATACCGTTTACAGCTTCTTTTGCTTCATCATAATCCTTGTTCAGAATCTCCTGGGAGCCCAAGTTGGAGGTCATGATGATAACGGTGTTCTTGAAGCTTACTACTCTGCCCTTGCCATCTGTGAGACGTCCGTCATCGAGAATCTGCAGCAGTACGTTAAATACATCTCTGTGTGCCTTTTCTATCTCATCCAGCAGAATTACGCTGTATGGATGGCGGCGTACCGCTTCAGTAAGCTGACCGCCTTCATCGTAGCCCACATATCCGGGAGGCGCTCCAATCAATCTGGATACAGAATGCTTCTCCATGTACTCGGACATATCTATACGGACTATGCTGCGCTCATCATCAAAGAGCACCTCTGCCAATGTCTTTGCCAGCTCAGTCTTGCCGACACCGGTGGGACCAAGGAAGATAAAGGAACCGATTGGACGGTTGGGATCTTTGATTCCTGCTCTTGCACGGATAATTGCATTGCTTACAACGCTGACAGCTTCATCCTGACCGATTACTCTCTGATGGAGAACCTCTTCCAGATGTACAAGCTTTTCACGTTCCCCCTGCATCATCTTTGCTACAGGAATACCGGTCCAGCGGCTTACAACCTTTGCAATATCCTCTTCGCCAACTTCCTCCTTAAGCATCTGGGAGTCCTTGGATTTTTCTGCAATAACAGCCTCTTCTTCCTTCAGCTGTTTCTCCAGCTCAGGCATTTTGCCATATTTCAACTCTGACAGCTTGTTGAGATCATAATTTCTCTCTGCTGCCTCCATTTCATTCTTTACACCATCAATTTCCTTCTTGATGGCACGAACCCTGAGAATTGCCTGCTTCTCGCCTTCCCACTGCTTCTGCAGCTTGTCCTGCTTTGCTACAAGCTCTTCTTTTTCCTTCAGCATTGCATCGAGTTTTTCCTTGGAATCCTCATCGGATTCTTTTTTCAGAGCCTGCTCCTCGATTTCCAGCTGCATGAGCTTGCGGCGTACCTCATCAAGGGCTGTAGGCATGGATTCAATTTCTGTACGGAGCTTTGCTGCCGCCTCATCCACCAGGTCAATGGCCTTATCAGGAAGGAAACGGTCGGAAATATATCTGTCGGAAAGCACCGCTGCGGATACAAGGGCCGCATCCCTGATACGGACACCGTGATGGACTTCGTAACGCTCCTTAAGTCCACGGAGGATGGAAATGGTATCCTCCACATTCGGTTCTCCAACCATTACAGGCTGGAATCTACGCTCAAGGGCCGCATCCTTTTCAATATATTTTCTGTACTCATTCAGGGTAGTTGCACCTATGCAGCGCAGCTCACCACGAGCCAGCATCGGCTTCAAAAGGTTTCCGGCATCCATTGCACCTTCTGCAGCTCCAGCGCCCACAACGGTATGAAGCTCATCTATGAAGAGCAGTATCTGTCCATCGGATTTGGCTATCTCGTTGAGAACAGCCTTCAATCTTTCCTCAAACTCGCCACGGAACTTTGCACCGGCAATCAATGAGCCCATATCCAAGGAATACAAGGTCTTGTTCTTCAGGGATTCTGGAACGTCCCCAGCCACAATACGCCTTGCCAATCCTTCTACAATGGCGGTCTTGCCTACGCCAGGCTCGCCTATCAATACAGGATTGTTCTTGGTGCGTCTGGACAAAATCTCAATGGTACGTCTGATTTCATCATCACGGCCAATAACCGGATCAATTTTTCCTTTTCTTGCAGCATCTGTCAGGTCACGACCAAATTTTTCAAGGGATTTGTAGCCCTCTTCTGGATTTGCACTATTGACATTCTGCTTTCTGTTTTTCTTAATGGAGGACTGAATCTGATTTTTGCTAAGACCAAATTCCTTACATACAGACTGTACCTCATCACTGCCAGCTTCAACGATTCCCAGCAGCAAATGTTCAGTGCTGATATAGTCATCCTTCATGCTCTTTGCCAGCTCAGAAGCCTTGCCTATAACCCTTGCCATATCTATACCCATGGAAAGTCTGTCCTGACCACGAACTGACGGTATCTTGTTCAGTATCTGCTCAAGCTTTGCCTTAAGCATTGGCAAATCGGTGTTTGCCTCATCAAATATTGTCTGCAGCAGCCCCTCCGGCTCCTCGCACAATGCCAACAGCATATGTGCCGAAGTTATTTCCTGATGATAATGCAGTGCAGCTTTCTGCTGTGCATTTTGAAGGGCAGCCATTGCCTTTTCGGTATATTTTTCGTCTGCCATATATATCCCTCCCGTATCCCATATGGGATGCAAAAACTAATTCAATTAATATGAGCATCCATGCCAAGGATACGCTGTCATGATCAGCAACCCCTACAGCATTTCTGCTTCTAAATATTATTATAATAGAATAAGTCAAAAAGTCAAATACTTTTTTGACTTTTTGACTTATCTTTTAAAAGGCATATATATTTGAACTTTTATCTCTGAAAAATAAGTGTACTAGCCTTCCAGCTCGATGTTTTTATTGGTGGTTTTTGCCTTAAATTCAACCTTGAAGGTTGTTCCTTCTCCCAGCTGGCTTTCAAGACCTATGCTTCCCCCATGGAGACTTACGATTTCCTGCGCAATTGCAAGTCCAAGTCCGTTGCCGCCCATTGCCCTGGAGCGAGCCTTGTCAACACGGTAGAATCGGTCAAATATCCTGTCCTTATCCTCAGGGGCAATTCCTATTCCAGTATCACTTACGGAAAAGCGGACCTTTCCTCCGGTGGCGCCCTCAAGCTTCAGGCATACCTCGCCGCCTTCCGGGGTGTACTTCACAGCGTTGTCCACAAGAATCAGAATCAGCTGTCTGATTTTTTGTTCATCAGCCTGTATATTTACAGGAAGCATCCCCTTGCCATAAAGATGAATATTCTTCTTTTCCGCCAAGGGCTGCATTACCCTGAGCTGCTGCTCCATTATAGCTGAAATGTCAAAGGTCTGGGTATTGAACACTACAGCCTGATTGTCCGTCCTTGCAATTACCAAAAGGTCGCTGACAAGCTTGGTCATTTTTTTGACCTCATCCTTCACATCAGCTATTACCTGTTTTAAAAACGGCGACTTTATGGAAGGGTCATTGTCCAGCAAATCTGCCGAAGCCATGACTACCGACAGAGGTGTACGAAGCTCATGGGATGCATCAGCCGCAAACTGCCGCTGTCTTTCGTAGGCCTCCTTCATGGGGATAAGCGCCTTGCCAGACATGAAATAGCCCAGAGCTGTAGCAATTATCAACGCTACGGCTGACAATGCCAGCAGGAAATACATGGATTTTCTTATGCCGTAGTAAAGAGCGGTAACATCCTTGCCCACAAATACCATGGCCACCGTCTCTCCGTTTACAGTAACAGGATAGGCTGTAAGCATTACACGGGCAAAATACTTTTTGTCATCATGACGCTCCATACGGCCAAATACTCCTACATCCTCCGGCTCCAGCTCCCATTCATCTATGGTGTCCAATACAAAGCTCTCTATATGGTTGGAAGCCCTGGAATAATTTATCAGCCGGCCATGTTTATCATAAACATAGAAAAACAATTTATTCCTGCTGCCAGTATTGGCAAAATCATCAAATATTGCCTGCTGATCCATAATATATGACTGGGCGTAGGCTATGTCATTTGCTGTGTCCTTTAAATCCCTTGCCTGCTCAGAAGACAGTGCCCACTCCATACTTTCGTGAACCACACACATGAGCACCACAGCAAAAAGAAACATTCCAACAGCGTAGTATATTGTCATTTTACGGCGTCCGCTTCTAAAAAGATCCGAGGCGGCCTGCTTTACTTTATTGACCTTTTTCTTCTTCAGCATGTCACACCTCCAGCTTGTATCCCACTCCCCTTATGGTGTGAATCATGGTCTTTCCCTCTCCAAGGCCCAGTTTTTTTCTAATGAGCTTAACATAGGAGTCGATGTTGTTGGAGCTGACATCAGATTCCAGTCCCCAAATGCGGTCCATAATAATATCCCTTGGAACAACTATCCCTATGTTCTGAACCAAAAGGTCGAAAATCTGGAATTCTCTTGGAGACAGCTGTAGAACCTGATCGTTCTTGCGGAGAACCTTAGAGGTTCTGTCCAAAGTGAACTCTCCAATCTCCACCACATCCTGCTGAAGCTTCTGTGTGCTGCGGCGCCCAAGTGCCCTGAGTCTTGCCAAAAGCTCTGCAAACTCAAAGGGCTTCACGAGGTAATCATCCGCCCCTGCATCCAGTCCGGTAACACGGTCCTCAACAGAATCCCTGGCGGTAAGCATGAGGATGGCTTTTTCATATCCCTCTGCCCGAAGCTGCCTGCAGGCCTCAACTCCAGTAACATTTGGCATCATCCAGTCCAGTATCAGGACATCGTATTCCTCATAGCCAGCATATTCGCAAATCATTTCTCCGCTGGTGACCCATTCCACCTGTATGTCATTTTGCTCAAGCATATATTTTGTCAGCTTTCCAAGGCGCTGATCATCCTCAGCCAGTAAAACACGCATATCTATTCCTCCAAAATTTCAATTCTATATTTTCTATATATTATAACGCCATTGTTCAAGTTTTTCCGCAGGAAAATATTCCACATTGCGTTTCAACGAGGAGGGAGATATTAGCGCACCTACTGTTATTTGCTTTTCATCCCCACCTTCAGAGGATGGGGCATCTTTTTCCTCGTTATACAATATGTATTCTATCTCTGCTAAATGCAAACCAGCTGAAAACAACTGATTATTTTTAAATAGCAAAACCGCCCCCAGACTTTTCAGCCCAGGGACGGTTTTGCAATACTTATTAGAGCTCAGAGGTTGCTTCTGACTCCTGATAGTCAATTTGCTCTCCAGCCTTTTCCTTTTCAACTACAGCCTTCTGATACTCGAAGCATTCCTTCGCAATATCATTACTGAGCCAGATAAGGCAGATAAGGTTTGGAATAATCATAAGACCGTTCATAGTATCGGAGAAGTTCCATACAACATCAAGTGTTGTGGTAGCTCCAACAAAAGTAATCAGAGAGAAGAACACACGGTAGCCCATGATGACCTTGCGGCTCTTAATGAGATATTCCAGAGCTTTCTCGCCGTAATACTCCCATCCAAGAATTGTTGAATATGCAAACAGGGAAATGGAAAGGGATACAATGAACTTGCCATATTCACCAAAAACTGTGGAAAAAGCTGCAATGGTGAGCTGTGCACCGGATACAGCCTTGCCTGTTTCTGGGTCAATGATGCCGAGAACTCCGGAGGAAGCAATAACCAGACCTGTCAGCATACAAATAATCATAGTATCAAAGAAAGTACCAGTCATATTTACATAGCCCTGACGGGATGCATGGTCAGTACGTGCTGCAGCTGCTGCAATTGGTGCAGAACCAAGACCAGCCTCATTGGAGAATACACCACGGGCAACGCCCCAACGCATTGCGTTGAACATTGAAGCCACAATAGAACCACCAACACCTCCAGCTACAGAATCAAAGGAGAATGCCATTCTAAACATTTCAGCGATACCAGCAGGAACAGCATCAAAATTTGCGATGATAACAATGATTGAAGTCACGAAGTAGAAAACTGCCATTCCTGGAACTACGATACTGGATACCTTGCCGATGCTGCGGATACCACGAAGCAGAACGCTAAGGGACAAGACAACAAGCAGTGCACCAATAATCCAGGATGGAATTGAATAGCTGGAGGAAACAGCTGCGGCAATGGAATTTGCCTGAGTCATATTTCCAATACCAAAGGAAGCAAGTACTACGAATACAGCAAAGAAGAATGCCAGTGTACGTCCTACATACTTATTCTTGATACCATTCTTCATGGCATACATCGGACCGCCGGCCATCTCGCCTACGCTGTTGGTTTCACGATACTTAACAGCCAGAACAGACTCGCCATACTTTGTGGAAAGTCCAAAGGCTGCGCTTATCCACATCCATACCAGTGCACCAGGACCGCCCAATACCAGCGCTGTGGATACACCTACAATGTTGCCGGTACCAATGGTAGCTGACAAAGCTGTCATCAATGACTGGAAAGGGGTTATATCCCCGGCATGTTCATCACGGCGGTTCATAACCATTTTTACAGCGTAGAACAAATTACGCCAAGGCAGAAACTTCAGCCTTATTGTCAAAAAAATACCTGTACCAACCAACATGGCCAGCATTATTGGTCCCCATACAAAATCATTTACATCAGCTAATAATTTTGCAATATCCATACTAACTCCCCCTGCTATTAAGCATAATTAAAATATTGGCTATAAATGCAAAAAACGTTGTGGAATCAACACCTTCGTGTTTTCCAGCAACGTTGCTATGGGTAATATATTACTTCAGTTAAAAGGGTTTGTCAACTATCCGTGTACATATATCCATGTATACATGGTATTTTTTACAAAAATTTCCCGCCACCCTAATGGATGACGGGAATTGTAAACTATAAATTAATTGTGTCCTACTGTATCCTTCAGGATAACGTCATGGGAGCCACCCTCGACGATGCTTGTTGCGGATACCAGTGTGAGCTTAGCCTTTTCACGAAGCTCAGGCAGTGAAAGAGCACCGCAGTTACACATGGTGGAACGAACCTTGGAAAGGGTAATATTAACATTGTCCTTCAAAGGTCCTGCGTAAGGAACATAGGAGTCAACGCCCTCCTCGAAGGAAAGCTTCTTGTCTCCGCCCAAGTCGTAACGCATCCAGTTGCGGGCACGGTTGGAACCTTCGCCCCAGTACTCTTTGTAGAAAGTACCATTGATTTTAACCTTGTCCGTGGGGCTTTCATCGAAACGGGAGAAGTAACGTCCCAGCATCAGGAAGTCTGCGCCCATAGCCAGTGCAAGGGTCATGTGGTAGTCATGAACAAGACCGCCGTCGGAGCATACAGGAATGTATACGCCAGTTTCCTTGTAATACTCATCACGAGCTGCGCAAACATCGATAAGAGCTGTAGCCTGTCCACGTCCGATACCCTTAGTCTCACGGGTGATACAGATGGAACCGCCGCCGATACCTACCTTAATGAAATCTGCGCCAGCCTCAGCCAGGAAGCGGAAGCCTTCAGCATCAACTACGTTTCCGGCACCAACCTTTACATCCTCGCCGAAATGCTCATGGATATACTTCAATGTAATGCGCTGCCACTCAGAGAAACCCTCGGAGGAGTCAATGCACAGTACATCTGCGCCAGCCTCCAGCAGTGCAGGAACACGCTCAGCGTAGTCACGAGTATTGATACCAGCACCTACGATGTAACGCTTGTTATTGTCGATAAGCTCCAGCTCATTCTCCTTGTTGTCAGTGTAATCCTTGCGGAATACCATGTAACGGAGGCGCTGATTTTTGTCAATCAAAGGAAGCATGTTGAGCTTGTGCTCCCAAATCAGGTCATTTGCCTGAGGAAGAGTAGTGGTTTCTGCATCTGCATGAATCAGTCTCTCAAAAGGAGTCATGAACTCGCTTGCAGGAGTATCCATGCTCATGCGTGTTACACGGTAGTCACGGCTTGTAACGATACCAACCAGC
Organism: bacterium; assembly: GCA_963592185.1. GTDB lineage: Bacteria > Bacillota > Negativicutes > Selenomonadales > Selenomonadaceae > CAVAVT01. The sequence goes on along the minus strand of CAVAVT010000003.1, from coordinate 50,420 downwards.
TTGCCGGTGGGAGTGCCGTCCTCGGTAACAGCCATTGTGGAATGGCCGGTCTTCTCCAAAAGTGCAAGAATTTCACCAAGGGTAGTTGTCGGCTTAATATTAGAATCACTGCTTACAAATCCGGACTTATAGTTCTTTACACGGCGAATCATTGCAGCTTCCTGCTCAATGGTCTGAGAACCGTAAACAAAGGATACGCCGCCTTCCTTTGCAAGTGCAATGGCCATTTTATCATCTGAAACGGCCTGCATGATTGCAGAAGTCATCGGAATATTCATGGTAATCTTAGGCTCTTCACCCTTTTTGAACTTAACCAGCGGAGTCTTCAGGGAAACATTCGCCGGAATGCACTTGTCCGATGAATAGCCCGGTACGAGAAGATATTCTCCAAAAGTATGCGATGGTTCTTTAAAATAAAATGCCAACATAACCCCTTCTTTTCTATAAAATTTGTCCGGTGAACCCATATTTTCGCAACGGTTTCCCCAGATATTGTTACTAGTTTATTACAATAATAAACTACTGTCAATTGCAAAATCACGTTGAATTATTCTGCATATTAGTGAAAGCTTTTTCTAATTACAATTATATTGTATAATGATGTACGTATTGTTTTTTGAAAGGACTGTTATCTATGGATGATATTCAGATATCGATTTTTCTTGCTGTAATGGGCTTCATTGCGGCCTTTGTGGATGCGGTTGTTGGGGGCGGAGGACTCATATCCATCCCCACGCTAATGTCCACAGGACTGCCTCCCATTCAGGTTCTTGGCACAAACAAGGCATGCTCTGTACTTGGCGCACTGTCCAGCTTTATCACTTTTATACGCTCCGGCAAGGTGGATATTGATTTGGTAAAAAAATTATGTCCCCTTTCCCTTATAGGCTCTGCCATCGGAGTTTTCCTTGTAAGGATGATTCCATCTGATTTTCTCCGTCCTCTGGTTATAGTCATGCTTATTGCTGTTGCCATATACAGTATGGTTAGAAAAGACTGGGGAGATACCTCCAGCTACAAGGGTATGACAAAAAAGACCATGCTTTTAAGTATGCTCACCGCATTATGCTTCGGAATCTATGACGGCTTCTTCGGTCCTGGAACCGGCTCCTTCCTTCTCTTTGCCTTTCTATGCATAGGCTTTGATTTTCTCAGAGCCGCTGCAAATGCCAGAGCACTGAATTTTGCCAGCAATCTTTCAGCGGTAATCCTTTTCATATACCTTGACCAGGTGAACTACTCCTACGTGCTCCCCATGGGCCTTGCAATGATACTCGGAGCTCGCTGCGGTGCAAAAATGGCACTCTCAAAGGGTGCTGCCTACGTCCGCCCCCTGTTTATAGTCATGACCACCGTACTTATTGGAAAACAGATATTTGACTACTTTCATTAATATCTTTTACATGCAAAAAAAGCCCGGCTCAGGATTGATTCCCAAGCTGGGCTTTTCTGTATTCAATTACTCAACAGTAACGGACTTAGCAAGGTTTCTAGGCTTATCCACATCGCAGCCACGGGTAATAGCTGTGTAGTAAGCAAGAAGCTGCAGTGGTACAACAGCCAGCAGCGGAATAATAAGCTCATCAGTCTGCGGAACCTTGATTACATGGTCAACATACTTTTCAAGCTCATTGTCTCCCTCAGCAGCGATACCGATAACAACAGCATCTCTAGCCTTAACTTCCTTAATGTTGGACAGCGTCTTTTCATATACACTCTTCTGGGTAGCCAGTGCGATAACAGGAACGCCCTCAACAATCAGCGCAAGGGTACCGTGCTTAAGCTCGCCTGCAGCGTATGCCTCTGCATGAATGTAGGAAATCTCCTTCAGCTTCAGAGAACCTTCCAGAGCCACATCATAGTCCAGGGAACGTCCGATAAAGAATACATCCTCATTAAAGCCATACTGCTTTGCAAAGGTCTTAAGGGATTCCTCATCCTCCATGGTGCGGTTAATCTGATCCGGCAGGTCACGAAGCATTCCGAGAAGCTCCTTCATGCGCTCTGTAGGAATGGTCTTGCGGATGCCAGCCATGTATGCTGCTAGCAGGAACATGGTAATAAGCTGGGTAGTATATGCCTTTGTGGACGCAACAGCAATCTCCGGACCAGCCCAGGTATAGATTGTCTGATCTGCCTCACGTGCAATGGAGGAGCCTACAACATTGGTAATAGCCAGAGTCTTTGAGCCAAGGCGCTTTGCCTCCTTCAAGGCTGCCAAGGTATCAATGGTCTCACCGGACTGGCTGATAACAATGGTAAGTGTATTGTCATCAATAATAGGATTCCTATAGCGGAACTCAGATGCAATGTCAGTTTCAACCGGAATGCGTGCCATGCGCTCAATGTAATACTTGCCCACAAGACCTGCATGATAAGCTGTACCGCATGCAACAATGAAAATCTTATTGAAGGAATTCAAGTATCCCTCAGTCCACTTCAGCTCGTCAAGAATAACAGCGCTGTCATCCTTTGCAATACGAGCGGACATTGTATCTCTGATAGCCTTGGGCTGCTCGTGAATCTCCTTCAGCATGAAATGCTCATAGCCGCCCTTTTCAGCTGCCTCAGCGTTCCAGTTCACCTCAAATACTTTCTTGGTTACAGGCTCGCCCTGACGGTTTGTAATCCATACGGAGTCCTTCTTTACAACAGCAACCTCACCGTCATTAATGATGTATGTACGGCGGGTACGGCTGATAATTGCCGGGATATCGGAAGCGATGAAGTTCTCTCCCTCACCAAGGCCGATTACCAGCGGATTGTCCTGCTTTGTGCAAATGAGAGTATCCGGATGATGACGGCACATGAATACCAGAGAGTAGGAACCTTCAATACGGCGGAGAACCTCACGTACAGAAGCCTCAAAATCTCCGTTGTAAACCTCTTCCAAAAGATGCGGCAGAACCTCTGTATCAGTCTCAGACTTAAATACATGCCCCTTCTTTATAAGGTCTTCCTTCAGGGAAAGATAGTTCTCGATAATACCGTTATGAACAACAACAAAATCCCCAGAGCAGTCTGCATGAGGATGGGAGTTGCTGTCTGACGGACGACCGTGGGTTGCCCATCTGGTGTGTCCTATACCGATGCAGCCCTGTGGTTCATCCCCCTTAACCTTATCAGTCAGTGCTGCAAGACGACCTACGCTCTTCTCAATACGGATTTTTTCTCCATCGAAAACAGCAATACCAGCAGAGTCATAACCACGATATTCCAGCTTTGTAAGACCCTCAATCAAAAACGGCTCAGCCTGGTTGGAGCCTACATATCCTACGATACCGCACATAATAATCTACCTCCATAAAACATGAAATTAATATTTCCTGTTTTTATTCTTACATACTGCATTGTCCCATCAGTCACCTGATGGATTTTGCAGCCCTTATCGACTGAATAAAGCCGAGAGGCATCCGCTGATATTTCGACAAACCTCTTCCTCGTCATCTTGCAAAGACAAGACCATGCGCTAAAACAAGGGAATCCCTTATTTTTTCACTAACCGGCATCCCGGCCCCGGAGCTGGCAACAGGATAAGCCATCCTCCAAGTAACAGTATAAACAAGGAAAAGGGACACGCACTGTGCCCCTTTTACCACTGCTGACAATATTTTAATGTATACGCTAATGACTGTCAAGCACGCTGATTACATCATGCCCGGCATTCCGCCGCCCATGCCTGCTGCACCTGCTGCATCAGCCTGTCCTGCCGGAGCTGGCTTATCAGCAACAAGAGTCTCAGTAGTGAGAACCATAGCTGCAATGCTTGCTGCATTCTGAAGTGCAGAACGGGTAACCTTTGCAGGGTCAACGATACCAGCTGCAATCATATCAACATATTCGCCGGTTGCAGCATTGAAGCCAACACCGCTGTCAGCCTTCTTTACGTTTGCTACAACTACAGAGCCCTCAAGACCTGCATTTTCAGCAATCTGACGAACCGGCTCCTCAATAGCACGCTTTACAATGCTGATACCAGTCTTTACATCGCCCTCAGCCTCAAGCTCATCGAGGGAGGAAAGGATGTGGATGAAAGTGGTGCCGCCGCCGGCAACAATACCCTCTTCAACTGCAGCACGAGTTGCATTGAGAGCATCCTCTACACGGTACTTCTTGTCCTTCATCTCTACTTCGGTAGCTGCACCGATTTCAATAACAGCAACGCCGCCGGAGAGTTTTGCAAGACGCTCCTGGAGCTTCTCTTTGTCGAAATCGGAAGTAGTCTCAGCAATCTGCTTGCGGATAGTAGCTACACGAGCTGCAATAGCTTCCTTATCGCCATAACCGTCAACGATTACAGTCTCTTCCTTGGAAGAACGAACCTGACGTGCACGGCCAAGATCCTCAATAGTTACGCTGTCAAGCTTGCGGCCAAGATCCTCGGTGATAACAGTTGCACCGGTAAGGATTGCGATATCCTCGAGCATAGCCTTGCGGCGGTCGCCGAAGCCAGGAGCCTTTACAGCCAGAGCCTTGAAAGTACCACGGAGCTTGTTTACAACGATGGTAGCCAGCGCCTCACCATCAAGATCCTCAGCGATAATCATGATTTCCTTGCCCTGCTTTACAACCTGCTCAAGAACAGGGAGAATATCAGCAATTGCAGAAATCTTGCGGTCAGTTACCAGGATGTAAGGATCATCGAGAACAGCTTCCATCTTGTCGGTATCTGTAACCATGTACGGGGAAATGTATCCACGGTCGAACTGCATACCTTCTACTACGGAAAGGTTGGTGTTCATGGTCTTGGACTCCTCAACGGTGATAACGCCGTCCTTGCCAACCTTCTCCATTGCATCAGCAATGTAATCGCCGATTTCCTCATCAGCGGAGGAAATGGTAGCTACCTGTGCTACAGCGCTCTTGCTCTCAACAGGCTTAGCTACAGTCTTAATCTCTTCAACCAGCTTGTTTACAGCGGTCTCAATGCCCTTCTTCAGGCCCATCGGGTTTGCACCTGCAGCAACATTGCGCATACCTTCACGAATCATTGCCTGTGCAAGGAGGGTTGCGGTGGTAGTACCGTCACCAGCTACATCATTGGTCTTTGTAGCAACTTCCTTAACGAGCTGTGCGCCCATGTTCTCGAATGGATCCTCAAGCTCAATATCACGAGCAATGGTAACACCATCGTTGGTAATAGTCGGAGCACCGAACTTCTTCTCAAGAACTACATTACGGCCCTTTGGTCCAAGGGTAACTTTTACAGCATCAGCAAGTGCATCTACGCCTCTGCCAAGAGCACGGCGTGCTTCTTCATCAAATAAAATCTGTTTAGCCATATTAAACTGCCTCCAATATATTCACTATGTAATATTTCAAAATTACTCTGCGATTGCAAGAATGTCGTTCTGACGAACAATCAGATAATCCTTGCCATCTACCTTAACCTCAGTACCTGCGTACTTGGAGTAAATAACTGCATCCCCAACCTTTACTTCCATAGGGATACGCTGTCCATCTTTATATTCACCTGCGCCTACTGCAACAACAATGCCCTTCTGTGGCTTCTCCTTTGCAGTATCCGGAAGTACGATTCCGCTTGCGGTTTTAACATCGCCCTCTGAAACTTCAATGACTACTCTGTCACCTAACGGCTTAATCATATTTATCTTCCTCCTTAAGATTAATTCCTATTTTATTAGCACTCATTAATGTTGAGTGCTAACTTGTAATTATTATAATATATCCTTTTAGTCAAATAGTCAATAGGTTTAATGTGAAAAAGTCAAAAAATCAAAAAAGTAATCCTTCGACGGTTAAATCAAAGGATTACTCAATGAAAGATTATTTTACCGCTTTTTTGCCGAGCGGATAATTGACTCTGCAACTTCCTTTATGGACATTCTTTTTGCCATGCTGTATTTCTGGATGCGCTTATATGCCTCCGCCTCGCTTATCTTAAAGGTATCCATTATTATTCCCTTTGCCCGGTCCAAAGTTTTACGAAGCTCCAGGGAGTCCTTCAGCTTGTCCAGCTCCCCTTCCATATCCTGCATTTCCTTGAATCTTGACAGAGCAATCTCAATTGCCGGGAAAAGATTTGCCTCCTGTACCGGCTTTACAAGATAAGCCAGCACCCCAGAGTCCTTTGCCCTCTCCACAATGTCAGCCTGGCTGAAGGCTGTCAGCAGCAGCACCGGGGCAATTTTTTCATCTGAAATTATCTTGGAGGCTGTAATACCATCCATTTCCGGCATCTTTATGTCCATTATTACAAGGTCAGGCCTGGTCTTTTTTGCAAGCTCCACAGCCTTCTTGCCGTTTACAGCCTCACCTACAACCTCGTGGCCTGCCTCCTCCAGCAGCTCCCTAAGGTCCATTCTTATTATAGATTCGTTATCAGCTATTACTATTCTCAGTGCATTCATTACTCATCATCCTCTCCCATATCCAGATTTTTAGGGATGGTAATTCTTCCATGGGTTCCATTTTCATCTCCGGACAGTTCAAAGGAGCCACCCATGTCCTCCACCACAAAGGTTCTGACAATCTGCAGACCCAATGATCTGGATTTATCTATATCGATTTTTTCCTGGACACCTACTCCGTCATCATAAATATCCAAGGAATAGCTATCCTCATTTTCTTCAATAGAAAGGCCTATTAGTCCATGATTCCTTCCCTTGAAGGCATGTTTTAAGGTATTCAGCACCAGCTCATTTATGCACACCGCAATATTTCCAGCCTGCTTGGATGGCAGCACAAGGTCAGGTCCATCAAAACGGGTTTCCAGCTTGAAATCCGGTGAAACCATATTTTTTGCTACCTGTTTTAAAATATTCTTCGTAATCTCCACCACGTCAATGTGCTCACCATCCTGCTGAGACAGGTATTCATGCACCACAGAAATGCTCAGAATTCTGTTGACGCTTTCCTTTAATGCCTCCCGTACCTCCGGAGAGCTTGAACGTCTGCTCTGAAGCCTTAAAAGACTGGCAATGGTCTGAAGGTTATTTTTTACACGATGGTGAATCTCCTGTATAACAGCTGACTTTACCCTTATTTCCCTGTCCTTCTGCCGGGTTTCAGTAACATCCCGTATTATAACAATGCGGCGGAGCAGGGTTCCACCCTCCATAATGGGGATATCCCTCTGCATAAGGATAAGACCTCCCACCTCTATTTCCTTTTCGTCTGGAATACCAGGGGATGTACTTTCCTTGGTTATATGCATTGTAAGCTGTCTGTCGTAAAGATGCAGCCCTATGAGATTTCCTACTCCCAGCACCTTGTATATCCGGTCTGCTGAAAGATTGGCAAGAATAATTCTATTGTACTTGTCACATATGATGATTCCATCTCCAGCAGAAATTGGACGGTAACGTATACTGTCCTGAGGCTTTCTGGCATCATTTAGCAGCAGTCTGACTGTCTCCAAAATCTCTCCGTACTTGCCAGCCTCTGACTCAGTGTTGTATACCGTAAGGGTTACAACAGCAATAACCTCATTGCCAGAATGAATGGGATAGGTATACATATCATAGCTGTTTCCAAGGGACCATTCACGCTTGCCCCGGATGGATTTACCATGTTCAAAAGTATAGGATACCAGTGGTTCCTCCACCACAGATATTTCCTCTCCCACCTGCGGCATTTCAACGGGACTGTATACCGTATGAGGCTTGATTTGCGAAAGGACAACATATTTACGAGACTCAGTATTCATTTCCGCATACACCGTTACATGGGCTTTTGCCAAATCTCCCACAATTCCCAGGCATGTGTATATACGGCCTATAAGCTCGCAATGCATGGCGGTAAGGTTTGTTTTTTCCCTGCATAGCTGCAGTAAAACCACACTGTCCTTTTCTGTTTTCATCATTTCTCCCCTTCTCTAAAATTCTCTCCACAATGGACTTAATCAAATTATATAACATTACAAAAATAAAATCTTAATTTTATCTCATAGAAACACTATATATATTGTATACAATAAAGGACACATCCAATAATAATCCGCTAAAGGATACTGAATGTGCCCAAAAACTCATGCTTCCAGGTCTTCCAAATTAAGTCCGGGAACCGCATTAAGATGTAAATCTGAGAATATTCCTGCCTGGGACTGGTAATATCCTCTGCAGGCTATCATGGCTGCGTTGTCTGTACACAGCACCTTGCTTGGGAAATAAAATTTGATTCCATGTCTGTCAGCAGCCTCACGGAGACGGCCTTCAAGGGAGCTGTTTGCAGCAACACCACCTGCCAGTACCAGCACATCTTTTTTTGCCTCCCGAAGAGCCTCCAATGCTTTTGCAATCAAAACCTCTATAACAGCATCCTGAAATGATGCAGCCACATCGTTTTTATTGACCTCGATATTTTTCAGCTTCATGCTGTTGAGATAGTTCAGCACCGCAGATTTCAGTCCACTGAAGCTGAATTCATAGTTCCCCTTTTCCTGCAAAGCCCTTGGGAAATCTATCGCCTTGGGATCTCCATCCTTTGCCAGCCTGTCTATCTGTGGACCTCCTGGATAAGGCAGTCCCATTACTCTTGCCACTTTGTCAAAAGCTTCGCCAGCTGCATCATCCCTTGTCTGTCCCATGAGCCTGAAGGAATTGTATCCATTCACATCCACCAAAGATGTATGTCCCCCTGACACCACCAGTGCCATAAACGGAGGTTCCAGCTCCGGCGTGCTTAAAAAGTTGGCAAAAATATGCCCCTCAAGATGATTAACCCCTATGAGAGGCTTGTTCAGGGCAAAGGCAAGAGACTTTGCTGCGGACACTCCCACCAGCAGCGCTCCCACAAGCCCCGGACCATAGGTAACAGCAATCTGGTCTATATCCTCAAGAGCCACATCAGCCTTTCTAAGGGCCTCATCTATAACTGGCATGATATTTACAATATGTTTTCTGGAGGCAATTTCCGGCACAACTCCGCCAAACTTCTGATGTACCGGTATCTGCGTGGATATTACATTTGACAAAAGTTCCCTGCCGCCCCTCAGCACCGCCGCTGAGGTTTCATCACAGCTGGACTCTATTCCCAATGTCAATATTTCCTTTTTCAATAAAAACACCTCATAATCCCGTATTCCACATGATTATTGCATCTTCCCCATTGTCCGAATAATACTTCGGCCGTCTTCCGTAATCCTTAAATCCAAGGCTCTCGTAAAGTCCCAGCGCCACAGCGTTGGAGGGACGTACCTCCAGTGTCATTGCTGTCACACCTTTTTCCTTTACCCGGCGGATTAGCTCCTCCATAAGTGCCCTGCCATTGCCGTTCCCCCGGTATTCCGGTACAACAGCCACATTGGTTATCTGGGCCTCCTCGAAGGAAATCCATGTTCCAGCATAGCCGATTATCTCATCATCATTCAGAATTAGCAAATACAGCGTATTTTCATTGGAGGCTTCACGCCAGAAGGATTCTCTTGACCAGGGCACGGGAAAGCATTTCTTTTCAACCTCTGCCACCTCATCTGCATCCTCAGGCAGCATTTCACGAAAATTTATCATGGGCTTAATCCTTTTCCTGTTCCTTTAATGTGGCCTGACGCTTCTCCCAAAGCACCTCAGCCTCGGAACGGCGGATGTATATAGGCTCCATATCCATTACCGAGCCAGTTTGCCCTTCAGCCATCAGGTCCATTGCCCTTTTTGCCACACAGGCAGCATCCGGCATAACACTCTGAATAGGCGCAATTTCGGTGTTTTTAGGAAGCTCGCCAACTCTTGCTATCTTTTTACGGGCAGCATCTCCAAGCAATAATACATTGCCTTCAATGGTTCCGCAGTACTCAATAACCTCCTGAAGAGACATTACCTCAACTGCACGCTTTTCCACCAAACAGCCATTTTCCCAAATGTAATGGGCTGCATAGGCATTTCCCTTTTGAGCATCAATCAAAGGAATGAGATTAATCCCTGGGACAGGACATTTATATGCCAAAGCCTCCAATGTGGGAACCCCGACAATGGTAAGTCCAAGGGAATATGCCATTCCCTTGGCGGTGGCAAGACCTATGCGCAGACCAGTAAAGGAGCCGGGGCCTATGGTTACAGCCACAGCATCCAGGTCACTCCGGTCCAGCCCTGCCATTTCCATTGCCTGTGCAATATGTGGAACCAAAGTTTCCGAATGGGTCATTTTTGTTTCTATTGTAAGCTCCGCCATCAGCTTTTCTTCAGAAGCAATTGCGACGCTTGATACTATTGTGGACGTATCCATTGCCAATATATTCATTTCCGGCAGATTTCCTCCAATTTCTTCATAAATGTTTTTTCATTTTCCCCGTCATTGCCATAGCGATGTCTGAACTCGAAGCTAAGGTTTCTATCCGTTTCATCCTTTTCTCCACGGCTTATTTCAATGTGCAAAATATCATCCGGAATGTCCTCCGGGAACTTGTCCGACCATTCAATAACAACCATTCCCTCAGGCTCCTCGGCATACTCGTAAAAGCCTATTTCCTCAAGCTCCTCAGAAGTTTCCAGTCTATACAGGTCAAAATGGTATATCTTGAAATTTTTACGGTCGGTATCGTATATATTCATCAAATTAAAGGTAGGGCTTGTAACTTCTCCGCTAACTCCCAGAGCCTTTGCAAGACTGCGGACGAAGAGGGTCTTTCCTGCTCCCAGGTCCCCATCCAGGCATATCACAAGTCCTTCATATACGATATCCGCTATATCCTTCGCAAGCTTCTCCGTCTCCTCCGGAGCACTGGTCACAACTGTCAGCATTACACAGCCCCTCCTTTTGCAGTAGTTAAATTATAACGCCATTGTTCAAATTTTGCCAACGGCAAAATATACAACTTTGCGTTTTAGACTCCACCCTGTACAAGGCACAAAGAATCAGCAAGTTATTTACAACAAGTTTTCCTGCCATTCTTTTTCCTTAAAGCCTACAAGAACTTTATCATCACCCACAAGCAGAGGGCGCTTGACCAGCATACCATCCGTTGCTAGAAGTGCATATTGCTCTTCCTCGCTCATAGCTGGCAATTTATTTTTAAGTTCCAGTTCCTTATACCTTAGGCCGCTGGTATTGAAAAACCGTTTCAGAGGAAGTCCGCTCTTTTCATGCCAGGAGCGTATTTCCTGCTCTGTAGGGTTGTTCTCCTTGATATCCCTCACCTGTACTTCAATCCCGTTATCTGCCAGCCACTTCTCCGCTTTCTTGCAAGTAGTACAACGTGGATAGCATACAAAAATAAATTCACTCATTTTAGTACCTTCTTTCTTTATGTGACATGGTTACAGATACAATTCATCCCCTGCTGTTATATTATAGCCATAGGATGAAATATACGAAAAGGAGTGAGCGATATGAATATTGTAACTGTAACTGATGAAAGTTTTCAGAATGATGTTTTGGATTTTAAGGGCACGGTACTGGTGGATTTCTGGGCAGCATGGTGCGGTCCCTGCCGTATGCTGGCGCCGATTTTGGAACAGCTTGCAGAGGAAAATCCCCAGATACGGATTGCCAAGGTAAATGTGGATGAACAACCCAAACTGGGCAATAAGTTCAACATTATGAGCATCCCCACGGTTATGATTTTCAAGGATGGAAAACTTGTGAACACCTCTGTTGGTCTCCGCCCCAAGGAAGATTTCCAGCAGTATCTCTGATGTAGAAACCAATCCCTATGGCAAATGCTGTAGGGATTTTTTTATTCTGCCAGCTTCTTCATTTTTCTACAGTCAAGAATTTCCACATGTCCTCTGGATACCCTTACCAATCCCTCCTGGGAAAAATATTTCAAGAGACGGCTCACAACCTCCCTGGCGCTGCCCATATAACGGGCTATCTGCTCATGGGTAAGCTTCAGCACGCAGCCGCCGCAGCATCCGGGATGGCTGGGATCTCCCCCATTCTGACGGCTGCACTCCCCCATCAGGAACAGTGCCAGTCTTTTGTCTGCACTTAAAAACAATATCTGCCTCAAGGACCAGAGCATCCCAGACAGCCTTGAAGTGGCAAGCTCATAGGCATATGCCTTGACGTATATATTGTTATCCAGCAGCCGCTTAAAATACACCGCATCGGTAAGCAGGGCTTCCGTATCCTCCTCCGCATCCACAATCACATCAAAATTAATTGCTGTAAGGGTGCAGGCAGCAGGAAGTATAGCCACATCTCCGGTAAAAACTCTGAATAGAGTAATTTCCCTTCCATCCTCAGACAAAGTATACGCCCGGAGCTGACCTTTCTTTATAAGTAAAACGCCAAGGCACCGCTCATCCACTCGATAAACATTATTGCCCTTTTTAAATTTCACCGTATGGGTATGCTCAGCCATTCCATTTTTCTCATTTTGAGTAAGCTTTTCCCAAAATGAGAATTTTTTTATAGATAAATCTGTTTCTTTATCCTTAACGGCCTCCATTGCCATTACCCCTTCTAATATATTTTACCGCAGCAAGGCCTGCCCTTGCACCATCATAAACAGCCTTTGACACTTGGAGAAGTCCCCCTGTACAATCTCCGGCAGCATATAATCCTGGAATATTTGTGGCCATATTTTCGTCCACCTTTATATATCCCTGTGGGGAAATAATAGCCCCGGTCTTCTTTGCCAAATCACCGCTTCCAGCGGTTCCATATGCGACAAATACACCATCCAGCTGAATTTCTTCACCATTTGCCAATCGAATGCCGGAAACTTTCTCCTCGCCGATTATTTCCTCTACTTTTCCAGTATGGATTACATCCCCTTCTACAGGCTTAAACGAAGGTTCTTTGCCATCGGTAAAAATATGCAACTCCCCTGCCAAAGGACTCAGGACCTGTGCCTCGCTTCCGGCATAGTCCCCGGCTCCAAGCACAGCCACCTTCTTCTGCCTGTAGAAAAACCCATCGCAGATGGCGCAGTAGCTCACCCCACGGCCCTCCAGTTCCTTCAGCCCCTTGATTTTGGGAGTATTTCTGGTGGATCCTGCCGCAAGTATAACGGCCTTAGGCTTTAAAACTTTTCCGCCAGCCAGATGAATTTCAAGGCCAGTGAGGCTTTCATCCATTCCAAGATATACCACCTCATCCTGAACAAAATCCACCCCTAATGCCTTTGCTCCCTGCACGCCCCGTTCATACAGCTCCCTGCCGGATATAGGGGCTTCGCTTCCATAATAATTTTCTATTTTGCCAGCCTTTTCCAAGGCTCCCATACCATTTGCCACAACGGTGACATCCATTCCAGCCCGTCTCGCATACATTGCCGCAGAAATACCTGCAGGACCGGCTCCAATAATTAATATTTCCATAAAGCACCCCTCCTATACCCATAGTATATGCCATCCCGGCATGTCTGTCTGTAATCTGCTCACTAACAAAAAACGGACACCCGAAAGGTGTCCGAACAATTCACTGGTGCGCTCGGGCAGAATCGAACTGCCGCTTTCGGCTCCGGAGGCCAACGTCCTATCCACTGGACTACGAGCGCATGTGAATTATATTATAGCATAAGCTAAATTTTTTGTCCATTAATACCATACAATCCCTATCATATATATTTTATTCCATACTGCGTTTCAACTATGATTGGGACATCTTTTCCCTCGTTATATAACGAGGAAAAAGATGTCCCCCATCCTCTATAGGTGGGGGATGAAAACCGAATAACAGGAGGCGAGCTAATATCTCCCTCCTCGTTGAAACGCAATGTTGAATGTTTTTCCTGCGGAAAAACTTGAACAATGGCGTTATAAAATTGTGCACAAAAAAACACCGTCAGCGCTATGGCTGGCGGTGTTTTTGTACTAGATTATTTGATTACCATTACAGGAATCTTTGCTTCTTCGACAACGTGCTGGCTGACACTGCCAAGGAATGCTCCCTTGAAAAGGCCCAGTCCACGGCTGCCCATGATAATAATATCACTGCCTACGGTGTCAGCAACCTTCAGAATTGCCTTGGAAATATTTCCGGATTCTACATGGTTCTCTGACTTAATGCTCTCAGGCAGCTTCTCAGCGATGCGGTCGAATACTATGTGGCTTGGAATATCCTTGTTGATATTGCTTGCTACATAAACGAAGTCGATATCCGCCTTGCACTTTTCAGCAAAGTAGATTGCCTCATCTACAGCCTTGCAGCCATTAACAGAACCGTCAACTGGAACAAGTATCTTATTTATCTTACCCATATAAACCAACCTCCCTAGGACTACACAGCGGCTCCTCAAAGTCCCTGTAAAGAGTCGTTGCACATACATTTCTTTTATAATGTATTATTCTAGGAAAATATAAAAATCCCTTTTTTTCCGACAAACTGTATTAAAAAATTTTTTAGCTCAGTTTACTGGCTTAATCATTGCATGGGGATACAGGCTTATCCAAATACTGTCCTACGATTTTTACCGCACAGTAAGCGCCGCACATAGAGCACGCTTCTTCGCCCTCTTCATTGCGGGCGCCTCTCTTTTCACGGGCATATTCAGGGTCTATTGCCAGATTAAGCTGTGCATCCCAGTCAAGAATTTTTCTTGCCTCAGCCATTTTCTTATCCCACTCTGCTGCCCCTGGAACGCCCTTTACCAAATCCGCCGCATGGGCTGCAATTCTGGAGGTGATTACTCCCACATGTACGTCCTCAATGGTGGGCAGAGCCAGATGCTCTGCCGGGGTAACATAGCAAAGGAAGTCTGCTCCGCTGGCAGCTGCCAAGGTTCCGCCGATTGCTGCAGTGATATGGTCATATCCGGGAGCCACATCTGTTACCAATGGGCCAAGTACATAGAACGGCGCATTGCGGCAGATTCTCTTTTCAATCTTCATATTTGCTGCAATCTGATCATAGGGAACATGTCCCGGACCTTCCACCATTGCCTGTACGCCACGCTTCCATGCACGGTCCACCAGCTCTCCCAGCACGATAAGCTCGGTAATCTGCGCCCTGTCTGTAGCATCAGCGATGCATCCCGGACGAAGGCCGTCGCCAAGGCTCAGGGTTACATCGTATTTTTCACAGATATCAAGAATTTTATCAAAATGCTCATAAAGAGGATTTTCCTTCTCATTGTGGAGCATCCAGCCTGTGATGAAGGAACCGCCGCGGCTTACCACATCCATGATACGGCCCTGCTTGCGCATACGGTTAATTGCCTCAAGAGTCAAGCCACAATGCAGAGTCATGAAGTCAGCTCCGTCTGCCGCCTGCTTTTCAATTGTTTCCAGCAGGTCTTCCTCAGTCATTTCAACCACAGCACCATGCTCGGTGATGGCTCTTACAGTTGCCTGATAAATAGGAACTGTGCCTACCATGATAGGCGAAGCTTCGATTATTTTTCTTCTGGAAACATCAATATTGCTGCCGGTTGAAAGATCCATTACAGAATCCGCCCCACACTTAACAGCTTCCTTAAGTTTTTCCAGCTCCGGCTCAATGTCTGGGAAGGTACTGGAGGTACCAATGTTAGCATTTACCTTTGTGGAAAGGCCCTCACCTACAGCCCTTGGAATCAGTGATTTATGGTTAATATTGCATGGAATAACCACTGTGCCTGCAGCAACCTTTTTTCTAAGCTCCTCAGCAGAAATATGTTCATGTTCTGCCGCTATTTTCATTGCCTCAGTGATTTTTCCTTCTCTGGCTAATTGCATCTGTGTTGCCATGTTTAAAGCCTCCCGTAATAATATAAATACATATTACCTGACAGCTTAACCAAAAAAGCCGCCCAGCATAGAGCTGAGCGGCCTTCAACCAAATTCTCTCACTTCCCTACGCAGGTATTACCCCAACAGGTTCCAAGGGTCGGTGCCAGTTGCACCTCTCAGCTTGCGCTCCCCCAGTGGTCTCGTTATCAAGTTACTACTATTTTATCAAATACCAGGTATCAGTTCAACCCGGCATTTTTTTACTTCAATTGTCTATTTAACTTCTACGTCCCAAGGCTGTACTCAAATCCATATGTCCGGAAAGGCTTTCAATTTCCTTTCCTTCGATGATGATTTTTACCTTCTTGATTTCGCTGAAGTCAGTCAGAGTGTTTACCAGTGAATCAACCAGCAGTTCCTCACCTGTAGATCCTCCGTTAAACCCGGTCTTTAATTCTCTGCTGAAATCTACAGTTGCTATTCCATTTTCCACCTTTACTGACTTTACCTTTGCCTTCTTAGGGAATACTTCCACCAAGCCCTTAGTCTTTGGTTCCTTTAAAAGCTCTTCCACAGCAAGCAGATACTTATTGTCTCCCTGCTTAACACATAATGTCCTTTTTTCGCCAATAAGTCCCGTGGCATTTTCATCAGCATAATATACCATTATGTCAATATTTTGAGTTACTTCCTTAGTCTCTGGTTTTTCTGTTTTCTGCTGAACCTGTTCCTGCTGAGAGCTATTATTTTCACTATTTCCGGAATCCCCACAGCCAGCTATAAGCAGCGACATACCTACAACAGCAGCAATACATAGGATACTAAAGATTCTAAAGACCTTCATTGAGATCAAGCTCCTTTAATTTATTTAACACATGCCAAATCATCTCATTTTGAAATAATTCGACAGACCCTCGCAAATTCCCTTTGCGGCATTGTCAATAAATTCATCAGTGCGCATATAGTCTTCTTCGGAATAATTGGTAATAAAGGCAAGCTCCACCAGAGCTGCCGGCATATCTGTATGCTTCAGTACATAGAAATTTGCTTCGTGTATGCCTCTGTCATAAAGACCAATGCGGTTCACCATTCCATTCTGCAGATAATCCGCCAGACGCATTCCCGATCTGCTTCCGGTGAAATAATACGTTGCTGTACCATGGGCTGTTGGGCTGGTAAAGGCATTTATATGAACACTTAGAAAAATATCCGCTCCTGGGGAAAATTTAGAAACATTCACCCTTGCCTGAAGCTCCTGCCTGTCCGAGGCTCCCGGTCCATATACATCCACATCTGTATCACGGGTCATAATCACACGGGCACCGGAGTTCTCCAGCATGTCCCGGAGACGCATAGACACCTTCAATGTCACATCCTTTTCCATCAGACCGCTGGGTCCAATGGCTCCGCTGTCGCTTCCACCATGTCCGGGATCAATGATAATTGTCCTTCCCGTAACGCCATCTGTCTGAAAATCAGTCTTGGGTTCCTCGACCACCAATGCAGGATCCGGATGGTCATAAACGTCTATTACTATTCTAAAGGGCTTTTTAGCTTTCTTGTCAGCCTCAGCTGTATATACCCTGTACTGATGGTCCTTCAAGGTCTTTGAAACGGAAACCATCAGCTGCATATGTCTGCGTTCCAGCTCACGAATGGTCATGTACCTTCCAATATCCCCGTCCAAGGTGATATCAGAGGGAATTTTCCCCTGCTCGCTGTTTGGGATATCTATCAGCAGCTGCTTAGGCTTGTCGGGATTTTCGCTTACGATATAATCCCCCTCCGCCATTGCCTTGTCAGCACCAACCTCTATTCGGAGCACATTGGAGCCGTCCACATCCACTACTTCAAAGTTAAAATAGTTCAAATCATATGGGCTTTTAGCCTCTGCCTTTGAAGCATCAAGACCGCCAATACCCAGTACAAAAGCTGTAATCATTACAGCCATTATTTTCATGACATAGCCAATTCTCCCATTAAGGCTTCTACCCCTCTGGGAGCTTTTATACAAAAGCATCCAATAAAACACTCCAATCCTTAAAATTTGTTCTGGCATCTATTAAGGTCTGTCCTCTAATTTCTTTAGAAGAGCTTCCACTTCTTCTGAAGCAGCCTTTGTAGCTTCCTCATCATAGGCTATATCGATTTTGATATAGTCCCCTTCTGTAACCTCCTCTGGAAGAAATTTTGCTGGAAAATTTACCTGTACTTCCTCATCTCCCAGCAGGAGTACAGCCTTGCTGCCTTCAAATCTGTCTATTACAGCTGATATCATATTATCGCCTCATTTCTCTTTTTCACCAGTTATATTGTAGTTTACACCGTCAGTCTGAATTGTAACTGTACCCATACCCTTTCTTCCATATTCATCGTCCTCGGTCTGATATACCTTGAAATTTCTCTGTTCATATCTCTTCATCACCTGTTTATGGGGATGATGGTAGTCATTCCCCTGTCCCATGGATATGACCACAGCTTCAGGGCTGACAGCATTCAAAAATTCATCTGTGGAAGAGGTCTTACTTCCATGGTGGGGAGCCTTCAGCACATTGGATTTAAGGTCGCTTCTGGAATTTCTGTTGAGAATACCAGCCTCTGTCTCAGCCTCACCGTCTCCAGTAAACATCATAGAGAAGCTGCCGCAGGTAAGTCTTCCCTCTATGGAATCCAAATTCAGATTGACCTTTTCATGCTTGGCTTTCTTGTCCTTTGTAGCTGTCACCATATCGGGTGTAGGACTCAGCACCTTGAATTCTACCTTATTTTTTTCCGAGCCAAACTCAAGTATGTCTCCAGCCTTCAAAGTGGTTAGCTTAACATTATTGGCATCAACAGCCTTTAGGAATTTCTTGTAAAATTTCGGAGTATGGCTGATACCGTTATGATATACCTCTTTTACAGCAAAATTATTTAAGACCATTGCAGCACCGCCCATGTGGTCTGCATGGGGATGGGTAAGAATCAGTTTGTCGATAATAAGTTTTCCAGTGGCAGCATCCTTCCTGTCAGCCGGGATGTATTTATTCAGCATTTTTTTCAACCGCTGCTGAATATCCTCGTCCACATCGCCGCAGTCCATTAATATGGTCTGACTATCTGTCAGTATAAGTATGGCATCTCCCTGACCAACATCCAGTACCTTTATGGTAACTCCCGGCTGGGCTGTCTGTAGCTGAACCTGTGTTTCAGGCTTTGTACTGCCATTGCCGCTTCCCTGATTATTATTTGCGGAACTGCAGCCTATTCCCAAAAGCAGAGAAACAGCACAAAAAATACCTATCAAACCTTTAAATAGCTTCATTTTTACCTCCTAAAAAAAATTACCAGTGTCATCCTGAAACATAATCCAACGGATTTTTCTCACGTGACCACTGGTAGCTTATTTGAGTCTACTGATCCTTGCGGTACAGTATATAAATTCTTACAAAAAGGAAAACCACCCATATCCCGATACAGCCAAGCAATATAGCTTCCCAGGTATTGAGCTCCTCATAGTTCAGTGTTGCCAGGTTAAAAATTATCAGGGCCAGCATAAGCCAGTCTGTTTTTCTCATATATTTAAACAGTTTCAAATAAATACCTCCGACAATCTATACAGCATTTTACTTTGTACGTTCATCATGTGCAGCCATAAGCTGTGCATAGGCTTCCTGCAGATGGTCCATTACACCGTCAATTTTTGTACTGTCCTTTGCAGACAAAGCCTTCACTAAATCATCCAGAACATTAGTAAGCCCGGTCATGCCAAGATTAGCAGCCACACCCTTCAGTGTCAGGGCAGCATTTTCTGCCATGGAAAAATCGCCAATTTCGATTCCCATGATTATTTCCTCATAGGAGCCATTGTACAGGAAGTCCTTCAAATAGCTGAGGTACATCTCCTCATTTCCCATGAAAATACTCAGACCCTTTTCGTAGTCTATGCCAATATCCTTGTATTTATTCTCTGTCATGACAACCACCGTTTATGATAGATTTTAAAACAACATACATTTAATTCATTTTAACATTCCCACAAAAAAAACTCAATGTAAAAAAGGACATGACCTAAATTAATCATGTCCTTCTTAGTATTAAATCTGTTTTTCTGAAACAGCCTTGCATTCAGCCTGTTCAGCGTCTAAAAGTTCCTTTGCAGCCTGAATCTGAAGCTCCACCTGCTTGTAGGAGGTTCCGCCGAAGGAATTTCTGTTCTTGACACAGGTTTCAGGGCTGATTTCAACCTTGATATCATCCTCGAAAAGCGGTGACATGGACTTAAACTCCTCAATGGTCAAATCCTCAAGCCACTTGCCCTGCTCTATGCAGTAATGCACTGCCTTTCCGGAAACAGCGTGTGCCTTTCTGAAAGGCATACCCTTCTTTACAAGGTAGTCAGCCAAGTCGGTTGCATTGGAGAAATCTTCATCCACAGCACGCTTCATAACATCTCTGCGGACCTTCATGCCACGGAGAAGCTCAGCGTAAACCGCCAAACTGAACTTAACTGTATCAATGGTATCGAAGATACCTTCCTTGTCCTCCTGCAAATCCTTGTTGTAGGCAAGAGGGAGACCCTTAACAGTTGACAGCATAGCCATGAGATGGCCGACAACTCGTCCAGTCTTGCCACGAACCAGCTCGGAAACATCCGGGTTCTTTTTCTGCGGCATCATGGAGGATCCAGTGCAGTGTGCATCATCCAGCTCTATGAAGGAGAACTCTCTGGAGCACCAAAGGATGGTTTCCTCACTGAGACGTGAGAGATGAACCATAAGCATAGAAGCCGCAGACAGGAACTCCATGATGTAGTCTCTGTCGCTTACAGCATCCAAACTGTTGTTGTAGATATTCTCGAAATTGAGCTGCCTTGCCACAAATTCCCTGTCGATTGGGAAAGTTGTTCCAGCCAAAGCACCTGCCCCTAAAGGCATGATGTCCGCACGGCTGTAAACTCCTCTGAAACGGGCAAAATCACGGCTCAGCATACAGAAGTATGCCATCATGTGATGTCCGAACAAAATGGGCTGTGCACGCTGAAGATGAGTATATCCCGGCATGATAACATCAGAATACTTTTCAGCGGTCTCCACAAGAGCCCTCTGCAAATCTTCAATAAGCTTCATGACTTCCACAGTCTGCTTTCTAACATACATGTGGGTGTCAAGAGCTACCTGGTCATTACGGCTGCGTGCGGTGTGCAGACGGCCGCCTGCATCACCAATTGCATCCGTAAGTCTTTTTTCGATATTCATATGGATATCCTCAAGATCTACAGAGAAATCGAAATTCCCCTCTTCAATCTGCTTAAGGATGTCCTTCAGGCCTGCGATAATGCTGTCCCTGTCTTCCTCGGAAATAATTCCGCACTTTGCAAGCATGGTTGCATGGGCTATGGAACCAGCAATATCCTCATGATACATTCTCTTATCAAAGGATATTGAAGCCTGAAACTCGTTTATCATCTGATCTGTGGTCTTGGTAAAACGACCGCCCCAAAGCTGCTCGGCCATTATTTACCTGCCTTTTCCTGCATGAGGGCACGAACCTTAAGAGGCAGACCAAAGAGGTTGATGAAGCCTTCTGCATCAGCCTGGTTGTATACGTGATCCTCCTCGAAGGTTACAAATTCCTGATTGTACAGGGAATAAGGAGATTTTGCACCAGCGCTCATGATGTTGCCCTTGTAGAGCTTCAGCTTAACGGTACCAGTAACGGTAGCCTGAGTGCTGTCAACGAATGCGGAGAGAGCCTCACGGAGCTGGCAGAACCACATTCCATCATACACGAGCTCGCCAAAGCGGATTGCAACGCCTTCCTTGTAGTGGAAAGTAGCACGGTCAAGGCAGAGATACTCAAGCTCACGATGTGCATAGTAGAGGATTGCTCCGCCGGGGTTCTCGTATACACCACGGGACTTCATGCCTACCAGACGGTTCTCGCAGATATCAACAATACCTACACCGTTGCGTGCTCCAATGTCATTCAGAGCGGTGAGAAGCTCAACAGCGCCCATTTTCTCGCCATTAACAGCTACAGGTACGCCAGCCTCGAAGTCAACAGTTACATACTCAGCCTCGTCCTTTGCGTTCTCAGGAGCCTGAGATACAAGCATCATCTCGTTGTGAGGCTCATTCCAAGGATCCTCAAGGTCGGAACCCTCATGGGAAAGATGCCAGATGTTCTTGTCCATGGAATACTTCTTGTTGTCGGTAGGAATCTCGATGTTGTGTGCCTTTGCATACTCAATTTCCTGTGTACGGGAAAGGAGATCCCACTCACGCCATGGAGCAATGATTGCCATGTTAGGAGCCAGTGCCTTGACAGTCAGCTCAAAACGAACCTGATCGTTGCCCTTGCCGGTAGCACCGTGAGCAATTGCATCAGCGCCTTCCTTCTTTGCAACATCAACAAGATGCTTTGCAATGAGAGGACGTGCAAAGGAAGTGCCCAGAAGGTACTTGCCCTCATATACAGCGCCAGCCTTCAATGTAGGCCATACATACTCCTCAAGGAATTCCTGAGTAAGATCCATGATGTAGCACTTGGATGCACCGGAACGGAGAGCCTTGTCATGGATAGCCTGCATGTCATCGCCCTGTCCAATATCTGCACAGCAAGCAATAACTTCGCATCCGCCGTAGTTTTCCTTCAGCCAGGGAATAATAACGGAAGTATCCAGACCACCGGAATATGCCAATACAACTTTCTTGAATTCTGCCATAATATTTACAACTCCTTATGATTAAAAATCTTATTTAGTCAGCCATTGTGAGGGCCATAATAGCCTTCTGGGTATGGAGACGGTTTTCAGCCTCATCGAAGATTACTGAAGCATTTGCTTCCAATACTTCCTCGGTGATTTCCTCGCCTCTGTACGCTGGCAGACAGTGCATTACAATAACACGCTTGTCAGCATGTGCCAAAAGCTCCTTATTTACCTGATAGGACTGGAAAATCTTTTTGCGCTCATCGTGCTCAGCTTCCTGTCCCATGCTTGCCCAGGTATCGGTAACAACAATATCCGCACCCTTTACAGCCTCAACCGGGTCGTTCATAAGGGTGATGGATGCTCCAGTTTCCTTTGCATCCTCAATTGCATTTTTAGTTACCTCCGGGTCAGGCTCGTAGCCCTTGGGGGTTGCTGCTGTGAAAACCATTCCGGCTTTTGCACAGCCATACATGTATGAGTTGGTCATGTTATTGCCATCACCAACATATGCCATCTTCAGACCCTTCAGGTCCTTGCCCTTATGCTCGATGATAGTGAGCAAATCGGTGAGAACCTGGCAGGGATGCAGGAGGTCAGTCAATGCATTTATAACAGGTATATCTGCATATTTTGCCAGTTCCTCAACTCTGTCATGGCCATATGTACGAATCATAATGCCGTCCAAATATCTGGAAAGCACACGGGCGGTGTCCTTTATAGGCTCGCCACGTCCAAGCTGGAGGTCACGGTTTGAAAGGAACAGTGCCTGTCCTCCCAGCTGATACATGCCTGTCTCAAAGGACACTCTGGTCCTTGTGGAAGATTTTTCAAATATCATTCCCAAGGTCTTTCCCTTGAGAATGTGATGTTCTATGCCAGCCTTCTGCTTTGCTTTAAGCTCCTGGGCAAGCCTCAGAATCTCCTGTACCTCATCCACAGAAAGGTCGTGGA
Organism: bacterium; assembly: GCA_963592185.1. Lineage (GTDB taxonomy): Bacteria > Bacillota > Negativicutes > Selenomonadales > Selenomonadaceae > CAVAVT01. The sequence goes on along the minus strand of CAVAVT010000003.1, from coordinate 27,221 downwards.
TGGACAGCATATCTCTACCCTTTAACATTTCATAACCTCCGAATGTAATCTTATGTACACTACCAAGGCTCATTATACTACATTTTAAAAACAGTGAAAAGCAATGTCACATTGTATTCATAACTGTAATAAACGGGCTAAAGAGTGTACATATATCTTTTTAGTCAGCGAACTCAGGCAATACTTTTTTCAGCACGCTGATGAGTTCGTCCACATGCTGCTTCTCAATGATGAGAGGCGGAACAAAACGCAGTACAGTGCCTACAGTGCAGTTGATTATCAGACCGTAGTCCAGGCATCTGTTTACAATATCCCTGCCGGGCTTGGTGAGCTGCATACCCTGAATAAGTCCCATGCCACGAACCTCAGTAATGAGGGAAGGATACGCCTCCTTAAGCTCCTCCAGACCCTTCCTGAGATATGCCCCCACCTCTTCAACATGCTGCAAAAGTCCATCGTTGACGATGGTATCAAGAACAACATTTGCTCCAGCACATGCCAGAGGATTGCCGCCAAAGGTGGAGCCGTGGTCGCCAGCCTTAAATGCTGAGGAAACCTTGTCGCTGGCAATGAATGCTCCAATTGGAACGCCGCCAGCCAGTCCCTTTGCAAGGGTTACAATATCCGGCTTAATTCCGTACTGCTCATATGCAAAGAACTTGCCTGTTCTTCCCATGCCGCACTGAATCTCATCCAGAATAAGCAGTGCATCGTACTTGTCGCAGAGAGCACGTACCTTCTGGAAGTACTCCTTGTCCGGTACATGTACGCCGCCCTCTCCCTGAATTGTTTCCAGCATTACTGCAGCGGTTTTCTCGCTCATCATGCTCTCAAGAGCTTCGATGTCATTGTAGTCAACATAGTCAAAGCCCTCAGGCAGAGGACCGAAGCCCTCGTGATAATGTGGCTGACCTGTTGCTGTAAGAGTGGCAATTGTTCTGCCATGGAAGCTCATGTTTGCTGAAATAATCTGGGATTTTTCAGGGTCAATGTTATGGGCATACTTTCTTGCAAGCTTTATTGCGCCCTCATTTGCCTCTGCTCCGGAATTTCCGAAAAATACCTTGCCAAGGCCGCTAAGCTTTACAAGTTTTTCTGCGGCATCCGCCTGAACCTGGGTGTAATAAAGATTGGAGCAATGAATCATCTTTCCAGCCTGTTCAGCAACAGCCTTAACCAGTGCAGGATGAGCATGTCCCAGTACATTTACCGCAATGCCCCCAAGGTAATCCAGGTATTTCTTTCCCTGTGTATCATATACATATACGCCATCGCCATGGTCTAAAACGATTTTGTAGCGTGCGAACACCGGCATATAATCCTGTTCATCTTTGGCGTAAATCTGTTCATCAGTCTCTCTCATGGATTCTCCTCCTATTTCTTTGGAAATGCTGCTCCTGTTGGAGAATCAGCGTACAACCTGTGTTCCTATTCCGGCTGAGGTGAATATCTCCAAAATAATGGAATGAGGAAGACGTCCGTCAATTATATGGGTCTTGCCTGCGCCTCTGTCCAAAGCGCAAAGGCATGCCTCAACCTTCGGAATCATGCCGCCGGAAATGATTCCGGACTTAATGTATTCCTTAGCCTCCTGCTGGTGCAGTGTGGAAATAAAGGTGCTCTTGTCCTCATAATCCTTGTAGATACCCTCAATATCAGTAAGGAGAAGAAGCTTTTCAGCCTCCAGTGCTCCGGCGATTTCAGCTGCAACATAATCTGCATTGATATTGTAGCTTTCCCCGTCCCTGCCAGCACCAATAGGTGCAACAACTGGAACGTATCCGCCGTCCAACAGGTCGTTCAATAGGCTTGTGTCAATCTCATCAACCTCGCCAACATAGCCGATATCCACCTTGCTGGTCTGTCCATCCTCATATACTGTAGCAAGCTTTTTCTTTGCCTTAATCATGCCAGCATCCTTGCCGGAAAGACCTACAGCCTGTACGCCCTTTCCGCCCAGAAGGCTGACGATGTCAGAATTAACCTTGCCGTCAAGAACCATTTCTGCGATTTCAACGGTTTCAGCATCTGTAACTCTCAGTCCGCTTACAAATTCTGACTTCTTGCCTACTTTTTTCAAAAATCCGGTAATGTCCGGACCGCCGCCATGTATAATAACCGGACGGATTCCCACATATTTCATAAGGGCTATATCCGTCATGACCTTTTCCTTCAGGTCCTCATTAATCATGGCATTTCCGCCGTATTTTATAACAATTGTCTTACCGAAAAATTCCTGTATAAAGGGCAGTGCATCGGTAAGTATGGCCGCTGTTTCTGTGGCCTGGGCCAGATTGATGTTCTCTGACATGCCGATACCTCCCATTTATCAGGTGTGATACTCACCGTTAATCTTCACATATTCATAGGAGAAGTCACAGGTCCATACGGTTGCACTTTCCTCTCCCATGCCCATCTCAATATCGATTACAATGTCGTGCTCAGCCATTACATCTCTGAGAGCTGACTCATCAAATTCAGCGCCAACGCCATTTGCATATACCGGAATACCGCCGAACTTAACAACAGTGTTGTCAGGATTCATTGGAACACCTGCGTATCCAACAGCACAGATTACACGGCCCCAGTTCGGATCCTCACCGAAGAACGCGGTCTTAACCAGCGGAGATTTTGCAACGCTCATAGCAATGGTCTTTGCATCCTCGAAGGACTTGGTTCCAGTTACATTGACAGTAAGGAACTTTGTTGCGCCTTCACCGTCGGAAGCAATCTTTTTTGCCAGCTCCTGGCAGATTTCCCTGAGAGCTGCAGCAAATTTGTCGTAATCCTCATTTTCAGCATCAATTACAGCATTGCCTGCAGCGCCGTTTGCCAGTACAACAGCCATATCGTTGGTGCTCATGTCTCCATCGATGGAAATCATGTTGAAGCTCTGCTCAACAACACCGGAAAGTGCCTTCTGGAGAAGCTTCTGGTCAATTGCAGCATCAGTAGTAATGAAGCAGAGCATGGTAGCCATGTTTGGCTGAATCATTCCGGATCCCTTTGCGATGAAGCCAAAACGTACAGCCTTTCCGCCAATCTCCACCTCATAGGAACCAGCCTTGGAATAGGTATCGGTGGTGATGATTGCATTTCCTGCATTTACGCTTCCGTCCTCAGAAAGCTCAGCAGCAGCAGCCTTTACACCTGCAGCAATTTTATCCATTGGAAGAGTTACGCCGATAACACCGGTGGATGCAACCAAAACCTCGGAAGCATTGCAGCCCAGAGCCTCAGCGGTCATAGCTACAGTGCTCTCTGCATCCTTCATTCCCTGGTCGCCGGTGCATGCATTTGCGCAGCCAGCATTTGCAACGATTGCATGTGCCTTTCCGCCAGCAACAACCTTCTTGGAAACATAAACCGGAGCTGCAGCAACAGCATTCTGGGTAAAGGTACCAGCAACTGCTGCTTCCTTATCAGTATAAATAAGGGCAAGATCCAAATTTCCGCTCTTCTTGATGCCGGCCTTTACGCCTGCAGCCTTAAAGCCCTGGGGAAATGTTACGCCCGCCTTAATAGCTTCTTCACTGAACATATTTGACATTTGATATTCCTCCTGAACATGTTAGCTTAAAAATTAATCAGCATATCTAGTATAACCCTATTAAGGATACATTGGAACTACATCCAGACCTGTTTTTTCATCAAATCCGCATGCAATATTAAAGTTCTGTACAGCCTGTCCTGCTGCACCCTTTACCAGATTGTCAATTGCAGAAAGCACGATTACTCTGCCGGTGCGCTCATCCACATGCCATGCAATGTCGCAGAAGTTGGATCCACGAACCGCCTTGGTGGCTGGGTATCCGCCTCTACCAAGAAGTCTTACGAAATACTCATTGTCATAAAGCTCATGGTATGCAGCATCCACAGCCTCCGGTGTAACTCCTGGCTTCAGCTTTGCGTAGGATGTGGCAAGAATGCCTCTGGACATTGGAACCAAATGAGGGGTAAAGTTCAGAATGCATTTTTCACCGGAAAGGTCTGCCATAGCCTGCTCGATTTCCGGAGTGTGGCGATGTTTTGCCACATTGTAAGCCTTGAAGCTGTCGTAAAGCTCCGGAAAATGATTGCCGGGCTTTGGAGAACGGCCAGCGCCGGAAACACCGGACTTTGCATCCACAACAATGGAATCCATATCAATGAGATTGTTCTTTGCCAAAGGAGCCAGTGCCAAAATGCTGCAGGTGGTAAAACAGCCAGCATTTCCTATAATGGAAGCATCCTTTATATCATCCCTATAAAGCTCGGCAAGGCCGTAAACCCTTGCGGCATCCTTATGGGTATGGGTTACGTGATACCATGCTTCATAAACATCAGTATCGCTGAAACGGTAGTCAGCACCAAGGTCTATGATTCTTACTCCAGTTCCCTCGAGAGCCTTTCCAACTTCCATGGCATGTCCGTGGGGCAGGCAGATGAATACGAAGTCACTATCCTTTGATATGGCATCAATATCCTTCATGCTGATAAGTTTCTGGTCATAAATTCCTCGCAGATGAGGGTAAATATCTGATATTGCTTCACCAGTATGGCTTTCAGAGGTGAGATGCATCACCTGTACCTCTGGATGGTTGTGCAGAATGCGGAGAAGCTCCGCCCCTGCATATCCGGTGGCGCCTATAATACTAATTTTCTTCAAAGTACTCATTACTTTTCCTCCTCATTAAAGAGCTGTTAATAATTATACATCCGTGTTGTATAAATTTGCAACACTTATTCATATTTTTTCTTTTAAAACAGATGTTCCAATGTTATAATAATATTATTGGTATTTGTCACGAACAAGGAGTGTATCCCATTAATGAAATTAATACGTTTTTTCTTTTTATTGATTGTTTTATTTTTTATTGCCTTTTTCTTTTCTGGAGGCATTAGAATATTGGACCCCCAGACAATAAGCAATATCAAGGCCACGGTCAGTGACCTTCGTGGGGAAAGCAAGGCCGGAACCTCATCCTCTGCCAAGCCGGAAAATTCTTCAGAGGAAAAATCCTCCGGTGATTCCACCCTTGACCGGGTGGGGCGATTTATTTTTCTCAAGGATTCCGTGGACCGCAGGGTAGCCGAGGTCGTTTCCAAAAAGGATTATGTTACCATCGACAAGATTCCGGATAATCTGAAACAGGCAATTGTCGCCGTTGAAGACAACCGGTTTTACTCACATCACGGATTTGATATCGAAGGCATTGCCAGAGCTTCTCTTGTAAATCTCCAATATGGAAGAATTGAAGAAGGTGCCAGCACCATAACCCAGCAGCTTGTGAAAAACCTGTTTCTAACCCAGGACCAGACCTTCGACAGAAAAGCCGAAGAACTGCTGCTGGCTCTGGATATGGAAGCCAGATACAGCAAGGATGAAATTCTTGAGCTTTACTTGAACACCATATACTTTGGCTCAAATTACTATGGCATCCGCCAGGCCTCAATAGGCTACTTTGGAAAGGAGCCTTCCAAGCTGATACTTCCGGAGTCAGCAATGATTGCCGGACTGCCAAATGCCCCATCACTCTACTCCCCATATGTTGATTTTATGATGTCAAAAAAGAGGCAGATTATTGTTCTGGACTCCATGGTACGCACCGGAGTCATAACAAAAGAAACCGCTGAAGATGCGAAAATAAAGCCGATTTATCTTGCCCATTAAACTGATTTTGGACACAATGAGAGGCTGTTGCAAATTTATATGCAGCAGCCTCTCATTTTTGTTATCCTTTTTTCTTTGCAGCTTTTTCCTGATCCTTCGCTGCTTTTTCCTTATCCTTTTCAAGCTTTGTTGCCTGAGACTTCAAATCCTTCTCATATGCTGTGAAGAACGCCTTGCTTGCCTCAAGGAAGCATTCAGTGCCACGGCCGAAATGACGGCCCATAGTAACTTCATAGGTATAGAGAAGCTCATTGGTTCCGGATTTGTATACATCAAAGAAGAATACAACATTCAGATCATTTGCAACGGTGCATACAACATAGCCATCGGTGTACTTATCAACATAATCCTTGAATACCTTGGTTGCCTGCTTGCGCTCAAGGGTGAAGATATTTACCTGATGATCCTTGTTGATTGCCTGGCCAAGCTCTCTGTAAGTGTAAACCTTGTGGTTCTTTACAACGCTGCTTGCCTTGCCCATAAGCTGAACGAACTCATCGCTTGTAGGCTCTCCCTCGTCAGACTTAGGGGAATACATTGGCAGTCCGATTGACAGGCTGTTTGTCTGTACAAATTTTTCAGCATCAACAACAACGGTCTTATCTGCTGCAAAGGCGGTCTGTACGCCTAAAACAAACATGCATGTCAGTGCCAAAAGGGTAATTATTTTTTTCATAAAAACATTCTCTCCTATTCAATCAAGCTCATTTAATGAGATTATGTCTCTTCATAGCCTTCTTGAGGTTTTCCAGATGCTCAGGCTCGATTTCAGTCAGAGGAAGACGCAGCGGACCTGCATCATATCCCTCAAGTCTCATAGCAGCCTTTACCGGAATCGGATTAACCTCGGAGAACAGCTCAGAAATCAGATCCATGTACTCAATCTGAAGCTCAGCAGCTTCCTTTACCTTGCCATCAAAATAAAGCTGACAGATATCGTGAGCCTGCTTCGGAGCCACATTGGAAAGTACGGAGATAACGCCCTTTCCGCCGATGGAAAGAATAGGAACAATCTGATCGTCATTTCCTGAGTAAATAGCCAGATCATCACCGCATGCCTGACGGATACGGATGATGGAGGACAAATCTCCGCTTGCCTCCTTGACACCCACAATGCGTGGATGCTTTGCAAGCTCAGCAAAGGTATCAACCTGAATCTTTACGCCTGTTCTGGAAGGAACGTTGTAAAGAATAACAGGAATGTTTACAGCATCAGCAATGGTTGTGAAATGCTTGATGAGACCCTTCTGGGTACACTTATTGTAGTAAGGTGTTACCAGCAGCAGTCCGTCAGCACCAACCTTTTCAGCGTACTGGGAAAGCTGTACAGCATATGCTGTCTCATTGGAGCCTGTTCCAGCAACAACCGGAATACGGCCGTTTACCTTCTCAACGGTGTAGCGGATAGCTTCCTTGTGCTCCTCATCTGTCATTGTAGCGGACTCACCGGTGGTTCCAGTAATAACGATGGAATCGGTGCCTCCAGCAATCTGATCTTCAATAATACGGCCCAGCTCTTCGTAGTTTACTCCGTCCTCAGTAAACGGTGTGATAATTGCTACTCCTGCGCCCTGAAAAATTACATCCTTCACGTGATTTGCCTCCTAAAGCTCATCTCTTAAGGAACTAAAACGTCCTTTTGTGACATTATTCTTCACGGATAATTATGTCATGTACTCCGATGAAAGTCAATAAAGCACTTACTCTACTACCTTTACAAGTGTCTTAAAGCACTCTTCATTTTCCTTCAGCTTGGTTTCTCCGCCAAATACACATATATTATCTGCATTCATGCATTCATCTATACAGTCAGCTAAGTTTCTGATGTCCTGCTGGCGTGTGGAAAGCACTTCATCCCTGACCTTCTGGCGGTCAGCATAGGTGATTCCTCCGAACCAGAAGTCCGCTGCAAATTTCGCCTTAATTCTTGGTGTCAGCGGCATATCCACATTGCTGAATGTACCGATAATATATTTTTCCATTTCTCGGTCTGATGCATCAAAGTTTCTGATAAATTCTCCTGTGCCGTTTAATACATCCAGGGTTTCCTTCAAATTGGGATCCCTGTAGGATGCAAACAGCATGTTTCCTGATCTGCCAAATACAGTAAGCGCTCCATAAGCACCGCCCTGTACGCGGATTTTGGTCCAAAAATAATCATAGCGGAGAATTGTCTCCAAAACCTTCATGCTGCCACTGTAGCTGTAGCCCAGACTTCTAAAGTTGGCACCCTTGCCCACGTACTGAACCTGGCTGGAGGTCATAAGACCTTCGTTTTTGGCTGTTGGAACCAGATTATACTCCTCAGCTGGAATATCCTCATTTGGCAGTACTTCTATAAGACCTGCTGCCACTTTTTCAAAGTCTCCGTAGTATTTTTCACGAATACCAACGGATATTACTAGATTTTTGCGGTTTGCCATTTTAGGAAGAAGCTCTTCAAAGGCTGTACAAATTTTTTCATATGCCTCATCAAAGTCCATATCCGCCAGTTCACGAACGAACCAATAATATGTCAGCTCGCCATACTCATCATACAATCCATTCTTTGAAACGTAGGATGCCATTCTGGCTGCCAGATAGCGGTTCGGCGCTCTGAGGATATCCATTTCCTCGTTGCTTCTAAGCTGAAGCAGAACTTCCTTAACACGTTTTTTATTAGTGAATACTGTGCCTGTAAGGATTTCTTCCATGATGCCGATAAGTTCAGGCATACGTGAGGCAAGAGCCTTTCCTTCCAGGGTGAATTTAGGAGCGTACTCTTCATGATTCTTGTCGTTGCAATATGTCAGAAGATCTGTGGAAAGTCCTCCGGTGTAGAGATCTACACGCTTGGTCAAATCTACATAGCTGTGCTTTTTCGTATCAAGCTGTCCCAGCATATCCACCAGCAGGAATGCATACGGAAGCAGCTTCTGTGGGATAACCTTCGCATCAAAGAAAAGCTTTATGTATGCAATTCCATTAGTTGGAAGGTCGGAAAAAAGTACCTTTGCTCCGTTTAATTCCCTTTCCTCCAGTGGCAGTTCATCAGCTTCCTTACGAATATCCTCCAGTGAAAGTATGGGGATTGATGCCAATGCTTCTGGAGTCTCCGGACTCTGCTGGCGCTCCTTGAGAGCTGCTGTCTCGCTGATGATGTTCTGAATGTCCTCATCAGTAAGGGATACCTTCTTTTCCGCCAGCTTTTTCTCAAGGGCAGCTTCTCTTTCTGCAGCCATTGTTGTGCTGGGCTTCAGCACCATAAGCACCTGATGTGGATTTTCCAGTATGTGCTCCTTGAGGATTTTCTCATACATACCGTTGTCCAGACCTTCACGGAGCTGCTTCAAAAGGTCTTCATAATAGAGCGGCTCCAGAGGATCTCCGTCATAAATCCAGTGGGTCAGGGAATTAAGATTGTATATAAGTCCCTTTGGATAGGAACCAAAATCCGCCTCACGGATTTTGAATTCTGTGCTGTTGATTGCCGCCTCAAGCAGAGTTCTATCTATACCCTCATCAAGAAGTTTTTTGATATTCTCCTGAAGAACATTAAGGAAAAGCTCCGCCTTTTCAGGCTCGGAACCATTTACAGTAATGCTGTAGAATGGCTGCATCAAAGCATTTTCCAGATATGCAGAAACGTCCTTTCCTATACCGGCATCCATGAGGGCCTTGCGGAGGGGCGCTGCCTGTGAGTTAAACAGGGCATTGTTCAAAATTCCAACAGCAGCAGCCAAAAGCTTGTTCTTTGGCTCCTCAATAATAGTGTTAAAGCTCAGGAATGTTTTTTCATTGGTGCTTTCCTCAGCTCCAACAGGATATTCTTTTTCAAATTTTTTCAAGCCATTATAGGGCTTCTGTATGCCAATGGCAGAATTCACTTCAATGCGGTCAAAATTTGAAAGATATTCTGAATCCAAAAATTCCAAGGTGGAATCCATGTCCATATCGCCATAAAGATAAATATAGCTGTTGGACGGATGATAGTATTTACCATGGAAGTCCAGGAACATTTCCTGTGTAAGGGATGGAATAGCCTCTGGGTTGCCGCCGGATTCCTTGCTGTAGGTGGTATCCGGATAAAGTGCCTTTGAGGTTTCCTCCTGAAGGATATCATCCGGAGAGGACAGCGCACCCTTCATCTCGTTGTAAACCACGCCGCTGTAGCGCAGTGGAGCCTCTGGAGAGTCTATTTCATAATGCCAGCCCTCCTGCATGAGGATTTCCTTACGATTGCGCATTTCTGGATAAAATACCGCATCCAGATAAACATCCATAAGATTTCTAAAATCCTTGTCGTTGCGGCTGGCAACTGGATATACGGTTTTATCCGGATAGGTCATTGCATTCAAAAAGGTGTTCAATGAACCTTTAACCAGCTCAACAAATGGCTCCTTTAAAGGGAATTTTCTTGATCCGCAAAGAGTAGAATGCTCTACAATGTGGGCAACACCGGTGTCATCCTTCGGCGGAGTGCGGAAGGCTATAGAGAATACCTTGTTGTCATCCTGATTAGCCAGAAACAGCATCCTTGCACCACTTTTTTCGTGCTCAAACTCATAGGCCTCTGACTCAACCTCTTCAATATGTCTTTTCCTAAAGAGCTTAAAGCCATGAAGTACTTCATTAACCTGCATACTTGAATTTCCTCCAAATTCTCTGTATTAAAGCTTCTCGAACTCAGGCATTACTTCTTCCACAGTTCTCAGCAGATTTACCATGTTTTCCATTATGTAATTGCACTGGCAGTCATTAAATTCACCCTGAAGATCAAAGGAGTAAACCGCTGTGATTTTTCCCTCGCCCTCAACAAATTTAACATATCTGTAAGTAGCATTCAGCTTATTAAGGAGCTGATACAACGCCTCATCAGCCTTTACCTGCGCTGCATCGAAAATTTCCAAATCAACAGCTGTCTCATTACTGTTAATGGTAATAATAAGCTGCATTGGCTTATCCTTTACCATCTGCGGACGAACCAGGAAAGTTCCCCCATCAGTCTCATGAGAATAAAATGTAAAGTCATGCTCCTTCAGATAGCCCTCAAGCTTCTCTATCTTGCTCATTGTAATCCTCCTAATACCATTTAATGATGATGTCCCAAAGCCTCAGCCCACTCATGGCTTATCATGCCATTATGGGCAAAGTAGGTGACAATATTTGCATTTATCTCCTTGAATACAGCTACCTTCTCCGGGGTATCCTTCCCCTCACGAACCAGCTGATGATAAGATTTTTTTAGGCCGCTATTTATTTTGTAAAATTGCTGTGCTCTGTTATTCATTACACATCCTCCATTATTAAAGTTTCAACTTGTTTAATTCGTCATTTATATCTTTTTTCCTGCAAAAAAAGAACCGCCATCCTAAAAGATGACGGTCCTTTAAATTGTACGCTAATCAGTGATTGAAGATATTCTTCAAAGCCTGCTTGTTTACGTCACGGTTCAGCTGTGCCAGGTAAGTGGTCAGCTTAATGCTCTTCGGGCAAACCTCTACGCAGTTCTGGCTGTTACCGCAGCTGGTGATGCCGCCCTTAGCCATGAGTGCGTTAAGACGCTTCTCCTTGTCGAACTTTCCGAGGGGATGAAGGTTGAAGAGATAAGCCTGTACGCTTGGGGATGCGCCGATGAAGTCGGACTGAGGTCCAACGTTCGGGCAAGCCTCCAGACAGCAGCCGCAGGTCATGCAGTGAGAAATCTCATATGCAGTAGCTGCAGTGTACGGATTCTGGATAGGAGCATCCTTAACTTCCCAGGAACCATCAACATCAACCCATGCCTGAACGCGCTTAAGGCTCTCAAACATAACGGAACGGTCGATGAGGAGGTCACGGATTACAGGGAAAGTACGAGCTGGCTTAATGTGGATAGGCTGCTGAAGCTCATCAATAAGGGAGCAGCAAGCCTGGCGTGCACGGCCGTTAATAACCATCATGCATGCGCCGCATACCTTCTCGAGGCAGTTGCATTCCCAAACAACAGGAGCAACACGCTTTCCATCGGTAGTAACAGGGTTCTTCTGGATTTCCATGAGAGCTGCTACAATATTCAGTGCAGGGCGGTAAGGGATCTCGAATTCCTGAGTATAAGGCTTCTGATCCGGGCCGTCCTGGCGCTCAATTATCAACTTAACTGTTTTCTGTTCTGCCATTTTGGTATATCCTCCCTATTACTCTTTCTTAGCTACGGCGTAGTTACGAAGACGAGGCTTGATAAGGGAGTGCTCGAATTCACGATAAGAGAGCTCCGGCTCCTCTGTTTCCTTGTTGAAGGTAACAATAGTCGTCTTCATGAACTTTGCATCATCGCGCTTGTAGAATACAAGATCATCATTCTCGTCATGTGCACGACCATCCTCAGCGAAGGTAATGTTGTCAACACCAACGAGAGCCTGCTTCTGCTCAGCTGTCATTGCATCATACTCTTTCTTAAGAACGATCTTTGCATGTGCGCCACGGCTCTCGTCACGACCATTTGCAGCCTTGGTGATAGCCATTGCATAAATAATCATGTTGCGGAGCTGACGTACAAACATAGCTTCCTGGTTTGCCCAGTGGCCATGGTCAGTTACACCGATGTTGTTCCAACGGCGGAGGATATCCTTAAGCTCAACGAGGCACTGTGCAAGGCCGTCGTTATCACGCTCAATGGATACATACTTGTACATGATGTCGCCCATCTCATGGTGGAGCTGATGTGCGTTCTCAGGACCGTCCATCTTAACGATCTGCTCGAACTCATCAACAACTTCCTGACGAGCTGCTTCCAATTCTGCATCGGTAAGAGCATCGCCGTTCTTGCCGCTGTTTGCCCACTTCATAGCCTCAGGACCGGAAATGGTTCCAGAGTAAGTAGCGGAAAGCAGGGAGTTTGCACCGAGACGGTTTGCACCGTGGTACTGGTAATCGCACTCGCCGGATGCCATAAGGCCAGGGATGTTGGTGAAGTGCTCACGGTCTACCCAGATACCGCCCATGGAGTAATGGATGGATGGGAAAATCTCCATTGGAACTTCACGAGGATCCTTACCAACGAAGTCAGTGTACATCTCAAGAATGCCGCCCAGCTTGCGAAGGAGATAGTCTCCATCGATGTGGGAAAGGTCAAGATATACACGGTTAGGATTATGCATACCAAGGTTCATGTGTACGCAAACCTTGTAGATTGCACGGGATGCAACGTCACGAGGAACGAGGTTTCCGTATGCAGGATACATATCCTCAAGGAAGTACCAGCGCTCTTTCTCATGAGTTTCAGGATTCTCACGCCATACCCATACACGTCCGCCCTCACCACGGCAAGCCTCGGACATAAGACGGTTCTTATCAGTACCAGGAACAGCGGTCGGATGAATCTGAATGAACTCAGGATTACCGATTTCTGCGCCCTGCTGATATACAGCAGATACAGCGGAACCATTACAAATAGTGGATGCTGTGCAGCGGCCATATACCATACCAGGACCGCCGGTAGCAAGGATTACAGTGTCAGCACGGAATGCACGAATCTCCATGGAGTTCATGCTCTGTGCAACGATACCACGGCAGATGCCCTGCTTGTTCTTTATAATCTTTACGAACTCCCAGAACTCGTACTTGGTTACGCTGCCCTGAACTTCCCATTTACGAACCTGCTCATCGAGAGCGTAGAGAAGCTGCTGTCCAGTAGTGGAGCCAGCGAAGCAGGTACGCTTGTTCTTCTGTCCGCCGAAGTTACGAAGGTCAAGAACACCTTCCTTAGTACGGGTGAAAGGTACGCCCATACGGTCGAACATCTTAATGAGCTTCGGTGCAGCCTCAACCATGCCTCTTACAGCAATCTGATCTGCCAGGAAGTCACCACCATATACAGTATCATCAAAATGCTCATAAATGCTGTCATGCTCGCCCTTAGTATCCATGCATGCATTGATACCGCCCTGTGCGCACAGGGAATGGGAACGCTTAACAGGACAATATGAGAACAGGTCGACCTCGCCGCCCTTCTCAATAACCTTGAGGGTTGCCATAAGACCGGACAGACCGCCGCCTACAATTATTATTCTTTTCTTAGCGTTATCTTTAGCCACGTAGGTTCTCTCCTTACTTTAAAATTCAGATTAGATGAGGTAGTTGCCCATGAAAGCAAATACTACCAGCGACAATGCAACGAAAATAAGCATAGCAAGCTTATCAACGACACACTGAGCACGTGGGCCCTTTGCGATACCCCAGGTCATGCAGAAGGTAGTGATACCATTTGCAAAGTGGAAGTTTGCTGCAAGCATACCCAAAATATAAAGTACGAATACAATCGGATTGGATACATAGGTCTGTACCAGCTCATAGGAAATGGGAATACCCTGGATTCCCTTTGTGAAGATACGGAGATAACCAACATGCCAGATGAGGAATACTACCAGATACCATGCAGACCATCTCTGGAGAGTGAACTTCCAGTTACGTGCATAGCCATAGCCACCCTGGTTGTTGTTAGCCTGCAGTGCAATGTATACACCATAGATAGCATGGAACAGAATAGGAACTGCATAAACCACAACCTCGATTGTGAGGAATACCGGTTTCGGGATAAGCTCCATCATTTCCAGTGCTCCATTGAATACAGCCGGACCACCGAGAGCTGCTGCGTTCGTCGCAATGTGCTCAACTAATACTGCGCCCAGAAGTACAAGTCCACAGAGCGAATGCAGGCGACGAAGATAAAAAGATGTGTTAATCATTCTAAACCTCCTATGATTTCTTGCCTATTCTTTCCGAACGAATGATTTTTTCGGAAAGTATTATAACTTACGATAAGGAGCCTGTCCCATTTCGTAGAAGTTATTGCCTTCAGAATCGATTACTACGATAGCAGGGAAATCCTCAACTGTAAGCTTAGCTACAGCCTCCGGGCCCAGCTCCGGATAAGCGAGAACTTCATATGCCTTTACGGACTTGGAGATAAGTGCTGCAGCACCGCCAACAGCCGCAAAATAAGTAACACCGTTCTTCTTCATGGACTCAATTACCTCAGGAGCACGGGAGCCTTTGCCGATCATGCCCTTGATGCCCTGATCCAGCATGGTAGGAGTGTATGCATCCATACGTCCGGAAGTAGTAGGACCGCAGGAGCCGATAGGATTGCCCGGCTTTGCAGGTGTAGGTCCAAGATAATAAACAATCTGATTGTGCCAATCAACAGGAAGCTCTTCGCCACGTGCAAGGGCCTCAGTCATAGCTTTATGCGCAGCATCACGTGCTGCAATGATAGTGCCGCTGATAAGAACACTCTGTCCAGCACGAAGCTTTCTGGAATCTTCTTCAGTCAAAGGTGTTGTAATACGTATTTTCTCTGCCATTATTGATAGTACCTCCTCTTATTACAATACACGTGAAGAATGGCGGGTTGCATGGCAGCAGATGGTGACAGCAACCGGAAGGCCTGCAATATGGGTCGGGCCCCATTCAATGTTTACAGCAAGTGCAGAAGTGGTACCGCCAAGCTGTGGTCCAATGCCTGTCTTGTTGATGAGCTCAAGAAGGTCTTCTTCAAGCTTAGCATACTCAGGATGAGCGTTGCGTACGTTGGTAGGACGGAGCAATGCCTTCTTGGAAAGAACTGCTGCACGGTCCATAGTTCCACCGATACCTACACCTACAACCATAGGTGGGCAGGGGTTCATGCTTGCATGGAGAATGATGTCCATAACAGCCTTCTTAACACCCTCAACGCCGTCAGCAGGAACCAGCATCTTGATGCCGGACTTGTTCTCGCTGCCGAATCCCTTAGGCTCAAGCTCAATCTTAAGCTGGTCGCCCTCTACCATCTTGGTGTAGATAACAGCCGGAGTATTGTTCTGAGTGTTCTTACGGTTAAAGAGAGGCTCTTCAACTACAGACTTACGGAGATAACCCTCGGTATATCCCTTTGCAACACCTGCGTTGATGGCATCCTCAAGGCTGCCGCCTACAATGTGAAGATCCTGTCCAACCTCAACAAATACAATTGTCATACCAGTATCCTGGCAGATAGGACGATCCTCAGCCTTGGCGATTTCCGCATTGCGGATAATCTGATCCAAAACGTCACGGCCAACTGGAGACTGCTCAGTCTCTCTTCCCTTCTTCAGCGCCTCATAGACGTCGTTAGGCAGGTAATAAGCTGCCTCTTTACACATCTGCGCTACTTCTTCGGTAATTTTCCCTACTTCAATCGTACGCAAAGCAATACAACCTCCTAAAATATAAATCATATTACAAACACAAAAAAACACATTTACAGAAACATAATATCATATTTTGAAATTGCTTTCAACCTGCTTGAACACTAGCATTCAGCCACTAAAAGCGAATCTCATTCACCTTTTTTCACAGCTCAGAATCATTCACAATTCTAATGTTTTCAATAAAAAATTATAACCCGTGATTATCATTTTCAATGAAAATATCTCAAAATTTACTGTAATTTTATGCTAAATTCCGTCAGAGAACCGGAAAAATTTATCTATATTATTTATTTATGAAACAATAACACAGCTGCCCGTACAGACAGCTGTGTTATCATGAAAAAAACTCATATTGTAAATCAATTTAACGCTAGAATATGTATCAAAGATATTCCCCAAGAAGTGCTACCATGGCCCTTACAGCCCTGCCTCTGTGGCTTATTGCACTCTTCTCCTCCAGGGTATGCTCTGCCATGGATTTTCCATTTATGTAAAAATGCGGGTCATAGCCAAAACCGTTGCTCCCCCTGGCTTCTGTGCAGATTGTGCCCTCACAGATACCCTCTGTATCAAGAGTTTTTCCATCGGTATCAACGAATACCAGAGCACAGTGATACGCTGCAGCAGAATCCTTCAGTCCTTTTGCCCTAAGCTCCGCCACCAGCTTCTCATTGTTCTTTGCATCATTTGCATGCTCCCCAGAAAAACGTGCTGAATAAATTCCCGGCGCTCCATCCAGCGCATCCACACACAGACCGGAATCATCCGCCATACATGCGCAGCCTGTTTTCTCCATATAGAACTTTGCCTTTTTCATGGCATTTTCCTTAAAAGTCTGTCCGTCCTCAACAGCATCCGGAAGCTCTCCAAAATCAGACAGCGCCATAATCTCCACTGGAAGCTCCCGGAAGGAATCCTTCATCTCTCTGATTTTTCCCTTATTCTTTGTCGCAATTACGATTTTCTTCACATTTCCCGACCTACCTTCCATACAAGCTCGCCGCCAAGAACATCCTTCTGATAGGAAATAAGTTCATCGGTGCCCTTTTCAGCCAGCTCCAGCATTTTTGTCATTTCATCCTTGGTGAAGGGACGGCCCTCGCCGGTGCCCTGCACTTCCACGTAGGCTCCCTCACCAGTGCGAACCACATTCATATCCACTATTGCCTGGGAGTCCTCTTCATAGCACAAATCCAGTATAGGATTCCCCTGTTCATTGATGCCCACGCTGATTGCCGCTATAAAATCCTTCACAGGAAAATCCTTGCTGGGGTCATATATTCCTGCCAGCGCCATAACCAGTGCAATAAATGCTCCTGTAATGCAGGCGGTCCTGGTACCTCCGTCTGCCTGAATAACATCGCAGTCTATTATGACAGTTTTTTCTCCCAGAGCCTTCATATCCATAACAGACCTCAAAGCCCTTCCTATGAGACGTTCTATTTCGTGGGTTCTGCCTGACTGCTTGCCACGGACAGATTCTCTTGGGGTTCTTACTGAGGTGGCACTGGGCAGCAGAGAATATTCCGCCTTCAGCCATCCCTCTCCCTGTCCCCTTAAAAATGCCGGAACTCTGTCCTCAATGGTTGCCGCACATATAACCTTCGTATTTCCGGTTTCTATAAGAACCGAGCCAGCCGGATATTTTTGGAAGAACTTCCTTATTCTCACAGGCCTTTTTTCGTCATTCTGCCTGCCATCCGGTCTCCCCTCCGGCAGGGGCTTCTGATGCTTTTTCTTCATTCAAATTTTCTCCTTAAAACTAATTTCCGGACAAATTTCTTCATGTAAACAAAAAAGGCTGCCTATTACAACAGCCTTTCCATACCCGAATCCGGACTGTGCCTGGATTAGCTCTCCTGGTACTGTCTGTAATTCTTAATTATACATATAGGTGTCTTCTGGGATGCATTGCCAAAAGGATTGTCGATAAGCAGCTTTCCAGCCTTCTCGCCGTCAACTCCTTCGGTAACACCAACTACTCTGGAACGTTTAAGGTCATTTACGTCAGATACCATAGCACCAAAGCATCCAAGTCTCTCTCTTATCCTGCGTGCCACCTCATTTGGATTTTTAGGTCCGTACACGATGCACTTGTCAAATGGAGGCATTGTGCCTGTAACATCGTCAATAAGTGCGGTCTGCTCTCCGCCCCACTTGTAGAAAAGTCCTCCCTTACCCACAAGTTTCCCAAGGAAACCGGCAAAAAGTGCAAAGGCTACACGCCACTTGCCCTCAACATCCATCAAAGACTGCATTCCATGTGGACTTGCCAGACTGCCGTAATCCGGTATGAACCTGCAGCAAAATTTTGCTACCTTTGTAAGCTTCAAATCCTCTGGACGAACATAGCGGCCCTGGGTGATAGCTACAACACTTTCGGCAACACATACAATATCATTTTCAGTAATATTGCCCTTTGTATATTTCTCAATAGTATCTACAATATCATCCTTTTCGGTAAGGATACGTGTAGGCACTGGAATAATATTTAACTCTGACATTTTTCTGCCTCCTTAATCCTTTACCAATTCTGTGCCAGCGAGCCTTGCAAGCTCCTCTGCTGAGAGAACCATGCGGACCTTGTTGTAATGCCATGGGCTGCGGCCGCATTCCTCATATATGAGCTCCACTTCAAAATCCACCATGTGGGAAACAGCTTCCTTAAGGGTCATTCCCTTTCTGGCAGCAAGTTTTACAATGGCATTGATATAGATTTTTTCACCGGCCTGTACCAGCACAGCCTCAAAGTAATCATCCTCACGTGGGGTCCCATCAAGCTCAGCCTTGCCGCTTGCCTCAATACCGTCATACTGCTCATAGGGCAGCTGAGTTCTTACAAAGGCATCCATAATGGTTGCCACAGAACCGCCGGACTCATTATTGAACTCCAGCTTTGTGGACAGTGTAATGCTCTTTTCATCCTGATTTACGACAGTAAATGGTGTTCTTTCATTTACCTTTACAATAACATTCTCATGACCAAGACGTGACCATGCGAACCAGCCTATCAGAATTACAGCAATGATGACCAATAATAAAATGTTTATAATATCCAACACCTTTATACCTCCAAACAAAACGGAATTTATCCGAAAATCTTTGGATTAATCCTCAAGAGCCTTCTTCAGTTTTTCGTAAAAAACCTCTGGAAGTCTTGTGATTACTCCGGTTTCCTCCTTGGTAAAAACATTCTGTGTGGACCCTTCCACCAGAAGTGTCTCCACCTCTTTTCCATCAACTACATCCTTGCGCAGTATGCGGTAATTGAAAACCATCTTTACCTTTGTCAGGGCCTTGGGCCGGGTTTCTATAATCAGCTCATCATCAAATTTTCCAGGAGAAACATACTTCGCCTTTACATCGGTAATAGGAAATACATATCCTGCATCCATCAGCTCTCCCAGTGTGATTCCGGCCTCTCTCAGGAACTCCACCCTACCTATTTCAAACCATCTTATATAGTTTGCATGGTGTACCACAGCCATGGCATCAGTATCGTAAAAATTAACCTTGTGTACAGTTCTCGTAATCAAGACAATTACCTCCCGTAACTAAAAAGACGTCTGAAAACGCCATTGATATAATACACTATTTTCTCAATAAAATCCAGTAAGAATACCGTGGTGGCACCAATGAAAAAGCAGGAACCTCGGAAGGCTCCTGCCAGTATTTCAATATTTATCAGCCCTTCTTGGCAATAAGCTGTCTTGTGTGCTCAGCAACATCCTCAGGAGTAATATCAGTTCTGCGTGCAACGCCGGTCTCGATTGCAGCCTTGGCTACAGCTGCTGCAACTGTAGGTGCTACTCTCTCATCAAACGGGCTTACAATGATATGCTCCTCATCCAGTTCCTTCTCGTCAACCAGAGATGCCAATGCCTTTGCGGCAGCAACCTTCATCTGGTCATTAATATCGGATGCACGAACATCCAATGCACCACGGAAAATTCCTGGGAATGCAAGCAGGTTGTTTACCTGGTTCGGGAAGTCGGAACGTCCGGTAGCAACTACTCTTGCACCAGCAGCCTTAGCCTCATCAGGGAGAATCTCCGGTACAGGGTTTGCCATAGCCATGATGATAGGATTGCTGTTCATGGACTTAACCATCTCAGCTGTTACACAGCCAGCAACGGATACGCCTACAAATACATCAGCACCCTTGATAACATCCTGCAGCTTGCCCTTTTCCTTGTCAAGGTTGGTAATCTTTGCAATATCTTCCTTGTAAGGATTCATGTCCTCAGGACGGCCATCATAAATAGCTCCTGCAGAGTCGCAAAGAATGATATTCTTTACGCCAAGATTATGAATAAGTCTGGTGATAGCCTGTCCAGCAGCACCAGCACCATTTACTACAAAGCGTGCATCCTCAAAGCTCTTGCCAATAAGTCTGAATGCGTTGATGAGAGCTGATGCAGCAACGATTGCTGTACCATGCTGGTCATCGTGGAATACAGGAATATCAAGACGTTTTCTGAGCTCATTTTCAATGATGAAGCACTCAGGTCCCTTGATATCCTCCAGGTTGATGCCGCCAAGGGAAGGAGCCATAAGCTCAACTGCACGGATAACCTCATCGGTATTTTCAGTGTTGAGACAGATGGGAATTGCATCTACGCCAGCAAATCCCTTGAAGAGAACAGCCTTGCCTTCCATAACCGGAAGACCTGCGCCAGCGCCGATATTACCAAGGCCCAGAACAGCGGTACCGTTGGTTACAACAGCTACAGTATTGCCCTTTGTGGTGTAGTCATAAATCTTTTCAGGATTTTCCTTTATTTCAAGACAGGGTGCTGCAACACCTGGAGTGTAAGCAAGGGTAAGATCTTCCGGAGTGGAAAGGGATACCTTGCTGGAAATTTCAAATTTACCATGATTTTCCTTGTGGAGTTCAAGAGCTCTCTGAGCTGTTTCGTTAGCATTTGCCATAAAAAATACGTCCTTTCATTGGAGTTTTGCGATTGTTTTGAGTAACAGCCGCACTCACTTTTTACTTAAATTTAACAAATTAGATATATATACAGGGAACACCATATAGATGTTCCCTGCACTAATCAGCCTGACATAGAATTTTATTCAATACAAACTAATATCGGTAGGAATCATTCCTGACCGGAAATAGGCTTTACCTTTATGGTTATCACTATCATGGCAATAACCAAAAGCGCTGCACTCACAGCAAGTCCCATCCAGCCATTCATTGTTATACCATCAACCAGATAGCCAACGGCACTGCAGCTTGCAACCAGCAATACGTAAGGTATCTGGGTAGCCACATGTTCAAGGTGGCTGCACTGTGCTCCGGCTGATGCCAGTATTGTAGTATCAGAAATTGGAGATGCATGGTCGCCTACAACAGCACCGGAAAGGATTGCTGCAACGCAGATAACCAATGCAGAGCCTTCAGTACCAACGATTGCTATTGCAATAGGAATAAGGATACCAAAGGTTCCCCAGGAAGTACCTGTCGCAAAAGCGAGTCCAGCACCAACGAGGAAGAAGATAACCGGCAGGAACATGAGAACAGAAGCGTGTGCGCTTACAAGCTGTCCAACATATCCGCCTAAATCCAAGTACTTATCACTGCAAATTCCTGAAAGAGTCCATGCAAGGCAGAGAATGAAAATTGCGGGGGTCATTGCCTTGAAGCCCTGACTGAAGCTGCCGCAGAAATCTTCAAATGTAATAACTCTGCGTGGAAGATAAAGGAATCCGGTGAATACAAAAGCAATAAAGGAACCAATTACCAGCGCCAGTGAGGAGCTGCAGTCAGCAAATGCCGCTGCAACGGATTTGCCTTCATAAATACCACCGGTATAAAGCATTCCGAAAATGCAGGCACCAATGAGAACGAACAGCGGAAGAAGCAAATCAATGATTTTTCCCTTGCCGTTTACGTCCTTCTCCTTTGCATCAACATAATCATCTGGAATCTTAAATTCTACAGCATTATCCTGAACAACTTTTCCCATCTCGGAAAAATCTCTTTCAGATATAACGATGAAAAGCATAAACACTATAGCCAGTATTGCATACAGGTTAATGGGAATGGTCTGTAAAAACAGAGCGAAGCCATCTATTTCACTCCCCTCCGGAAGGGATGATCCCACCGCTGCAGCCCAGCTGGAAACTGGAGCCAAAATACATATTGGAGCCGCTGTAGCATCGATAACATATGCCAGCTTTGCTCTGGAAATCTTAAAGCGGTCAGTTACCGGACGCATTACAGTACCAACAGTAAGGCAATTAAAATAGTCATCGATGAAGATGATAACCCCCAGAAGGCCGGTGGTCAGCAGTGCGCTGCGGCGGCCCTTTATAGCATGGCTTGCCCAGTCACCGTATGCCTTGGTAGCACCGGAACGGGTTATTGCTGCAACCAGTATGCCAAGAATTACCAAGAACACCAAAATATTTACATTGGCACCAACCTTTTCCTCCATGACACCAAACATGGTTACGATAGCCTCAAGTATATTAAACTGAGAATAAATCATCGCTCCGGAAAAGATACCGATAATAAGCGACATGTAAACTTCCTTGGTCCAAAGTGCAAGCACTATAGTTATGACCGGAGGAAGAACAGACCAAATTGTTTGTTCCATTGTGATTTCCCACTTTCTTTATGCAATATATATTTTCTACTATACAAAAGACAGTTAGAAAATATACTTCTACATTATATAACAGTTTTTACTCGATAACAACATAAATATATCTTTTTTTACACTTATTAACAAAAGTGTTCACCCACAGCGTATTTTTGTCAATAAAAAAAATCAGCGAAGCAATTACAGTTAAATGAACCGCAATTAATCTTCGCTGATTGATTCAAATGCTATTTAAATTTTATTTGAAGAGCTTGCTTACAGATCCATGTCCCTGGATAACCAGAATAACCTCGCCGATTGCCTCAGCCATGGAAAGCTGTATGAACTTGTCGGACTTCTTCTTTTCATCCAAAGGAATTGTATCAGTGATAATGAGCTGGCTGATAGCTGAATCATTGATGCGCTGGGTTGCTGGGTCAGACAGGATAGCGTGGGAGCAACATGCGATTACACGCTTTGCACCAAGACGCTCCAATGCCTTTGCGCCCTCGCAGAGAGAGCCAGCTGTATCAACAATATCATCAATCATGATAGCTGTCTTGCCCTTTACATCGCCGATGAGGTTCATAACCTCTGCACAGCCCGGACGTGGACGGCGCTTCTCGATGATGGCAATAGGAGCCTGAATACGGTCAGCAAGATTACGTGCACGGGTTACACCGCCAAGGTCAGGAGAAACAACAACTACATCCTCGTAGTCCTGCTTCTTCAGATACTCAGCAATAACTGGTGCTGCACCAAGGTGGTCAACAGGGATATCAAAGAAGCCCTGAATCTGGCCTGCATGCAAATCTACTGTAACAACACGGCCAATTCCGGCTGTCTGAAGAAGGTTTGCAACAAGCTTTGCAGAAATAGGCTCACGTCCGCGGGTCTTGCGATCCTGACGAGCATAAGCATAATAAGGAACAACTGCGGTAATACTGTGGCAGGATGCACGCTTGCATGCGTCTGCCATAATAAGAAGCTCCATAAGGCTGTCGTTAACCGGCTGGCATGTGGGCTGGATGATGAAAATATCCTTGCCGCGTATGCTCTGGCTTATCATAACCTGGGTTTCACCATTGTTGAAATGTCCCACGTAAGCATCGCAAATATCAACTCCGATGTGATCAGCGATTTTCTTGGCAAGCTCAGGATTAGCATTGCCTGTCATGATAACCAAATTATCCGTATTTGCTGCTGTCATTGTGTCAAATCCTCCAAATCAATTCACACTTGATTATTATTTAGCGGAATACCCTCCGCATTCCACACCTTAAGATGATAGCACATAGCCATTAAAAAATCCATAACATTGGAGCTCAAATCCTCCATACCTTTTCCGCTATGGCTTTTGAGGCTCAGTCTCTCTTGTCCTTCCAATGCTCGATGAGAGTCTGTCTTGCCCTTGCAATGGCAAGCTTGCCCTCCGGAACATCCTTTGTGATGGTGGAACCTGCACCAACGTAGGCACCGTCATTCAAGGTTACTGGAGCCACTAGATTTGAGTTGCATCCTACAAAGGCATCATTTCCGATTTTAGTACGGAACTTAGTCTTTCCATCGTAGTTTACAGTAATTGTACCGCAGCCCATGTTTACTCCGCTTCCCATGTCAGTATCGCCAATGTAGGAAAGATGCGGCAGCTTGGAACCTTCGCCGATATCGGAGTTCTTAACCTCCACGAAGTTGCCAATTTTTACATTTTCATGAAGATGGGTGTCCGGACGGATATGTACGAACTGTCCCAAAATAACTCCGTCATCAATTACTGCATCATGGGCGTAGGTAAACTGGCCGGTAACGCCATTTCCCATCTTTACATTCTGAAGGCGTACATTAGGGCCGATAACGCAGTCCTCACCTATTTCAGTACCGCTTTCAAGCCAGGTATATGGATAAATAACGGTGTCCCTGCCAACCTTTACATCAGCATCCACAAAAGTACTGTCCGGATCCATAATGGTAACACCATTGTCCATAAGCTCTATATTCTTGCGGCGGCGGATGATTTTCTCAGCGCCAGAAAGCTGTACTCTGGAGTTGATTCCCAAAGTGGACTCATAGTCGTCAGTTGCAACAGCCCATACCTTGTCTCCCTGCTTTTTGAGAATTTCCAGTACATCCGGGAGATAGTACTCACCCTGGGCATTGTCACATCCAACCTGCTTCAATGCTGCGAAAAGTGACTTGGAGTCAAAGCAGTAAATTCCGGAATTTACTTCCTTTATCTGAAGTTCCTGTTCACTGGCATCCTTATGCTCCACAATCTTCTCAACAGTTCCGTCAGCAGCCCTTACAATGCGGCCGTAGCCTGTTGCATCCGGCATGATGGCTGTAAGTACAGTAGCCTTTGCCCCTGATTCTTTATGGCCTTCATAAAATTTTCTCAGAAGACCACCTGTAAGGAGCGGCGTATCTCCGCAAAGTACCATTACATCGCAGTCCTCATCCTTCAGCAGAGGCTCTGCCTGCAGGACAGCGTGGCCTGTTCCCAGCTGTTCCTGCTGCACAACAAACTCAGCCTGGTCTCCCATAGCCTCCTGTACCTGCTGACCGCCAAATCCGACAACCACCACATTACGGCCTGCACCAGCCTCCTTTGCGGAATCAAGTACATGCTGGAGCATAGACTTTCCGCCTACCTTGTGAAGTACCTTTGGAAGCTTAGACTTCATTCTGGTACCCTTTCCAGCTGCCAGTATAACAGTTACAAAATCTGCCATTTTTAAACTCCTCCAAGATTGTATCTTATTTTTTTCTTGAATCTGCCGCCTTGGATTTCATAGCCTCCATGCTGGCAAGCAGGGTCTGTTCTGATTTTTCCATGTGATACTCAGAAGCAGCCTGTGCCTCCTTCACATCACCCTGGGCAATTGCCTCAACTATCCGGCGGTGCTCCTCTAGTGTAGCCCGGAGTCTGCCGGGGTAGGACATGGATGCTGTGCGGAACCGTGTAAGCTGTTCACGCAGATTAAAAATTATACCTGTGAGACGGCTGTTTCTGCTGGCGGTATAAAGCAAATCATGGAACTTAGTATCGGTTTCAACGATTTTATCCATGTCTCCCTGCTCTATGTAGCCCCCTATGGCTACCAGCAGACGCTGCAGATGCTCCAGCTCCTCATCGGTAATTCTCTCCGCTGCAAGACCGCTGGCAAGAGAATCCAGAGATGTACGTATCTCAAACACTTCGTTGACATCTCTTATGGAAAGATTTGCCACATAGGTTCCTCTTCGGGGCATCATGATAACATAGCCCTCCAGCTCAAGCTTGCGGATAGCTTCTCGAACCGGAGTACGGCTTACCCCCAGCTCATCTGCAAGCTGAATCTCCATCAGACGTTCTCCGGGCTTAAGTACTCCCTTGCGGATTGCATCGCGCAGGGTTTCACAAACAACCTCGCGCAATGGCTGATAACTATCCAAACGTATAGGTGCTAATCTTTTTTCCGTAGCCATTGTCATCCCCTCAATTCTTAGAAGCTGTTTCAGAAATAAATACCGCTGCCTCTGGGACAGCTATCCGTACTGCCGCAGCAATATCTTCCGCCACGGTCTTTGAAGAAGCAATACCAAACACTGTAGGTCCGCTGCCAGACATCATGCTGGCCAGCGCACCCTGCTGAAGCATAATATCCTTAAGCTTTGATATAACCTCATACCTTTTTATAGTAACACTTTCCAGCACATTGCACAATAAACCGCTTATGGACTCAAGATTTCCCTTTTCTAATTCCTGACAGAAAAGTTCATTATCCGGATGCTTTTCCACTCCAACGTTGTCATACTCGCTGTATGCCCATGCGGTGGACACATCCACCGGCGGTTTTGCCAATACAATATAACTCTTAGGCATGGGGCTAAGCTCCTGCAGCACTTCCCCACGGCCTGTTGCCAACATGGTTCCCCCCATTATGCAGAAGGGAATATCTGACCCAAGCATTGCACCGTATTCACAGAGCTTTTCAGTGGTAAGTCCCAGCTCGTACAGCTGATTCACTCCCCGGAGCACTCCTGCTGCATCGGCACTTCCTCCAGCAAGACCTGCTGCCATAGGAATCCTCTTTTTCAGCCTGATGCGGACTCCGCCATCCACATGACACTCATTGATTAAAAGCTCCGCTGCACGCCAGGCAAGGTTGCTGCTGTCAGCCTTGAGATTTGGTATATCTATCTCAAGCTGTATCCCTTCCTGAATCTTTTCCAGTTCAATGGTGTCATGGAGTGTTACTGACTGCATCACCATGGAAACTTCATGAAATCCATCGTCACGCTTCCCTAATATGTCCAGGGTAAGATTAATCTTTGCATTTGCCTTCACAGTAAGCATCCTTAATGCACTTCCATTCCAATTTATTGTATACATTAAAGAAATTTTATCAATTTTTTTCATTTTCATCAAGGATTTATGCTATTGACAATACTCCCACAAGGTTTGACAATAAATCTGTACGTAAAAATCGCTATATGGAGATAAAAATGAAGGATACATATATTATTGAAGAAAATAGAAAAATTTCCTCACGGAACAGATTGATTCTATCCGGCATTCTGCTGATTCCCCTAGTGCTTTTGGACATTTCCGGCGCCCTTGAGGGGAATCTAGGAATTTCCCTTCCTGTGCTCATATCCCCACAGCAATATCCACTTAATTTTGAGTTTTTAAAGCTCTCCATTCTTTTGCTGTGCTTATTTAATGGAAAGAACATTATTATTTCCGCCGTAAAAAAGCCCCAGACCTCAATTCTGGAGCTTCTCTGCTGCATTTCCGTCTCTGCC
>CAVAVT010000002.1:0-72513 GCA_963592185.1 bacterium | reverse complement strand
TATAATACTGTAGTTGGAATTTATTTTTAGCCAATTTTGGCCGTGGTTTGCGGTAATTTGATTCAATGGGATGGATTTCTATGAGTGAAGCTGAAAAAAATATTACAATCGAAGATATAATTACGTCAGTTAAAAGCTATCATCCGAATGCTAATATAGAGCTGATACAAAAGGCTTATGATTTGGCGAATGCTGCCCATGCAGGACAGAAGCGTCAGTCGGGTGAGGACTACATCATACACCCCTTGTCCGTAGCCATGATACTGACACGGCTTCAGCTGGACGATGTTACCATAAGTGCGGCACTTCTTCATGATGTGGTGGAGGATACCACCTACACCTTGGAGCAGATGCAGGAAATTTTTGGTGACGATGTTGCCATGCTCATAGATGGTGTTACCAAGCTGGGCAAAATCAAATATAAATCCAAGGAAGAACAGCAGCTGGAAAACTACCGCAAGCTTTTCCTGGCAATGGCAAAGGATATCCGTGTAATTATGATAAAGCTTGCTGACCGTCTGCATAACATGAGGACCTTGAAGGTTATGCGCCCGGATAAGCAGCAGCGCATAGCTAGGGAAACCATCGAAATATACGCACCCCTTGCCAATAGATTGGGTATTTCAAGCATTAAGTGGGAGCTTGAGGACTTGTGTCTGCGTTACCTTGAGCCAGAGGCATACTACGATTTGGTGGAAAAGGTAAAGCAAAAGAGACTGGAACGACAGGTTTTTATTCAGGAATCCATCATTCAGCTTCAGGAGAAGCTTGATGAGGAGGACATGGATGCTGAAATAAGCGGACGTGCAAAGCATTTTTACAGCATATACAAAAAAATGAAGCGAGATAACAAGGATATCAGTGAGATATATGACCTTTCCGCTGTCAGAGTCCTTGTTAATACCGTGCAGGAATGCTATGGTGTACTTGGTGTAATCCATGCCATGTGGAAGCCTATTCCCGGTCGTTTCAAGGACTATATTGCAATGCCTAAATCCAATGGCTATCAGTCCCTGCATACCACTGTTATGACCGGCGGATATCCGCTGGAAATCCAGATACGTACCTTTGCAATGCACAAGGTATCCGAGTATGGTGTGGCAGCCCATTGGAAATACAAGGAACGGGGCAAAGGGGCGACAGCCTCCAACGGCTATGACCAGAAGCTTTCATGGCTCCGGCAGATGGTAACTCTCCAGCAGGAACTCAGCGATCCGGGAGAGTATGTTGAAGCTCTCAAAATGGACATTTTCTCTGATGAGGTATTTGTATTTACGCCAAATGGAGATGTTATCGACCTTCCAAAGGGGTCTATTCCTATTGATTTTGCCTACAGAATCCACACTGAAGTGGGAAATCACTGCGTAGGTGCAAAGGTTAATGGCAAAATTGTTCCCTTGGAGTATAAGCTCAAAAACGGTGATATAGTTTCCATTATTACCAATAAATCAAATAATGGACCAAGCTGGGACTGGCTCAACGAGGTTGCATCCTCAGAAACCAGAACTAAAATCCGCTCATGGTTTAAAAAAGCACGCCGTGAGGAAAATATTGAACGTGGCAGAGAACTTATCGACAAGGAAGCAAAACGTCTTGGCTACGATTCCAAGGAATTTCTGCATAGCGATTATTTGCAGCCTACAGCTCAGCGCTTCAATATCCAAAATGAGGACGACATGCTGGCAGCTCTTGGATATGGCGGAATAAGCCTCAATGCTGTATTTTCCAAGCTTTTGGAAATTCATAAGAAAAATGTAAAAACAGCAACTCCGCCAGATGTTTCTGAAATGCTTGAGAAGCTAAAGCAGCCTGCAGCAACCACACATGGCAAAAAGAGCAAATCCAGCCATGGCATTTTGGTTGAAGGTGAAAGCGGCCTGTTGGTAAGACTGGCAAAATGCTGCAATCCTATTCCGGGAGATCCGATTACCGGATATATCACAAGGGGACGAGGTGTATCAGTTCATAGGGCGGATTGTCCAAATGTGCTGAATGACAGCGATGTATCAAGGGTCATTGAGGTAAACTGGGACATCGGTCTCGACAAGGTGTACACTGTAAGCCTTAGAATTACCTGTAATGACCGCTCTGGTGTACTGACACAGCTTCTGTCTGTTCCGACTGACATGAAGATAAATATCAGCTCTGTTAATGCAAAAGGCAATAAAAATAATAAAACCTCCACGGTTACAATGTGTCTGGAGGTAAGGAATTCTTTGCAGGTTTCCCAGATTATGACACGTATGCGCAGACTTAAGGATGTCTACAGCGTTACCAGATCTATGAGTTCTGATTCCAGAGATGATGATTGATTTTTCGGAGGAGAGGAAATGAAATCACTTGCAGTTGGTCCACTGGGGGTAAATTGCTACATATTGGAGTCTAAAACCTCTGATGAGTGTATGGTTATAGACCCAGGCGGCGGAGCTGATGAAATTTTAAATTATATAAATAGCAGGGGAAAATGTCTCAAGGTAATAGTGAATACCCATGGACATGGGGATCATATAGGCGCTGTTGAAAAACTGCGCAAGGCTGCAGGCGCTGTTTATATGGTGCATGAAGCTGATGCGGAAATGGTTAAGGATGCAGACCAGAATTTGTCTGGACCAATGGGTTTTCCCACCAGCCTAGGTGAGCCTGATGTGCTCCTTAAGGAAAATGACACAGTGTCATTGGGGGACATTAGCTTGAAGGTCATCCATACCCCTGGACATACTCCGGGAGGGATATGCCTTTATGGAGAGTATGAGGGTGAAAAAGTCCTGTTCAGTGGGGACTCATTGTTTGCTGAGGGTGTTGGCAGGTGTGATTTTCCTGGGGGATCCATGGAGACTTTAGTCAGGTCCCTGAGGGAGAAAATTATGACACTTCCTGAAGATACCAAGGTTTACCCCGGACATGGACCTTCTAGCGAAATTGGATGGGAAAGAATTCATAATCCATATTTGTGATTTTACGGAGAGTTTTAGTAATCACACGTTTGTATTATGTGTATTTTTTTGATAGAATAATAAGGATATTGTGATTGGGCTGAATCGTAATAGGGCAGACCCCGGAAAAGAGGATTGAATCATTATGGGAAGTACATTCACGGTTGACGATTTGAAAGAGAAACTGCAAAAGAGCCAGCATAAGCTTACTCCGCAGAGAAAGATTGTGCTGCAGGTTTTCATGGATCATCAGGGAGAACATCTTTCTGCTGAGGATGTTCATGATCTGCTTAGAGATAACAGATCGGACATTGGTCTTGCGACTATATATCGCAGCCTGGAGCTTTTGCGTGATATCGGAATTATCGACAAAATGGAATTTGGTGATGGCTGCAGCCGTTACGAGCTGAATTTGAAGGATCCAGATGAGCATCAGCATCATCATCTGATTTGCCTGAAATGTGGCAAGGTAATCGAGTTCTCCGATGATTTCCTTGAAACATTGGAGAAGGAAATCGGCAAGAAAACCGGTTTTGAAGTCGTGGACCATCAGGTTAAATTTTATGGTTATTGCAAGGAGTGCCAATAAGCATTGCGTGTTCGACAGTTTTTGCTGAACAGTGATCAGCAGGTTGTTGTTAAAATTGAAAAAGAGGTACTGCAGCTTTTCAAAATAGTCATTGGCGAAAAAAGGCCGGGGACTGATGGGCGCTATGAGGCTGTGATTGATGATTGCAAAGACTGCGATGTTGAGCTGATGCAGATTGCAAATCAGGTCAATAGAAATGACAGCGGTGTAAGTGTTCAGACACATCTTAAGCTGGTTTTGCCTGACGGTTCGTCAGAGCTTTTGGAAAGCACAGGAGATGTTCGACAGGATGAAAGGGAACAGGCTGGAATACATCGTGTTATAAAGCTGAATTTTTATAAAATGCTTTTGAACCGGTTTGATTTCCAGCCAGCTCTGTGGGGAATCCTTCATGGAGTGAGGCCTACAAAAATCGTGCATAGGTACATGGAAAGCGGTCTGGGTGAAGCAGAAATAATGGACCGCCTGCTGAATGATTATGCTGCCAGTTACAAAAAGGCGGAGTGCATAACAAAGCTAGCCTACAGACAGAAGCCCTTCTTGGAAACTTCTGATGAGAAAACGGTAAGCATATATGTGGGCATTCCTTTTTGCCTGTCAAAATGCCTGTATTGCTCATTTCCTTCCAATGTGCTTCCAGTGAAAAATCCGGAGAAGCTGTTGGACAGCTTTATGGCTGTGTGGAAAAAGGATTTGGAGTCTGTGGTTGAAGCCGTGAAACATTATGGTTTCAGGGTGCAGAACATATATATAGGCGGTGGTACTCCCACAAGCTTGCCGGATTCATATTTTGCTGAAATGATTCATTTGGTATATAATGCTTTTTATGGTCCGGATATATGCGAGTTTACTGTTGAGGCTGGAAGACCTGACAGCATGACTCCGGCTAAAATTCAGGCCATGGTGGAGCATCATGTGACTCGTGTCAGTGCCAATCCCCAGACAATGCAGGAAAGGACACTGAAATTTATAGGCCGCAGCCATACCCCTGACCAGGTAATTGCCATGGTTAAGGATTTGAAAGAAGCTGGTATTCCTTCTATTAATATGGATTTAATAGTTGGTCTGCCTGGGGAAAATGAAGCTGATATGCATGATACCATGCAGAAGGTCATTGCACTAAATCCAGATGATATCACCCTTCATGCCCTTGCACTGAAGCGTGGATCCCGGCTTAAGTTGAAGCTGGACGAGGCTGGGGAAAAGTGGCAGCCTGAGGATGAAGTAACTCAGAATATGTTTGACATTGCCATGGATTATGTGGAAAAGGCTGGCATGAATCCGTATTATCTCTACAGACAGGGATATATGGCAGGAGATTTGGAGAATGTAGGATGCTGCAGGCCAGGCGGCGAAGGCATGTACAATATTCAAATCATGGAGGAGCATCAAACCATTTTGGGAATAGGTGCTTCGGCCACATCTAAGATAGTTGATTTTCAGCGTCATCGTATGAAGTCGTCCTTTAATGCAAAGGATTTGGCTACATATCTTCGTGATGTTGATATCTATATAGAAAAAAGAAACTGTTTGCTGGAAGAGGCATACGGTAATTAATCTGGGGGAATCATTTATGTTGACTAATGCCCCGCGCGGGACAAAGGATATACTTCCTGATACAGTTGGCGACTGGAGATATATCGAGGAAAAAATACGCGCACTGTGCAAGAGATATGGCTATGAGGAGATACGTACACCGGTTTTTGAGCATACTGAGCTGTTTCAGCGCGGTATTGGCGAGGCTACCGACGTGGTGGACAAGGAAATGTACACCTTTGAGGATCGTGGAGGAAGAAGCATTACTCTTCGTCCTGAAAATACAGCAGCAGCAGTAAGAGCGTATCTTCAGAATAAGCTTTATGCAGAAAATGCATTGGAAAAACTCTTTTACATAGGTTCTATGTTCCGCTATGACCGCCCACAGGCAGGCCGTATGCGTGAATTCCATCAGTTCGGTGTCGAGGCGCTTGGAGAATCTAATCCTTCTGTGGATGCGGAAATCATCCTTTTGGCAATAGATTTTCTCCAGTCTCTAGGTCTGAAGGATCTGGTGCTTAGTCTGAATTCCGTTGGATGTCCTAAATGCCGTCCGGTGTACAGACAGAAGCTTCAGGATTTCTTCAAGGACAAGCTTGAGGACCTTTGCGATGACTGCCGTGACCGTTTTGACCGCAATCCTTTGAGAATTTTGGACTGCAAGGCGGACAGCGACAAGCCTTACATGCAGGATGCACCTAAGATTACTGACTGCCTGTGCGATGAATGCAATGAGCACTTCCACAAGGTTCAGGAGCTTTTAACTGCAGCCGGTGTTGAGTATGAGCTGGATTCCAGACTTGTAAGAGGCTTGGATTACTATACAAAGACCGCTTTCGAGATAAAATATTCACCTTTAGGAGCACAGAGCGCTGTTGCCGGTGGCGGACGCTATGACGGTCTTATTGAGGAAATTGGAGGCAATCCGACTCCTGCTGTGGGATTTGCTACTGGCTTGGAGCGAGTTCTTCTTGCATTGGAGAAGCAGGGACTTCTTCCTGAGAAAGAAAACAGTGTGGATGCTTTTGTTGTTGCCCTTGGTGAGGCAGCTCAGCTTGAGGGATTCAAGCTTTTGAACAAGCTTCGCAATGCCGGTATATCTGCACTAATGGATTTTGCCGGGAGAAGCATGAAGGCACAGATGAAGCAGGCAAACAAAAAGAATGCACGCTTCGTATTAATCCTTGGTGATGATGAAGTCAGGGATTCCGTGGTAACATTGAAGGATATGTCCAACAGTGAGCAGCGGAAGATTGCAATAGATGAAGTAATTAACACAATTAGTGCTGAGGTGAAGGATTAAATGGAAACATTAACAGGTATGAAGCGTTCCCATCATTGCGGCGAACTCCGCATGGCTGATGAGGGACAGGAAATAGTTCTTTGCGGCTGGGTATCCCGTCGCCGTGACCATGGCGGACTTATCTTCATTGATATGAGAGACCGTTCTGGTTTTGTTCAGGTGGTTTTTGATGAGGCATCCATGGGAGAGGGAACTTTCCACAAGGCGGAGTCCCTTCGTTCCGAGTATGTTATTGCTGTAAGAGGTACCGTTCGTGCCCGCAGCGAGGAAACAAAGAACCCTCATATGGAAACCGGTGATATCGAGGTAGTATGTACAGAGCTGAGAGTTCTGAACAAGGCAAAGACTCCTCCGTTCTACATTCAGGATGGCATTGATGTTGATGAGATGCTTCGTCTTCGTTACCGTTATCTGGATCTTCGCCGTCCGGAGATGCAGAAGAACATTATTCTTCGCCACCGTGTAGCAAAGGTTATGCGTGATTACTTCGATCGCAACGGATTCCTTGAGATTGAGACTCCGATGCTTTGCCGCAGTACCCCAGAGGGCGCACGTGACTTCCTGGTACCAAGCCGTCTGAATGCTGGCAAGTTCTATGCACTGCCTCAGTCTCCTCAGATTTACAAGCAGATTCTCATGCTTTCCGGCTTTGAGAAGTATTTCCAGATTGTACGCTGCTTCCGTGATGAGGACCTCCGTGCAGACCGTCAGCCGGAGTTTACCCAGCTTGATATTGAGATGTCCTTCACTGATCAGGAAGAAATTCTGAACATGATGGAAGGCATGATGATTGAGCTCTTTGACAAGTCCATTGGCGCAAAGGTTCCTGGACCTTTCCTCCGCATGACCTGGGATGAAGCTATGGAGCGTTTCGGCTCTGATAAGCCAGACCTTCGCTTCGGTATGGAGCTGCAGGATATTTCCGAGTACGTTAAGGGCTCCGAATTCAAGGTGTTTAACTCCGTTTTGGAAAACGGCGGACAGGTTAAGGTTATCAATGTGGAAGGCTACGCTGATATTCCACGCCGTGAGCTGGATAACCTTGTTCAGTACGTTCAGACCTACGGTGCAAAGGGTCTTGCATGGATTCAGTATTGCGAGGAAGGCATTAAGTCTCCTTTCAAGAAGTTCTATTCTGATGAAACCTTCCAGCAGATTAAGGAAGCTACCGGCGCTAAGACTGGCGACCTCCTGCTTGTAATTGCTGATAAGCCTCTGGTTGTGGCACAGGCTCTCGGCGAACTCCGTCTTGAGATGGCACGCCGCCGCAACCTCATTGATCCAGATAAGCTCTGTTTCCTGTGGGTTGTTGATTTCCCGATGTTCGAGTACAGCGAAGAGGAAAAGCGCTACAAGGCAATGCATCATCCGTTTACAGCGCCTAGAGAAGAGGATATTGAGTTCCTTAAGACTGATCCGGGCCGTGTAAAGGCTATTGCTTACGATATGGTTCTCAACGGTGTAGAAATCGGCGGCGGCAGCCTTCGTATCTATGACAGCAACCTTCAGGAGAAGGTATTTGAGGCTCTTGGCTTCACTCCTGAGCGTGCCCATGAGAAGTTCGGCTTCATGATGGATGCATTCCAGTATGGTACTCCTCCACATGGCGGATTGGCATTTGGTCTTGACCGTCTGGTTATGCTTATGGCAAAGCGCAAGTCCATCCGTGATGTTATTGCATTCCCGAAGACTCAGAGTGCTGCAGATGTTATGGCACAGGCTCCTGACGTTGTTGAGGAAAAGCAGCTCCGTGAGCTGGCTATCCGCACAGCTGTTAAGGTAAAGAAGCAGGACGAGAAGGAGTAATCCATTTAGTCTGCTTGAATATTTAAATTGTAGAAGAGGCATGCTGCACACAGGCGGCGTGCCTCTTTTGTAGAGAGGAATATCTGGATGATAGTCATCAATAGAGCGATACTCCATATTTTAGATTTTGATGCCGGCAGCACGGCTTTTTCCGACGAGGAACTGGATGTTTCCGGAAGCATTGGAGATTTTCTGATTAAGCATGTGGAAAAAACCGTAGGCAGCCAAGCATCAAGAACAGGCAGATTTTATGAAGATAGTGAGTGCAAGAAGCTTTTGAATTCATATCTTCAGGGCGAGCTGGACTTTATAAGGCTTTCTAAGCAGATGGCTCATACCTTGGAACAGGCATTGTCCCACTCAGAGGAAATGGTTTCTGCGGATTTTATTCTGTGTGATGCGGATGTTGAGGGTGAGCGAAAGCTTGTCATATTTAAATGTAATGGCCATAGGGGATATATACACCACACTGTCCAGGACGGAAGCCGTGTCAGGAATGAAATTGCGGATCAGTATGCGATTATGCCAAGCCTTACACAGAAGATGGATGAGTCAGCTGTAATAGATTTGAATATTTTTTCCATAAATGTTCAGTCGAAGAAGTATACTATAGATGGAAATTCTATTTATGTTTTGCCTGAAATGCTTTTGGAATGTGAGCAGAAGGCATCGCCAACAGAAACCATCAGAAAAATTGATAAGGCTGTGAAAAAAGTAGCTGATGATTTTGGTCAGGATCCTGTGAAGGCTTCAGCTGCAGCAAAGGCTTATATTTCAGAGGCTGTGCAGGAGCTGGATGAGATAGATGCTGCAGAGGCCGGAAAGGAAATATTTGCTGATAATCCGGCAATGCAGAATGAATATAAAGAAATGATTCAGGAGGCTGGAATTTCTGAGCCTGTAAAAATCGACAAAGAGGCTACTTTAAAAAAGCTCAGAAATCATAAATTGAAAACAGATACAGGAATAGAGCTGAGCATTCCCATTGACTATTTCGATAACACCGAATTTGTGGAGTTCAATAATAATGCTGACGGCTCACTGTCAATAACCCTTAAGCACATTCAGAACATAGTTAATAAAGGATAATCGGATTTATCATAGGAGAGGAGGCGCATGAAATGGGCAATAAAAAGGTAGAAGGCAATCTGGCAAATGTTAAGGCATACATTTTAGATGGTCTTAACAGTCTGTATGATTTGTCTGTTCCAATAGGACAGACCGCAACAAACGAGCTGTGCAGCAAAATGCTGGAGCTTACAGACCTGCTGGATAGAGAGGTGGCGGTGTACATAAGCCGTCAGGGGAAAATAGTACAGGTATCTGTGGGTGATAACAGCACTGTGGACCTTCCAGAATTTAAGTCTAAATCTTCCCTTAGACTGTCCGGGGTCAGATGCATACACACCCATCCCAGCGGCGATTCACGCCTTAGCTCGTTGGATATATCCTCATTGAAGCATATGCGCTTTGATCTTATGGTGGCTGTGGCCCGTGAGGGAAAAGATATCAATGGAACTATAGGCTTTTTTACTGGAACACTGGATGATGAGGGGAATCCCTTAATACAGATATATGGTCCAGTAAGGCTGAGTCTCATGAACAAGCTGAATATTACCCGGCTTATCACTATGATTAATAAAGAGCTGGGGAAAAATAAGCTCAAGGAAACTGATGAAGGTATAGAAAAGGCAATTATCGCTGGAATAGAATATTCAGGAGGAAAATCAGACTGGTCTTTGGAGGAATCTCTTGCTGAACTTGGACGTCTTGCTGAAACCGCAGGAGCAACGGTTGTGGCATCCTATTCCCAGAAAAAGGATAAGCCGGATGCGGCATTTTTCTTTGGCAAGGGCAAGGTGGATGAAATAGGAATGGCTGTTCAGGACCTAGAGGCGGATTTGCTGATTGTGGATGAGGAAATAACCCCATCACAGCAGCACAATCTTGAACGGATGCTTGGTCTAAAGGTATTGGACCGTACAGCCCTGATTTTGGATATTTTTGCCCAAAGAGCACGTTCTCAGGCTGGTAAGCTTCAGGTATCTCTGGCTCAGTTAAAATATCAACTTCCAAGGCTCGGAGGTCAGGGTCTGGTGCTTTCACGGCTTGGAGGCGGTATCGGCACCAGAGGCCCCGGAGAAACAAAGCTTGAGGTTGATAGGAGAAGAATATACGGCCGCATACATGACATAGAGGAAGAACTGAAAAAGCTTTCGGGACACAGGCGTCTTCATCGCTCTCGAAGAAAAGAGGCAAATATCCCTCTGGTTGCGCTGGTGGGATATACCAACGCTGGAAAATCCACACTGCTGAACGCACTAACTGGCTCAGATGTATTTGCCGAGGATAAATTGTTTGCGACTTTGGATCCAACAACAAGGCATAAACTATTGCCAGATGGTCAGGAAATACTCCTTACAGATACGGTTGGCTTTATACAGAAGCTGCCACATTCGCTGGTTTCTGCATTTCATGCTACACTGGAAGAGGTAACTGAGGCGGATTTGCTGCTGCATGTGGTGGATTGTTCAAATGAATCAGCGGAGCTTCAGATAGGTTCTGTTACAGAGGTTTTAAGAGAACTGGGGGCTGTAGAAAAGCCCACTCTGTTTGTTTTTAATAAATGTGATAATCTTGATAATGAACATCTCAGGAGCAAGCTTTCAAGGGATCGTGAAGGTGTATTCGTTTCCGCAAGGGATGGGGTGAATCTGGATGCTTTGCTGGACCGCATATCGGAATCTGTCAGACAGGACAAGCTTTTTATGCGGCTGCAGATTCCTTTCACGGATGGAGCGGCAGCTGCATTGCTCCATGAGGTTGCGGTGATACAAAAGACAGAATATAATGAGCAGGGTACATTGATGGAGGTACTTCTGCCAGTTAGAGAAATAGATCGTTTCAAGGTTTACGAAGTAAGAGGAGATAAAATATGACATTTTCAAAGAAGCTCATGGATATAAAGGCGTCGGTAATTGAAAGCTCCAAGGATATGTTTGCCCATATAGATGCTATTGCTGAGGAAAATACATTGAAGGTCTTGGATGCAATGCGTGAGTGCCGTGTATCTGACTCCCATTTTAATACCACCTCTGGATATGCCTATGATGACATTGGCAGAATAAAGCTGGATGAGCTCTTTGCAAAGGTTTTTGGCGCTGAGCGTGCACTGGTGCGGACCCAGTTTGTATCTGGAACCCATGCTCTTGCAACCGTTCTATTTGGAATACTCCGCCCCGGTGATGAACTTGTATCCCTTACAGGTGCTCCCTATGACACAATGCAGACCGTTATAGGCTACGCACATCCCAGCAAGGGAAGTCTCAAGGAGTTTGGAATTTTATATGACGAGCTTCCAATGGTGGACGGCAAGGTTGATATTGCCCGTATACCAGAGATAATAAAACCTGCCACCAAAATGGTACTTATACAGCGTTCCAGAGGTTACAGTATGAGGTCTCCGCTGACTATATCGGATATTCGTGAGATAACAGCGGCTGTTAAGGCTGTTAAGCCAGACTGCATCTGCTTTGTGGATAACTGCTACGGTGAATTTGTGGATACAGAGGAGCCAACACAGGCTGGTGCAGATGTAATGGCAGGTTCCCTTATTAAAAATGCTGGCGGTGGAATTGCACCTACCGGCGGATATATTGCCGGAAAATCAGATTTGGTGGAGCTGTGCTCATATAGGCTGACCGCCCCAGGAATGGGGGATGAGCTTGGAGCATCCCTTTCAAATAACCGGATGATATTCCAGGGATTCTTTTTAGCTCCTCACGTTGTGGCTCAGGCAATAAAGGGCGCTGTCTTTGCAGCAGGAATGTTTGCGGCGCTGGGCTACAAAACCCTGCCCCTGCCAACAGAAAAGCGTGGAGATATTATTCAGGCTATAGAGCTTGGGTCTGCAGAAAAACTTATCGCTTTTTGCGGAGGAATACAGAAGTATTCCCCGGTGGATTCATTTGCAGCTCCGGAGCCATGGGATATGCCGGGCTATGAAGATAAGATTATTATGGCTGCAGGAACTTTTGTACAGGGAGCCTCCATAGAGTTTAGTGCTGATGGACCTCTTCGTGAGCCATATAATGTATATCTGCAGGGCGGACTTACATTTGAACATGCGGTAATAGGAATTATGGGGGCGGCTCAGGCAATCGAGGAACTTCAGGGATAATCTGGATTTTGTAATGATTTAAATGGTTTAGCGGAGGAATATGATTTGACAGAGTTATTGGCACCCGCAGGAAGTATTGAGGCTTTCCGTGCGGCAGTAGAAAGCGGAGCAAATGCTGTATATCTGGCTGGCAATCAGTTTGGCGCCCGTGCCTACGCAGCGAATTTTGATGAGGATGGGCTGCGTGAGGCTATTCGTTATGCCCATCTGCACGGTGTTCATGTCCATGTAACCGTTAATACCATAGTGGATGACAAGGAACTGCCAGCACTTAGAAGCTATTTGAGATTTTTGTATGAGGCTGGTGCGGATGCGGTACTGATACAGGATTTGGGCGTGGCACGGGTGGTAAAGGAAACTGTTCCGGATATGCCTATGCACGCCAGTACACAGATGTCTGTACACAATCTTGCCGGTGTGGAGAGGCTGACAAAACTGGGCTTTTCCAGAGTGGTGCTTGCAAGGGAGCTTTCTCTGGCGGATATACGTTATATATGTGCCCATAGCAAGGTAGAAATAGAAGTTTTTATCCACGGTGCCATATGCGTATGCTATTCTGGACAATGTCTTATGAGCAGCATTATTGGAGGCCGTTCTGGAAATAGGGGAAGATGCGCACAGCCCTGCCGTCTGCCCTATACCCTTGTGGATGAAAATGGACGAGATGTATTAAATGGACAGGAGGGAGAGTATCTTCTTTCCCCGAAGGACATGAATACCATAGACATTCTTCCGGAGCTGGTTGAAGCCGGAGTGGCTTCGCTTAAAATCGAAGGTCGAATGAAGCGTCCAGAGTATGTTGCTGTGGTGGTGGATACCTATCGCAGAGCATTGGATTCCATGGAAGAAGGTTATTTTGTTACTGAGTCTGACCATAGAGCATTGGCTCAGATTTTCAACAGAGATTTTACAACAGCTTATTTGGAAGGCCGTCCCGGCAAGGAAATGATGAGTTCCAGAAGGCCTAATAACAGAGGCCTTTTGGTGGGAAGAGTAACTGAGTACAGCAGGGATACCGGACGTGTTACATTGAAGCTTTCGGACTCCTTGAGCCTTGGAGATCAGGTGGATTTCTGGGTCAAGGTAGGGGGACGCATAACCGCAGATATAGCGGATTTGAAAAATAAACAGGGAAAAAATGTCGATTATGCTGAAGCTGGGGATGAGGTTACTTTCTCAGCAAAGGGAAATATCCGTGTACATGACAGAGTTTTTAAGGTATATGATCAAAAACTTATGAAGTATGCAAAGGCATTTACTCAGGAAGGAAATTCCACAAGGCGTATACCTGTGTATATGCAGGTAAATGCAGCTGTTAAAGAACCTCTTACACTTATGGTTTCGGATAATGAGGGACATAGTGCCATGGCTGCCACCGAATTTATCGGTCAAAGGGCGCAGAAACGTCCACTTAGTTATGAGACTCTGCAAAAACAGCTTTCAAGACTGGGAAACACCGTTTTTGAGCTTAGTGAGCTTAATGCTGATATAGAGGAAGACGTTATGGTTCCCATCAGCGAGCTAAATGAAGTGAGAAGAGCTGCTATTACAGCGCTTGAAGAGGCAAGGCTCGCTGATTTTAAGCGTCCTAAGCTGGATATTAGTGCCGGAGCTGATTTAAGGACTCATAATACAGAAAAAAAACATTCTAATGCAGGTTCTACGGAGCTGACTGTGTCCACTGATACCCTTGAGGGCGTTGAGACCGCCTTCAAAAACGGTGCCGACAGGGTAGTTTTTGGTGGAGATTCATATTCCCATGTATTTTTAGGAGAAAAATACTATCGTTCTGCAAAGGAAATTGCTGAAAAGTACAAGGGTAAAATATCCTTTAATACTCCAAGAATTATAAGAGAACAGCATGTAAAGCTTTTCAAGGGGCTGATTCCTGTATTTGCCGAACTGAAGCCGGAGTCGGTTTATGTTCACAACATAGGTACTGTGGAATTTTTGGAGGAGCCGCTAAGGGAGGCAGGAGTTCCTATTTGGAGCGATTATTCCCTGATTGCCTACAATGTGGAGGCACTTAGAGAATTTCAGAATAATGGAATACAGGGAGCTGTGCTTTCTCCGGAGCTGACCCTTTCACAGGTAAGACAGCTTGCCAGCGAGTCACCTATAAAGCTTGAATGTATTGCTGATGGATATCTGGAACTTATGGTATCTGAGTATTGCGCTGTTGGCAGCTTTTTAGGCAATATTCATGAGGGAGAGTGTCCCGGCATTTGCCGAAGAGGACATAGCTATTTCCTTAAAGATAGAAAGGATGCACTATTTCCGCTGATTTTTGACCAGTTCTGCCACATGCATGTGCTGAATTCCAAGAAACTTAGTATGCTGCCCCATGCAATGTGCTTTGGAAAAATGGGAATAGATTCCATCAGAATAGAAGGAAAGGGAACATCTCTCCGTGAATTGGCAAATACAATCCGCAGCTACAAGAAGTATATGGCCATGAAGGACGAGCTTTCCGATGCTGACATTGAAAAAGTAAGAGGGGTTGAAGGGGATATTACCCGGGGCCATTATTTCCGTGGCGTACTTTAACCCATGGAGTAGATGAGGTAATTTATGGAAAAAGAAACGTTACGAACACTTGAATACCAAAAGATAAAGGAATTATTGCGGGATATGGCAGGATCCTTTATGGGAAAGGAAAAAGCGGAAAAGCTTGCTCCCAGCAGGGATTTTGAAGAGGTTTCAGACAGGCTGGAACAGACCGCTGAAGCGGCTCAGATTTATACGCTGGCTTCGCCGCCTCTTGGGGGAATAAAGGATATCCGTGACCTTTTTAGAAAAGTAAAGCTTGGTGCTATACTGGACGCTGCGGAAATTTCCGATGTAATGAATACCATGTATGCCATGCGCAATATCAAGAAATTTTTCAAGGATTTGGATGCGGAGGCTCCGATACTCAAATCTTGGGCGCATAATATTGAAATATTGGGACAGCTGGAAAGAAATCTTGAAAATGCGATTGATGAACATGGAAATCTTCGTGATGATGCAAGCGTAGAGCTTAAGCGTATCAGGCGTGAAATCCGAACTTCTCAGGCAAGGATAAAGGACCATATTTCCTCAATTTTACATTCCCAGGAGTATCAGAAATTTTTTCAGGATACCATTGTCACTGTTCGTGATGACAGGTATGTAGTACCAATCAAGCAGGAATACCGGCAGTATTTCCCCGGCGTTGTACATGACCAGTCCGCCAGCGGTTCTACAGTTTTTGTTGAGCCTATGGCTGTAGTTAATCTGAACAACGATGTAAAGCAGCTGAGCCTTGCGGAGCATAGAGAAGTCCAGCGAATTTTAAAGCTGCTGTCCCAGCAGATTGAAAAAAATAAAGGCGAGCTTTTATCCAATTGCGAGATTATGGCAAACATTGATTTCGCCTTTGCAAAGGCAAAGCTTGCCCGTGAAATGAATGCCACAAAGCCAATGCTTAATAATGACGGTCATACACTTTTGCGGCAGGCAAGGCATCCGCTGATACCACAGGACAAGGTGGTACCGATAGATATTGAGCTTGGCGGAAAAAACCGTATGCTGCTTATAACTGGTCCAAATACCGGTGGTAAGACTGTAAGTATGAAGACCCTCGGACTTATGGTCTGCATGGCGCAGTCAGGACTATTTCTTCCTGCAGCTATGGATTCGGAGATTGCTGTATATCAGAATGTATATGCTGATATTGGTGACGAGCAGAGCATAGAGCAGAGCCTTTCCACATTTTCCGCACACATGACCCATATTGTTTCAATTTTGAAAAAAGCTGACAGGGATGACCTTCTGCTTCTGGATGAGCTTGGAGCCGGTACGGACCCTGAAGAAGGTGCAGCTCTGGCAATGTCAATACTGGAACAGCTGCTTTCTATAGGTTCTACAGTTGTGGCAACAACCCATTATTCAGAGCTTAAAACCTTTGCCTACACAAGAGAGGGTATTGAAAATGCCTGTGTAGAGTTCGATGTTAAGACCCTGAAGCCTACCTACAGGCTTTTGATAGGCATTCCAGGAGCCAGCAATGCATTTGCAATAAGCAGCAGACTGGGACTGTCTGATGCCTTGATTTTAAGGGCACGTCAGCTGATAAAGGCGGATCATGCACAGTTTGAACATGTAATAAATGAACTTGAAAAGGAAAAACTCATTTATGAGCAGATGAATGCAGATATCAGGGAACGCCAGCAGCGTGCTGAGCAAATGGAGGCAAAGGCTGAAGCCATCCGCAAGGAGCTGTCTGAAAAGAAGGCAAAGCTGTTAAAACAGGCAAAGGAACAGGGCGCAGCCATTGTCCGCAAAGCAAGAAAAGAATCCGAAAATATTATCAAGGACCTTAAGGAACAGTTTAACGATCAGGGAATAAAAAAGCGCCAGCAAACCATACAGGGAGCCAGAAGCCGTATGGAGGACATTATGGATGATGTTCGCCCCGGACTGATGATTGGCAAAGAATATAGAAAACCTGTGGATATAAAATCTCTGGAGCCGGGAGACATAGTGTATGTTCCCAAATTGAACCAGAAGGGTACTGTACTTGAAATCAAGGGAAAAGAGCTTTCGGTACAGCTTGGGTCAATGAAGATGAATTTGAAAGCAACATCCTGCAAGTTTGTATCCCATGCAGAAAAGGAAAAATCCAAGTCCTCTGCACAAATCCAAAGAAAGGGTGCAGGATCCCTTTCGGATATTGCAATGGCAGAGCAAAGCCGCAATTCCGGTGCGAGAAATATGCTGAATAAAACCGCCAACGCTAGAACACAGGTGGACATTAGAGGCATGATGGTGGATGAAGGGGAAGTGGTAGTAGGCAAGTTCCTTGACGATGCTGTTATGGCAGGT
Source organism: bacterium (assembly GCA_963592185.1). GTDB lineage: Bacteria > Bacillota > Negativicutes > Selenomonadales > Selenomonadaceae > CAVAVT01. The sequence continues at coordinate 55,321 of CAVAVT010000002.1, read as the reverse complement.
CTTGGGGAAGTGCTTATTATACATGGCAAGGGTACAGGCGCTCTCCGAAAGGGCATTCAAAATTATTTAAAACATCATAAAAATGTTTTAAGCTACAGGTTTGCTGACATAACCGAAGGCGGCGCAGGAGCCACAGTGGTACTGCTCAAGTAATATATGCTGATGTATAGGAAGTTTTGCCATTGGCAAATATTGAACAATGGCGTTATAATGAATAGGGTATGTTTACCTGTCATATTTATTTTTTAGGAGGCTTCCAATGAATAAACGTACTGGTGGAACAAATAGGCATCAGAATAATGCTCCCAGAAAAAAGAGCGGAGGCTCTAAAAAACGTATTTTAACAGGATTGGCAATTGTTGCCCTTGTTTTGGTTTTGGGTATTGGTGTGGGATTTTTGACAGCTACCATCAATACTAAACCTAATTTGTCAGATATACGGCCGCCGGCATCTTCACAGATATACGATGTAAACAAGGTCGAAATAGCTAATGTTCATGCAGCGGAAAACAGAGTTCCAGTGAAATTGTCTGAGGTACCGCCGAATTTGCAAAACGCATTTGTTGCGGTGGAGGATGCCAGATTTTATGATCATCATGGCATTGACTTTATTGGAATAATGCGTGCTGTGGTAGTTAATCTCACCCACAGGGGAGTGTCAGAGGGCGGTTCAACCATAACTCAGCAGCTGGCAAAGAATGCCTACCTCACTCAGGACAGAACCCTCCATCGTAAAATTCAGGAAGTATTCCTGGCTCTGCAGCTTGAAAAGAAATATACAAAGCAGGAGATACTAGAATCCTATCTTAATCAGATTTATTTTGGGCAGGGCGCCTATGGCGTGCAGGCTGCGGCAAAAACATATTTCAATAAGGATGTAAAGGATCTGGATTTAAATGAATGTGCCATGCTGGCAGGTATACCAAAGAGTCCTAACTATTATTCTCCTTTTGTAAATCTTGCGGCTGCTAAAGAAAGAAAAAACATCGTTCTTGACCAGATGGAAAAGTATGGATATATTTCTGCTTCCACAGCAAAAAATACTAAGGCTGCTGAGCTTCAGCTGGCAAAGCCCTCTGAGGTTCAAAATGACACCCCTGCAGCATACTTTATAGATTATGTTACGCAGATAATTGCCGATGAGCTTGGAGACAGGCTTGGACCTGATGCAGTATATAAGGATGGCTTGAAGATATATACTACGCTGGATTTGGACATGCAGAACGCAGCAGAGGATGCAATGAAGCAGCTGCCCACCTTTTCTGAAGATGAAAATGGCATAAAGCAGCCACAGTGCGCAATCGTTGCTGTTGATCCAAATACCGGACATATAAAGGCAATGGTTGGCGGACGTGGAACCGATCAGTTCAATCGTGCTACAATGGCCGAAAGACAGCCAGGCTCGGCCTTTAAGCCATTTGTATTTGCTACGGCTTTGGAGAAGGATTACAGCCCTTCATCCGTGGTGGATGATACTCCATATACAGATGGTACTGGATGGAATCCCCAGAATTATGACAGACAGTTCCATGGAAAGGTTACTCTTAGGCAGGTAGCTGTGAATTCCTTGAATGTGCCTACCATAAAAATCGCAAAGAATGTTGGAATTGAGCTTGTTATTGGCAATGCAGAAAAAATGGGAATTACTACCCTGGTAAAGAGTGCGTCAAACGGTGATTATAATTTGGCTGCTGCTTTGGGCGGACTGACAAGAGGTGTAACACCTTTGGAACTGACCGCAGCCTATGGCACCTTTGCTAATGGCGGAAAGTATGTTAAGCCCTATGCTATAACTTCCATAGAGGATCGTGACGGCAAGGTTATTTATCGTGCAAAGGAGCCAAGCCCAGAGCAAGTCCTGAAGAAGAACACCGCAACACAGCTTACCAGTATGCTTATGGATGCTGTACAGTATGGTACTGGTGCTGCAGCAAATATTGGCCGCCCCATGGCTGGCAAGACAGGTACCACCAATGATTCCCATGATGCATGGTTTGTGGGATATACTCCTGATATTGTGGCCGGTATATGGGTTGGTAATGATAACAATACTTCCTTGGGAAGCATGACAGGTGGAACTGTTCCAGCAAGGCTTTGGAAAACCTTCATGCAGAAGGCGGTAAAGAATATGCCTGCTAGGGGCTTTGATGGAGCAGCTGCCACAACTAAACAGTCCTTGGGTACAGTTGCCAAAGAAGAGGACAAGGATGCAGATAAAAAGGATGGCGACAAGGCTGATAAGGACAGCAAAAAGGCTGCTGATGGGAAAAAATCATCGAAGACTGAAAAAGCCGTGCCGAAGCAGCAGCCAGCCACGGTTCCAGAGCCTACAGCAGCCCCAACTCCAGGCAGTGATAATGACAAGGGCAGAACTTAATAAATAACTTTTACCAAGAATAGAATGGAGAGAGACAATTGGCAAATGTTTTTGATACACTTAAGGAGCGCGGATTTGTAGCGCAGTGCACCAATGAAGAGGAGCTGAGAGAGCTTTTTGATAAGGAATGTGTGAGCTTTTACATAGGCTTTGACCCGACAGCTGACAGCCTTCATGCAGGTCATTTTATAGCATTGATGGCCATGGCACATATGCAGCGTGCCGGACATCGTCCCATCTGCCTTGTTGGCGGAGGAACAGGAACTGTTGGAGATCCCTCCGGCAGAACTGATATGCGCCAGATGCTTACTGATGAGATAATTGAGCACAACTGCGAATGCTTTAAAAAGCAGATTGCCCGTTTTATCGATTTCAGTGATGGCAAGGCTGTTATGGTAAACAATGGAGACTGGCTGAGAAAGTTGAACTATATAGAGCTTCTTCGTGATGTTGGTGCAGATTTTACTGTAAACAGAATGCTTGCAGCAGAGTGCTATAAGTCAAGATGGGACAAGGGTCTGACCTTCTTGGAATTCAACTACATGGTAATGCAGGCTTATGATTTCCTTGAGCTTAACCGCCGTTATGGCTGCCGTCTTGAGATGGGTGGAGATGACCAGTGGTCAAATATCATTGCCGGAGTAGAGCTTTGCCGCCGCAAGAGCAGTACAGCTGTTTATGGTCTTACCAACAAGCTGCTTACCAAGAGTGACGGTAAGAAGATGGGCAAGACAGCTGGCGGTGCGCTTTGGCTGGATGCAGAAAAGACTTCTCCATACGAGTTCTATCAGTATTGGAGAAATGTTGACGATGCGGATGTGGAAAAATGCCTCGCTCTGCTTACCTTCCTTCCGATGGAGGAGGTTCACCGCCTTGGCAGCTTGAAGGATCAGGCAATCAATGAAGCAAAGGCTGTATTGGCGTATGAGGTTACAAAGATTGTTCATGGTCAGGAAGAGGCTGAAAAAGCAAAGGCTGCAGCAGAGTCCATGTTTGGTGGAAACGGCATAAGTGCAGATATTCCAACTATTGAGATTGGAAATGAAAAGATTGGTTCTAAGCTTCTGGATATTTTGACAGAGAATAAGGTTTTTGCATCCAAGAGCGAAGGCCGCAGGCTGATTCAGCAAAACGGTCTTTCATTGAACGACCAGAAGGTTCAGGATCCGGACAGACTTCTTCAGGCTGAAGACTTCACTGACGGTTCTGCAATTGTTAAAAAGGGAAAAAAGAAATATTATCGTCTTTCACAGGCATAAGCATTATTCGATAGTGCAGAAATGACAAATACCGTCAAATATGCTAAACTATCGTTAGTCTATCCTTATTGATATGGGGAGACTTATTATTTAGATATACACTTTATATATAAAAGGAGCGGTTTGTTAATGTCAGGACATTCCAAGTGGGCAAATATCAAGAGAAAAAAAGGCGCAAATGATGCAATCAGAGGTAAAATCACTACCAAGATTGGCCGTGAAATCACCATTGCTGTACGTATGGGCGGCGGAGATCCCACCGGCAATATGCGTCTGAAGCTTGCTTTGTCTAAAGCTAAGGCCAACAATATACCTAAGGACAACATCCAGAGAGCAATCCAGAAGGGTCTGGGAGCTACTGAGGGTAGCAATTACGAAGAATTGGTATATGAGGGTTATGGTCCTGGCGGTTCCGCTGTTATGCTGGATATCATGACTGATAACCGCAACCGTACAGCAGCTGATGTACGCCACCTCTTCTCCAAGTACGGCGGAAACATGGGCGAGACTGGCTGTGTAGGCTGGATGTTCAAGCAGAAGGCTGTTTTCATTGTAGATAAGGAAAGCTACGATAACGAAGATGAGCTTATGGAACTGGTTCTTGAGGCTGGTGCAGAGGATTTCAAGGCTGAGGATGATTCCTTTGAAATTACTGCTGCTCCGGAGGATTTCGATGCAGTTTCTGAGGCACTGGAAGCAAAGGGTATTGAGACGGCATCCGCAGAGATTACCATGGTTCCGGATAATACGGTTCACCTTGAAGGTGCAGATGCAGACAAGATGATTACACTCATTGATGCTCTGGAAGAGCATGATGATGTTCAGAATGTCTACAGCAATTACGACATAGACGAGGAATAATGAACTAAGATGAGGCTGCCGCACGTAGCCGTTCAACTATGGACGGCTTTTGTGCTGCGGCCTTGTTTTTTGGATATGGATTTTCTGGGAGTGAATCAATGTTAGCATTGGGAATAGATCCTGGAACCGCAATCTGCGGCTATGGATTTGTAGAGGAAAAAGGCAGCAGGCTTATTGCCCATGAGTATGGTGCCATTACCACAAGCCCAAAGGCACGGGTGGAGGACAGACTCATGACCATATATGACAGTCTTGACGAGCTGATAAAAAAATATCATCCTGATGTAATGGGCGTGGAGCAGCTTTTTTTCAACCGGAATGTTACCACAGCAATACCTGTAGGACAGGCAAGAGGTGTGGTGCTTCTTGCAGCAGCGAAAAATGGTATTCAGTTGGTGGAACGTACTCCCCTGCAGGTAAAACAGGCTGTAACTGGCTATGGTACAGCAACGAAGCAGCAGGTGATTTACATGGTCACACGGCTTTTGAATCTGCCAAAGCCTCCCAAGCCGGATGATGTGGCGGATGCCTTAGCTGTTGGAATCTGCACAACCTACTGTATGAACAGCCCGGCTTTTCGTAATCAGTTGTCATAATAAGGAGAAAATGATGATAGGCTATCTACATGGAAATATTAAATGCTTTATGACTGGCTATTGTCTCCTTGATGTAAATGGTGTTGGCTACCGAGTTTTTATTACTGAATCAGCCAGAGGGAAGCTCTCCATTGGCGGAGAGGCGGAGTTCTTTGTACATACATCCGTCCGTGAGGATGCCATACAGCTGTATGGTTTTCTTTCACAGCATGAATACAATCTGTTTCAGCAGCTTATTTCTGTATCAGGAATCGGTCCTAAGGTCGCCATGGGAATACTTTCCGCTATAACGGTAGAAGCGCTTTGCATCGCTATTCGTCAGAAACAGTCCTCGGTGCTTACGAAACTTCCGGGAATAGGCAAAAAATCCGCAGAGCGTTTAATCCTTGAATTAAAGGATAAGCTTTCAGCGGATATTGGCGAGACGGATATGTTCAGTGAGGAAAGCGTTGATGTAATTCTGCCGGGAGATTATGAATCTGAGGCTGTAGATGCTCTGATTGCTCTTGGGTATTCACAGCAGGAAATAATGCCTGTTATCCAAAAAGCAGGAAATATTACAGATACTCAGGCTTTAATCAAATTTGCTTTAAGGGAATTTGCAGGAGGGAGGTAAATCGTGGAAGAACAGGAAGGCCGTATAGTGGCTATGGATGAACAGCCAGCTGATGGATGGCAGTACAGCCTTAGACCTAGAAGGCTGATGGAATATATCGGACAGGACAAGGTCAAGGAAAATCTGTCAGTCTTTGTAAAGGCCGCCCTTTCAAGGGGCGAGGCGTTGGACCACGTTTTACTATATGGTCCCCCGGGATTAGGGAAAACCACCCTAGCTGGCATTATTGCAAATGAAATGGGCGTAAATTTCAGAGTTACATCAGGTCCTGCAATCGGACGTCAGGGAGATTTGGCAGCAATTCTTACAAATCTTCAGGAGCATGACGTGCTATTTATTGATGAGATTCATAGACTATCCCATAATATAGAAGAAATTCTCTATTCGGCAATGGAGGATTTTGCTTTGGACATTGTTATCGGCAAGGGCCCAAGTGCCAGATCCATAAGACTTGATATAGCGCCCTTTACATTGATAGGAGCAACAACTCGGGCTGGAGCCTTGGCGGCACCGCTGAGAGACCGCTTTGGTGTAATATCAAGACTTGAATATTATAAGCCGGAGGCGCTGAAGCATATCATCGTCAGAGCTGCCGATATTTTGAACGTAAGCATAGATGAAGCTGGGGCAGAGGAGATTGCCAGAAGGTCAAGGGGAACCCCACGTATAGCCAATCGTCTGTTAAAGCGTGTAAGGGATTTTGCCCAGGTCAGCGGCGAAGGTATTATTACCGCTGTGCTGGCGGATAGAGCACTGGGGCTTTTGGAGGTTGACAAGATTGGTCTTGACCATACCGACAGGCGTATGCTTGATACTATGATTCGGAAGTTTGGCGGAGGACCGGTGGGTCTTGATACCCTTGCTGCGGCTATCAGTGAGGAAACTGATACCATAGAGGATGTATATGAGCCGTATCTTTTACAGCTGGGATTTATCAACCGAACGCCCCGGGGACGATTGGTTACAAGGGCTGGATACGAGCATATGGGAATCGCTTATCCTGAATGATTAACCTAATGATAGGGGTGGGCATATTTGAAAAATAAAGAAAAGGCAATTGCGGCAATGAGGGATTTCCTTGAGGCTGTGGGCGTGGACTTGAATGAAAGGGATATGGAGAAAACCCCTGAACGTGTGGCAGCACTTTTCGGCTATCTATTTAGCGGAATGGATAAGAAGCCGGAGGAAATCTGGGGAGAGCTTTTTGATGTGGAATCTGACGGAATCGTAGCGGTAAGAAATATTCCGTTTCACTCCATATGCGAGCACCATCTGCTGCCCTTTTTCGGCTCAGTGAGTATTGCATATATTCCTAAAAATGGCAGGGTTGCCGGATTCGGGAAATTTACAAAGCTGGTGGAATGTATATCCCATCAGCCCCAGCTGCAGGAGCGGCTCACATCAATGATTGCACAGGAAATCGAAAAAGGTCTTGATGCTGAGGGCGTACTAGTTGTGGTGGAGGCACATCAGCTCTGCATGGCAATGCATGGCGAAATTGCCAATGATACCAGTACGATTACCTCTAAGAGCCTGGGGGTATTTCAGGAGGATTCATTGCTTTGCAGACAGGCCATGAAGCTTTTGGATAAAAACGAGTTATAGGAATTGTTACATGGAACGTATCAGTAAAAAAAGCTGTTTTTTGAGTATAGGAGCAAATCTTGGGGACCGTCAGGCAACAATGGCAAAGGCTGTACGCCTTCTTGGAGAAATGCCGGGGACTTTGGTAAAAGCTGTTTCAGGACTATATGAAACAGCCCCATGGGGAAAGACAGATCAGCCTCCATTTTTAAATGCCGTTGTAGAGCTTTCCACAGAACTTGCCCCAGAATCCCTGCTGCTGGAATGCCAGAAAATAGAGAAAAATTTGGGACGTGTGAGGCATGAGCATTGGGGTGCTAGAACGATTGATGTTGATATCCTGTTAATGGAAGGCTTTGAATCCCATACGGAGCAGCTCAAAATACCACATCCATATATTGCGGAAAGGGCATTTGTGCTTGTTCCTCTTAAGGAAATTGCTCCGGATATGGCAATACACGACATACCTTTGCAAGAACTTTGCGATAGAGCAGAAATCTTGAAGCAGGGAATAAAGCTGTACGTTAAAGATAATTGGTATTAAAAAGCGGGTGTATACATGCTGGCAAGAAAATATGAGTTCAGTGATGGAAAAAAATTAGAACTGGGAAATAAAACCCTTATAATGGGAATTTTAAATGTAACTCCAGACTCATTTTCGGATGGGGGAAAGTGGAATACAATTGATACGGCTTTAAAGCATATGGAGCAGATGGTAGAAGACGGTGCGGATATTATTGATATCGGGGCGGAGTCAAGCCGTCCGGGATTCCAGAAAATGTCAGCGGAAGATGAGTGGGAGCGTCTTAGTCCATTCCTGGGCAGATTGGTGAAGGAATGTCCAGTCCCCATTTCAATAGATACTTTTAAGGCAAAAACCGCAGAGCTGGCTGTAAAAGAAGGTGTCAATATCCTTAACGACATATGGGGTCTTCAGTATGAGGATGAGCCAGGGCAAATGGCGCAGGTGGCGGCAAAATATAATTTGCCCGTGATAGTTATGCACAATCAGGACTCCAAGGTTTATGATGGGGATATGATTGAGTCCATGCGTGATTTTTTCCGCAGGTCCATAAGCATTGCAAAGGAACAGGGACTTGACGATAACAATATAATTCTTGATCCGGGAATTGGTTTTGGAAAGGACGTTGAGGGGAATCTTGAAGCCCTCAGACGTCAGGAGGAGCTTTTGGAAATTGATGGCAAAAAATATCCCATGCTTTTAGGGGCAAGCCGCAAAAGCTTTATCGGGGCAACTATGAATCTTCCAGTGGAGGAGCGCATGGAGGCTACTGGAGCTGCCTGTGTTTATGGTGTATTACATGGCGCAGATATCGTAAGGGTACACGATGTTAAGCCCATTGCGCGCATGTGCAGGATGATTGATATTATAGAGGGAAGGTGCTGACCGGTTATGGACGAGATAAATATAACTGGTATAGAATGTTATAGCTGTCATGGCTGTCTTCCAGAGGAACGCATAAAGCCCCAGCCCTTTATTGTAGATATTTCCCTGTATCTGGAGCTTTTAGAGGCTGGACGGACAGACGATTTAACGAAAACTGTAAATTATGCAGAGGTATCTGATTCTATAAGGAAAATTGTTGAGGGCAGCCCAGTAAATCTTATAGAAACATTGGCAGAGCGAATTGCTGAGACTGTGTTCCGGGAGCAGAATCTTGTATTGGAGCAAAAAGTTACAGTACACAAGCCGGAAGCGCCTATTAATGGAAAATTTAAGGATGTGTCTATAACAATTCATAGGAGACGTGTATGAATATGATTCAGTTGCCGAAAGACTTGTCTATGATTGCCTGTGTAGATGAAAAAAATGGTATTGGGAAAAATGGAAAGCTTCTAGTACACATAGAAGCAGATATGAAGCGATTTAAAAACTTGACTATGAATCAGGCCGTTATCATGGGGCGGCATACCATGGAATCTCTGCCATTGGGTGAGCCTTTAAAGGGACGCATCAATATCGTTTTGTCAAGGTCGCTGCAGGGAACTTCTGGAACGTTTGGAAAAGAAGGGCTGCTGCAATGGCACAATATTATGAATGGCTTTTTAATATGCAAAGATTTGTCTGAGCTGGCAAACTGTATGCAACTCATTTTAGGGATTTATCCCCAAATTAAGTTTTGGTGTATAGGGGGAGAAATGATATATCGGCTTTTACTGCCCTATACTAATGAAATCCAGCTAACCAGAGTCCCGGGGGATTATGAGGCAGATACATTTTTCCCGGAGATTTCCCAATTTAAATGTATTGAAAAGAAAATTTTGTCTGGAATGTCCTTTGAGCGCCATATCCGCAAAGATGGCTAAAGGGATGTTTGGAGGTTTGTATTATAATGAAATTATTGCTGCACATGTGCTGCGGCCCCTGTTCATGCTATCCGGTCAAAAAGCTCCGGGAAGAGGGAATAGAGCCTGTTGGTTATTTTTTTAATCCGAATATCCATCCATACAAGGAATGGGAGCAACGGCTGAAAACAGCAAAGGAATTTGCTGAAAAGGTCAATATGGAAATAATTTCGGATGAAAATTATATGTTGAGGGATTTTCTGTCCAGGGCGCTGTCCGCCGAAAAGGTGGAAAATGGAAGATGCCGAATGTGCTATACCTGGCGTCTGGATCAGACCGCAAAATTTGCGGCAGAAAATGGGTTTGATGCCTTTACTTCTACCCTGTTTTACAGCATTTACCAGCAGCATGAGCTAATGAAGGAAACCTCTGAGCATTTTGCAAAGGTCTATGGTGTGAAATTCCTATATGAGGATTTCAGGCCCGGATGGCAGGAAGGAATCGATATAAGCCATGAGCTGGAGCTATATAGGCAGCCCTATTGCGGCTGTATTTTTAGCGAAGAGGAACGCTATAGCAAGGCGATAAGAAAACAGCGCAAAAAAGAGGCAAAGGAAAGAAAAAGGCTGGCATTGGAGCGGACACAGGCAGAAAACTTGACTGATGCAGAAAAGAAAGTCCAGCTGTGAAATATTTTATTTGAGGAGAAAATATAATGCATTTATCTGATTTTGATTATAATCTTCCAGAGGAAAGGATTGCTCAGACTCCCATTGAGCCTAGAAATGCATCGAGGCTCATGGTGCTTGACCCGGAAGAGAAAACCATTGAGCATAGGCATTTTTATGACTTGAAAGAATACCTTGTACCCGGGGATACCCTTATTTTTAATGATACAAGGGTAATGCCGGCAAGGCTTATTGGACATAGGGACAAAACCGGCGGCCGTGTGGAAGTATTTCTGCTTCGCCGCATGACTGAGGTGGACGGCAATCAGTGGGAGACACTGGTAAAGCCTGGAAAAAAAGCTAGAATAGGAAATGTTATAAGATTTAGTGATGAACTTTCCTGCGAGGTTATTGGTGATACTGACTTTGGCGGAAGAATCGTAAGATTTGATTACAAGGGAATTTTTGAAGAAATCCTTGACCGCCTTGGCGAGACTCCGCTTCCTCCTTATATTCATGAAAAACTTGAGGATAAGGAACGTTATCAGACTGTCTACAATAGGGAAGAAGGCTCTGCTGCAGCCCCTACCGCAGGGCTGCACTTTACCAAGGACCAGATGTCAGAACTTGAGGCAATGGGAGTTAATCTTGGATTTGTAACTCTCCATGTGGGACTGGGCACATTCAGACCTGTTAATGTAGATACTATAGAGGACCATGTAATGCACAAGGAGTATTATTCCATATCAGATGAAACCGCAAAGCTGATAATGGATACTAAGGCTGCAGGTCATAGAGTCATAGCTGTAGGTACCACATCCATAAGGACACTGGAGTCTGCTGCAGAGTCCGAGGGCGTTATATCCGGCAAAAGTGGATGGACTGACATATTTATTTATCCAGGATACGATTTTAAAATCGTGGATGGAATCATTACGAACTTTCATCTGCCAAAATCCACGCTCATCATGCTTATAAGTGCATTTGCTGGAAGAAAATTTGTGCTGGAGGCATATAAAACAGCTGTAGAGGACAAATACCGCTTCTTCTCCTTTGGTGATGCCATGTTTATACAGCGTCCCCAGCTGCAGGATGAAAGAGATGAGGAAGTAGCAAAACTTGAACAATTGCGTTATAATTGGGGTGTTTAGATTGCATATAGTTTTAATAGAGCCAGAAATTCCTGGCAATACAGGCAATATAGCCAGACTTTGTGCTGCTACAGGTATAGAGCTTCATCTTGTGAAACCCTTGGGTTTTTCTGTGGATGACAAGCATTTGAAGCGTGCAGGACTTGATTATTGGAATCTGGTCAAAGTACACTATCATGAGAATTTCAATGAGGTTTTGGAAAAGTATCAGGGGCATAATTTTTATTATTGTTCCACAAAAGCTCCTAGGTCATACTCCGAGGCTGATTTTACCCTTGATGATATGCTGGTTTTTGGAAAGGAAACAGCTGGTATTCCGGAGAGCATTTTGAATGCCAATTGGGAAAAGTGTCTGCGTATTCCCATGGTAAGTGATGCTAGGTCACTTAATCTTTCAAACTCAGTGGCAATTGTTGCATATGAGGCAATGAGACAGAACAATTTTGAAAATCTTGCACAGTCCGGCCCTGGGCTGCGTAGTTTTTAAAGGATAATACTATTTAGATAGGACTGATATTGTGGGCGGTAGAATTCATAATGCTGAATTTATAGAAAAAATGAAGGTCCTTCTTCCAGAGGACAGATTTCTGGTAGATGAGCCTATGTGCAACCACACAACATTTAAGATTGGCGGTCCGGCGGATTATCTTATATTTCCTGCGGATATGGAGGAGCTTAAAGGTATTTTTGAACTTATACGTGAGTATGAGATTCCCTTTAATGTAATGGGAAATGGGTCAAACATACTGGTGCTGGACAAGGGCATACCCGGGGCTGTTATAAAGTTTAATTCCCCAATGTCGTCTATTCGCAGGGAAGGGAACAAGCTGATTGCCGGTGCAGGAGCCAGCTTGAAGGCATTGTCTGAGTATGCAGCAGAATGCTCTCTTACGGGTATGGAGTTTGCAATAGGAATACCTGGAAGTGTGGGCGGAGCTGTGTTTATGAATGCAGGAGCCTATGACGGTGAGATGAAGTTTGTAACCACTGAGGTTAGTGCTGTATCACCGGATGGAGACATAACTACCTATTTGGCTGATGAACTGGAATTTGGTTATAGACACAGTGTTTTCCAGGACAATGGACAGGCTATCTGTGAGGTAACTGTAACACTTGAGCCGGGTAACGCTGCTGAGATTAAGGAAAAAATGGATGGCTTTACCCAGCGCCGTGAAAGCAAGCAGCCGTTGGAAATGCCCAGCGCAGGAAGTACTTTCAAGCGTCCGGCAGGATATTTTGCCGGAACCTTGATAGAGGAGACGGGACTTAAAGGTCTTCGTGTAGGCGGCGCTCAGATTTCTGAAAAACATGCTGGCTTTGTGGTAAATGCCGGCGGTGCTACAGCTGAGGATGTTCTGGGTCTTATAAAAGAGGTTCAGGACCGTGTTTATCAGAAAAATGGTGTCAAGCTGTTTCCAGAGGTACGAATTATTGGCGAAAAATAATTACATTAATGCTTGACAATGTTTCAGCTGTAATGTATACTAATTTTCGTTGGTATTGCTATGATGCTAGTCAACTTTGCCGGAGTGGCGGAATTGGCAGACGCAGCAGACTCAAAATCTGCCGTTGGCAACAACGTGCCGGTTCAAGTCCGGCCTCCGGCACCATAGTAGTATTTAAAGCTCTCGGTTTTTCCGGGAGCTTTTTTGTATGCTTTTTTAGTTGTGCTTTGTATGATACAAGGGTTATAATTAAACGAAATACATTTATATGCTTTGGTGAATAAATGAATTTTTTAAGAAAGAATGGATGTTCATGTATAGGAAAGTTTTTAGAAATATTATTTTAGTTGGGCTTCTGATTTTTACAGCCTTTGCATATCAAGGAACAGCTATGGCTGGGCCCAAAATAGTTGTTAATCTGGCAAGCCGGACACTGTGGCTTTTCGAGGATGACCAGCAGGTAAAATGGTATCCCATTGCTCCTGGAAAGGTATCATCACCTACTCCGACAGGATCCTACTGTATTGTTGAAAAGGTGGTAAATCCAACCTGGATTGACCCAAACGATTTAAGCAGAGTAGTTCCCAGCGGTCCGAATAATCCTCTGGGCTATCGCTGGATAGGCTTTAGGGGCGTGTACGGAATTCATGGCACAAACCAGCCGGAAACTATAGGCCTCTTTGCTTCCAACGGATGTATCCGTATGAAGGAAGCTGATGTTGAAGACCTTTATGAACGGGTGAAAGTAGGGACTCCTATAGAAATTTTTTATAACCGTGTGGCAATAGATAAAAGTCCGGATGCCTCTGTGGTGTATTCCATTTATCCAGATGAATATAATGTGCAGAAGCTGGATGTAAACGAAGTTCTGAGATGGATTAAGGGTTACAGCGTTGCTGACTGGGTTTCAGAAAAGGAGATTGCAGACAAGATAAAGGTCTCAGACGGAAAGCCCACAGTTATAGTAAAAGTCTTTCCGGTAAGACTAAATGGTGCACAGGTGCAGCTCAAGGCGTTTCAAAAGGATAATGTGACATATCTTAAGCTTAAGGATTTGTCATCAATATTGAATATACGTCCTGAATTTTCTAAAGATAAGAAGACTGTAACTACCAAGTATGGCTCTGGCAAGGTTATGTGGTTGAAGGGAAACGCATATGTAGTATCAGAGGATTTGCCAGCGTTGTATAAATTAAAAGGTATGATTGCCGCAGATGGAAAATATAATCTTACCGCTCTGCATAATTAATGTGCAGGGCGGTAAAATGTGTAGAAGGAAAGGTAGATGATGTTCATGAGCAAGGAAAATACAAATAATAACAAAAGGCTTGTAATTATTGACGGCAGCAGCCTGATGTACAGGGCTTTTTTTGCATTGCCGCTTTTATCAACTCCTTCAGGGGTTTATACAAATGCTATTTATGGCTTCACAAACATGCTTTTGAAGCTTTTTGATACATTAAAGCCGGATATGCTGGCAATTGCCTTTGATAAGGGCAAGCATACCTTCCGTACTGATATGTATTCAGAATATAAAGGAACAAGGCAGAAAACACCGCCGGAGCTGTCATCTCAGATACCCATTCTCCATGAATTGGCTGAGGCGTGCGGCATTGAATTTATAGAGATGGAAAATTTCGAGGCTGATGATATTATAGGAACCCTTGCCACAAAGGCAGCTCAGGAAGGCTATGATGTACGGGTAGTTACCGGTGACCGGGATGCCTTCCAGCTCATTCGTGAGGGCATTACAGTTATGTACACGAAAAAGGGCATATCGGAGCTGGCAGAATATAATGTGGATAAATTTGAAGAGGAATACGGTCTTTCCCCCATACAGCTCATTGATTTAAAGGGGCTCATGGGAGATACTTCGGATAATATTCCAGGCGTGCCTGGTGTTGGCCCAAAGACCGCAACAAAGCTGCTCGCTGCATATGGAAGTGTTGAAGAGGTTCTCCTTCATATTGAAGAGGTTTCTGGCAAAAAGCTTAAGGAGAATTTGAGGGACAATCAGGAGCAGGCACTTCTTTCAAAACGTCTGGCAACAATTAATTGCGATGTTCCCCTTGAATTTGATGCTGAAAAATATGTCATTTCTCCCAATAGGGAAAGTGTTGAAGACTTTAGCAAGAAATACAGTATTCGTTCCCTGTCCCGCATTTTTGACAAAATCAGTATGCCTGAGGAGGAAAAGAGCGGATTGGAGGTCTTTGGCGAATCCAGTATAGAGCTTCCTAAGTACAGTGAAATTTCAAGTATAGATGAAGCCCGTAACGTCATTGAAGCTGCAGAGAAAGCCGGAGCTATATCCTTTGTACTAGAAACAGAGGGATGCGTTCCAGATATGCATTTATCGGGGATTGCTATAGCCTTTAACAGCGATGAGCCGGAAATATGGTATGCCGGTGGGGAAAGCCCGGTATGCAAGCTGATATTGGACTTTATTTCTGATTCATCAAATATCAAAAAATACACCTTTGGATTAAAGCCCTTCTATCATGTGGGAGGAAAGGGCAAGGATGGCTTTGAGGATTTGGAACTTTTTGCTTACCTGTTAAATCCTGAGACATCTAAATATGAGCTGTCTGACCTAATGAAGAACTACTGCCCAGATGAGGGCATTCCAGATGATATTTCTGAGGGGAAAGAGACCTTGGTATGGCAGGCCTTCTGCATAATGAAGCTGTATGGCTGTCTTGCAGGAGAGCTGGAGGCAAGGGGACAAAGAAAACTTTATGATGAAATAGAGCTGCCATTGGTTGAAGTACTGGCAGATATGGAATCTAAGGGTGTTGCGGTGAACCGCCAGCATCTTGATGAGAAATCGGAAGAGGTAGCAGCCTATATAAAACAGCTGGAAGAGGATATTCATATTTTGGCTGGCAAGGAGTTTAATATAAATTCTCCAAAGCAACTTGGCGAGGTCCTTTTTGAACGTCTGGAACTTCCAGTAATTAAAAAGACAAAGACCGGCTACTCCACAAATGCCGAGGTGCTGGAAGAGCTGAGAAATCGGTCCGGCCATCCAATTGTTGACAAAATCCTTTCCTACAGACTTTGGACCAAGTTGAAATCCACCTATCTCGATGGAATAGGAGCATTGATTAATAAGAACACCGGCAGAGTTTATACTCATTTTAATCAGACGGTCACAGCTACTGGAAGACTGTCCAGCTCTGATCCTAATTTACAGAATATACCTGTCCGCAGGGAGGAAGGAAAGGCTATACGTGCCCTCTTTGAGCCTGGAGAAGGCTATGACTACATTTTTTCTGCGGATTACTCCCAGATTGAGCTTAGAATACTTGCTCATCTTTCTGGAGACAAAAATTTTGTGGATTCATTTAATAATGGCGAGGATATCCATGCCCGTACCGCCTCTGAGGTATTTAATGTACCCATGGACCAGGTCACCTCAGAAATGAGGAGACATGCAAAGGCTGTTAATTTTGGTATAGTGTATGGCATAAGTGACTACGGGCTTTCCAAGGATTTAAATATTACAAGAAAAGCTGCAGCAGGGTATATAAACAGCTATTTTGAAAAGTGTGGCGGAATTAAAGCCTTTATTGATAAAACTGTAGCAGAGGCAAAGGAAAAGGGCTACGTTACTACAATGTTCGGCCGCCGCAGGGAGCTTCCCAATATTCACAGCTCTAATTTTAATCAGAGGTCAATGGCTGAGCGCATGGCGATGAATACTCCTATTCAAGGATCTGCAGCGGATGTAATCAAGCTGGCGATGATTGCTTCCTGGAAAGCTCTTAGGAATGCAAAGCTAAAGAGCAGAATCCTTTTGCAGGTACACGATGAGCTGGTACTTGAGGTGTGTAAAGACGAGCTTGAGGATGTGAAAAAAATCCTGAAGGATACCATGGAAAATGTGGTAAAGCTTTCCATACCGCTGGTTACGGATATGAGCTATGGTGAAAACTGGGCGGCTGCCAAGTGAGTTAAAACGGAGATTCCTATGTATAAAATTGGACTTACAGGCGGAATTGCCAGCGGAAAAAGTACAGTATCGACATATTTGTCAAAATGTGGTCTGCCGGTTGTGGATGCTGATAAAATCGCCCGGAAACTTGCTGAACAGGGCGGAGCCATTTGGAAAGCATATGCGGAACGCTATGGCAGCAAGGCGATTAATGCTGATGGAACCTTGGATCGTAAGAAGCTTGGGGAAATAATTTTTTCCTCACCAAAGGAACTCGAATGGGTGAATAGTACCACTCATCCGCTGATTAGGGCTGCCTGCTTTGAAGAAATTGCTGATATTGAAAAAAATGGCTCTAATATTGTAATATTGGATATACCGCTTTTGTTTGAAACCGGCTGGCAGAATTATGTGGATGAAAGCTGGCTGGTTTCGATACCAAAGGAACTTCAGCTTCATAGAATTATCCAGCGTGATGGATTATCCATCCAAGAGGCTGAAAAAAGGATAGCTGCACAGATGACATTGGAAGAAAAATCCAGACTGGCTGACAAAATTATAGATAATAGCGGCAGTCTTGAAGCTTTGTATAGCTTAGTTGACAGTTTGTTAAATGAGGTCGTCAAAAGGCAGGAGGAATAAAAGTTTTGAATACGGGCCTGCAGAAAAGTATCAAAAAGAATAAAGAACAGACCCGCAGGGAACGCATTGCACTTTTTGCTGGAATTTTATGCCTGATGCTGGCTTTTTCAGTCTATTTTTTGTCCCAAAGAGAGGATATACAGCGCAAATTTATCTATCCCTATCCTTATCAGGAAATCACACTGAAATATGCTGAAAAGTACGGGGTGGACAGCAGTCTGGTGGCTGGGGTCATTATGAGCGAAAGTAAATTTAACCATAAGGTTCATTCTGACAAGGGGGCTGTAGGGCTGATGCAGCTTATGCCGGAAACAGCCCAGTCAATTTCCGAAAACCTTGGGGAGGGCACCTGCACTGAAGAGGAGCTTCATGAGCCGGATAGAAATATACGGTATGGCACCTGGTATCTTTCATCTCTTGCAGAGGAGTTTCAGGGCAATGAGGTTCTGATGCTTGCTGCATATAATGCCGGAAGGGGCAATGTACATTCATGGATGGAAGAATATGGCTGGGATTATGATTTTTCCAGTATTGATGAAATACCTTTTTCGGAAACAAAGGGCTATGTCCGGGATGTTTTAAACAATCAGGCAAAATACAAACAACTTTACAGAGAAAATACATCAGAATAATCTCAATAAAGAATATTTCCCATTCGTTCAGGCTATGATAAAATGGACGTGAATGAAATGTTTATGGGGGAATATAATATGGAATTGAGACAGCTGGAGTACTTTTGTACTGTCAGCCGGCTTGAAAATTTCACCCGCACGGCAGAAGCACTGCATGTGTCACAGCCTTCCGTAACGAAGGCAATAAAGTCCTTGGAAGCTGAGCTGAAGCTTACCTTGATAGACAGAACACATAAGCATGTTATGCTTACGCCGCAGGGGAAAGCGTTCCTCCTCCATGCAGAAAAAATCTTAAATGATGTAGAAAAAACCTTGCAGGATATGGAACGCTTTCAGCTGGAGAAAAAAGATACTATTCACTTTGGCATACCGCCAATGGTGGAGGCCTACCTGTTTCCGGATTTTTTCACTGAATTTCGTCTGGCAATCCCAGCCATAAAGCTGGATGTCAGAGAGTACAGTGATTCCACAGAGGTCAGGAAAAAGGTGGAGGATGGGGAACTGGATTTTGGTATCGTTTTTGACGAAGGAAGGGACACTCAGCCCAATGAAATGCTGATAATGGAGGACAATATGAGCCTCTGCCTTACTCCGGGGCATCCGCTGTGCAATAATAATGCTGTCAGTTTCGATGAGCTAAGGCACGAGAAGTTCATTATGCAGCAGTCAAACACCTATCAGTATCAGCATGTTTACAATCGATGCGTTATGAATGGGTACGTACCTGATATACTGCTGTGTACTACACAGCTGAAGACCATTAAGCAGCTTGTTGCCAACGGGCTGGGAGTGTCTATACTCCCGGACTTTGTAACACACAATGAAAAAATCTTTGTGAGAAAGCCGCTGGAGCCGGGATTAAATGTGGATATTAAGCTCATATGGGGACTTCAGCCAGACTCTGCAGCTGAAAAAACAGAGGCTGGGGCAGAAGAATTGTCAGGGATAGATAAAAGCTTTTTGGAATTTATGAAAAAATACATTTCAGATGGAAATTTCAAAAAACAGCTGACCTGATACCTTCATACTAATACTCGTGGGCAATGCTTGTATTTATTTTCCATTTATGATAATATGCAATGTATGGCGTATTGGGTTCCAGCTATTCATGCTTGAAGTATGTCTGGAAACCAGCGGACCAAAACAGCATTAACAACAGGAGGTCATTTGACACAATGAAAGCAACTGTAGAAAAGATAGAAAACCATCAGGTGGTTCTTGAGATTACCGTTCCAGCTGAGGAACTCAGCAAGGCAATTGCACATTCTGTACAGCATGTAGCAAGCCGTGTAAACATTCCTGGATTCCGTCGTGGAAAGGCTCCTCGCCGTATTGTTGAACAGCATGTAGGCGTTGATGCAATTCTTCAGGAAGCTTTGGAGCACGTAGCACCAGGCGCTCTCAGCCAGGCAATCGATGAGAACCAGATTGAAATTGTTACCCGTCCAGAGATTGAGGTTGTAACCCTTGAAGAGGGCAAGGATCTCGTATTTAAGGCTACTGCTACAGAGAAGCCTGAGGTAAAGCTCGGAGAGTACAAGAACCTGAAGGTTGAGACCGAGGCTGCTGAGGTGTCTGATGACGAAGTTGAGCATCAGCTCGTTCACATGCTCGATCGTTATGCAGATATGGTGGATGCAGGCGAGGATGCTGCAGTAGAGAACGACAGCTTCATCACTCTTGATTTCAAGGGCTTTGTTGATGGCGAGGCTTTCCAGGGTGGCGAAGGCAAGGATTATCCGCTTCAGATTGGTTCCGGCAGCTTCATCCCTGGCTTTGAGGATCAGCTCGTAGGTGCAAAAGTTGGCGAAGAGACTGATGTAAATGTTACCTTCCCTGAGGAGTACCATGAGACTTCTCTGGCTGGAAAGGCAGCAGTATTCAAGTGCACAGTTCGCAGCATCAAGAAGAAGGTTGTTCCTGCACTTGATGACGAGTTTGCTAAGAAGGCAAGCACTTTCCAGACTCTTGATGAGCTGAAGGCTGATATTCGTTCCAAACTTGAGAAGAATGCAGCTAGCCAGGCTGAGTCCAAGGCTCGTGAGGATGCTCTTCAGATGGTTGCTGACAATGCAGAGGTAGAGATTCCTACAGTTATGGTTGACAACCGTGTAACCACTATGATTCAGGAGCTTGCACTCCGTCTTGAGCAGCAGGGTCTGAAGATGGATCAGTATCTCCAGTACACTGGCACTGACATGGGCAAGATTCGTGAGAGCTATCGTGAGGCTGCTGAGAAGAATGTTAAGCTTGACCTCGTACTTGAGGCTGTTGCAAAGGCTGAGAACATCAAGGTTGAGTCTTCTGAGCTTGATGCTGAGGTTGAGGCTATGGCAGCTGCTTACGGTGCAACCGCAAGCCAGGTTAAAAAGATTATTACACAGCAGGGACGTATTGGCGATCTTGCAGCTACAATTATGCGCCGCAAGACAGCACAGTTCGTTGTTGACAACATCGCTAAGTAATCCCGATTATTTGGAGGGATATTATGAACTATGTACCTATAGTCGTGGAAAATACCGGCCGTGGCGAGCGGTCGTATGACATATACTCCAGACTTCTGAAGGACCGCATCATTTTTCTTGGTGGTCCTATTGACGATAATGTTGCAAATGTAGTTGTAGCACAGCTTTTGTTCCTGGAGTCGGAGGATCCCGATAAGGACATTTATCTTTACATCAACAGTCCTGGCGGAGTAGTAACAGCCGGACTTGCGATTTATGACACGATGCAGTACATTAAACCGGATGTTTCAACTATTTGTATTGGACAGGCTGCAAGCATGGGTTCACTCCTTCTGGCGGCAGGTGCAAAGGGCAAGAGATTTTCACTGCCGCTGGCAAGGATAATGATTCACCAGCCATTGGGCGGAGCTCAGGGCCAGTCTACAGATATCCAGATTCAGGCAAAGGAAATCCTTCGTCTCCGTGAAGTTGGAAATGAGATTTTAATGAAGCATACCGGGCAGTCCCGTGATAAAATCATTCAGGATACTGAACGTGATAACTTCATGAGTGCTGAAGAAGCAAAGGCTTACGGCCTTATTGATGAGGTAATCACTCGTCCTGCAGGGAAGAAAAATTCTACGCCTAAGGGCTGAAGGGTGATGTCATGATGAAGTTTGGTGAGGAAAAGGGCCGGCTCAAGTGTTCCTTTTGTGGGAAATCACAGGAGCAGGTTCGGAAGCTTGTTGCTGGACCAGGTGTCTATATATGTAATGAGTGCATTGAGCTTTGCAATGAAATTATCGCAGATGAGTTTGGCGAGGATGTAGGAGTTGCGCTTAAGGAAGTGCCAAAGCCTAAGGAAATAAGGGCGATTCTTGACCAGTATGTCATTGGACAGGATGAAGCCAAGAAGGTTCTTTCTGTGGCTGTATATAACCACTATAAGCGCATAAATATGAAGGATTCCAAAAATGAGGATGTGGAGCTTCAAAAATCCAACATTCTCATGCTGGGACCCACCGGAAGCGGCAAGACCCTGCTTGCTCAGACTTTGGCAAGGATACTGAATGTGCCCTTTGCCATAGCTGATGCCACATCGCTTACTGAGGCTGGATATGTGGGAGAGGATGTAGAAAATATTCTGCTGAAGCTCATACAGGCAGCTGATTACGATGTAGAAAAAGCACAGCATGGCATAATCTATATCGATGAAATCGACAAGATTGCAAAGAAGTGTGAGAATCGGTCAATTACCCGTGACGTATCCGGCGAGGGTGTTCAGCAGGCACTTTTGAAGATTCTTGAGGGTACTTTGGCGTCTGTTCCTCCACAGGGCGGCAGGAAGCATCCACATCAGGAAGTTATTCAGATTGATACCACAAATATTTTGTTTATTTGCGGTGGAGCTTTCCCAGGTCTGGATGATATAATATCTGACCGCAAGGGGAATAAGAGCCTTGGCTTTGGTGCGGACATTCGTTCCAAGGATAGTGCAGAGTCAGAGGAACTCCTTAAAGAGGTACAGCCTGAGGACTTGATTTCCCACGGACTGATACCTGAGTTTGTAGGGCGTGTCCCTGTTGTCGTTACATTAGAAGCTCTGACAGAGGAAGTATTAATCAGTATCCTTACTGAGCCTAAAAATGCTTTGGTTAAGCAGTATAAGCGTTTGTTGGAGCTGGACGGTGTTAAGCTGGAATTCGACGACGATGCCTTGAAGCTGATTGCCCAGGAGGCACTCAAGCGTAAGACTGGTGCTCGTGGATTGAGGGCAATTATAGAAGGAATTATGTGCAATGTAATGTATGAGATTCCTTCCATAGACGGCGCTTCAGTCTGCAGAGTTACCAAGGAAGTCGTTGCCGAGCATAAGGATCCGGTCCTGACCATTGACAGTAAAGCAAGTAAGGTCTTGGACAAAGAAGCTTCGGCTTGATACAGTTGTATTTTGGATAAGAGGCGTTGCTTTTTAGCAGCGCCTTTTTTATTAATAGATGCTAGGAGGTTTTTATGTCAGAAGTAAAAAGCTATCCGCTTCTTCCACTTCGTGGAATGGTGGTTTTTCCTTTTATGGTTGTTAATTTGGATGTGGGCAGACCTGCATCTATAGCAGCTATGGAACAGGCAATGCTTGGAAATCAGGAGATTTTCCTGGTGGCACAAAAGGATCCGGATTTAGATGAGCCGAAGATAGAGGATCTGTACAGTGTTGGTACTGTGGCTACAATCAAGCAGATGTT
Source organism: bacterium (assembly GCA_963592185.1). Taxonomy (GTDB): domain Bacteria; phylum Bacillota; class Negativicutes; order Selenomonadales; family Selenomonadaceae; genus CAVAVT01. The sequence continues at coordinate 32,559 of CAVAVT010000002.1, read as the reverse complement.
GAAACTTACCGGCGGCGCTGTGCGCCTGCTGGTGGAAGGCAGCCATAGAGGTATCATTAAAAACTGCACCAATAAGGGAACCTATGTGGAAGCTGAAATAGAAGCCATTGATTATGATATTCCCACAGACAAGGATACCGAGGTTTTGCTTAGAACCCTTGTCCACGAATTTGAACGCTGGCTGAAGCTCAGCAAACGTATGCCTCCTAACGCTATTGTTACTGTTAATACCCTTGATGATCCTGTCCGTATGGCTGACATTATAATAGGTCATCTGGATCTTAAATTTGAGGAACAGCAGCAGCTTCTTGAGATACAGGATATTAAGGAAAGATTGGAGCTTCTGTATTCATTTATTGGCCGTGAGCTGGATCTTCTTGAAATGGAAAAGCGCATCAGAAAGCGTGTGGCAAAGCGTCTTACCAGACAGCAGAAGGAATATTACCTCCACGAGCAAATGCGTGCAATCCGGGTTGAGCTAGGTGAGGATGAAGATGATTCTGGAGATAAATATAAAAAGCAGCTAAGTGAAGGACATTATCCAGAATACGTTCAAAAGACTGTTACAGAGCAAATTACCAGACTGGGACAGATGTCGAATTATTCCGCTGAAGCTGATGTAGTTAGAACCTATATTGAATGGCTTCTGAAGCTTCCATGGTATAATGAAACTCCAGATAACACGGATATTCTTTCAGCAGAGAAAATTCTTGACGAGGACCATTACGGTCTGAAAAAGGTCAAAGAGCGCATTTTGGAGTTTATAGCGGTGCATCAGCTGGTTGGCAATAACAGCAAGGCTCCTATTCTCTGTCTAGTTGGTCCCCCAGGTGTGGGAAAAACTTCCCTTGCTTCATCAATTGCCCGTTCCATTGGACGTAAGTTTGTCAGAGCATCCCTTGGCGGTGTCAGAGATGAGGCATCCATAAGGGGGCATAGAAGAACCTATGTCGGTGCAATTCCTGGCCGTATTATTGAAAACATTAATAAAGCTGAAACAAAAAATCCAGTTTTCTTGTTAGATGAAATTGACAAGATTGCTGGAGATTATAAGGGAGATCCTACTGCAGCTCTGCTGGAGGTATTGGATCCAGCCCAGAATTCTACCTTTACCGACAATTATCTTGATGTGCCATTTGACTTATCCAAAGTCTTTTGGATTGTTACCGCCAATGATTTAGGCGGAATCCCCAGACCTCTTAGGGACAGAATGGAAATTATCACATTATCTTCATATACTGAAAATGAAAAATTGGAGATAGCCAAGCGTTATTTGGTCAATCGCTGCCGTGAGCAAAATGGATTGCTGCCTAAACAGCTCCAGTTTGGCAAGGATGTTATCGAGAAGATGATTGACGAGTATACCAGGGAATCCGGTGTGCGTGAACTCGAACGTGTCATTGGGCGTATCTGTATGAAATCTGCAAGACAGCTTGTGGAGGGTACCAAGAAAACCATTAGGATTACCACCAAAAATCTGGAGTCCTATCTTGGAAAGCCTAAGTATCCTCATTCTAAAAATGACAATAATGATGCTGTTGGTGTTGTAGCCGGTATGGCATGGACTGAGGTAGGGGGAACCCTTCTTCCAGTTGAAGCAACTGTATTAAAGGGCAAAGGCAAGATAAATCTCACAGGACAGCTTGGAGATGTTATGCAGGAGTCTGCACAGGCTGGAATATCCTATATCAGGAGCAGGGCAAAAGCACTTAAAATACCTGAAAATTTCTATGAAAAAAATGACATTCATATCCACTGTCCGGAGGGGGCTGTTCCGAAGGATGGTCCTTCAGCGGGCATAACAATAGCTACAGCTGTAATATCCGCATTGACTGGCAAGAAGGTTAGAGGAGATGTTGCCATGACTGGTGAAATTACCCTTAGGGGCAGAGTTATGGCAATAGGCGGACTCAAGGAAAAGGTTCTCGCTGCTTACCGTGAAGGCAAGAAGATAATAATTCTGCCAAAGGAAAATGAACGGGATATTGATGAACTGCCGGAAATTGTCCGTGAAAATATGAAATTTATTCCAACAGATAATATGGACACTGTACTGAAGAATGCATTGGTTGAGAATGCTGTAGAAAGTAGGTGAGGATATGGATGGGGAAAAGCTGATGAATGTGGTGGTTACACAGGCGAAATACTGCGTTTCTGCTGTCAGGATAGATCAATATCCAGAGCTGCCGCAGAAGGAAATTGTTTTTATCGGAAGGTCCAATGTGGGCAAATCATCCCTGATAAACTCCCTTACAAGGGTTAAAAATCTTGCAAGGGTAAGCTCCCAGCCTGGAAAAACCCAGACAATTAATTTTTATGATATAGGTGTCAAAATAGAGGATGACACGGAACGCAAAAATTTTTATCTGGTGGATCTTCCTGGCTATGGTTATGCAAAAACTGGAAAAGAGCGGCGTAAAACCTGGTCAAAATTCATAAGTGAATACCTTTTAAATTCCAAGGAGCTGCAGTTTGTATGTCAGCTGATTGATATAAGGCATGACCCAATGGCGTCAGATATTGAAATGTTCAACTGGCTGGTGGAAAATGGACTTCCAGTGCTGGTTATTGCAACCAAGGCTGACAAAATTGGCAAGAAGCAGCAGGCTGAAAGTATACGCAATATAAAAAATAAACTTGGTATCAAGGAGCTGGATGTGCTGCCATATTCCTCAGTGAAAAACGAGGGAAGATTGGAGCTTCTTGATGTGATAGGAAATGTTTTGGCAGAGTAGGAGGGATATTGATGCTTACAGGTTTTGACAAGGCGCTCTTGAATCTTCTTCAGCAGGAAATGCCATTGGATTCCAGACCCTTTCAGGTGCTGGCAGATAAGCTGGACTCAGATGAAAGCACCGTGCTTCATAGGCTTGAGGAACTGAAGAGGGACGGATATATCCGTAAAATTGGTCCGTTTTTTGATTCCGGAAAACTTGGATATAATGGAACTCTCGTTGCTGTAAAGGTTTCGGAGGATTCGTTGGAGGATGTAGCTCAGGCAATTAATTCCTATACCTTTGTTACCCATAATTACCAAAGAGAAGGGGAATACAACCTCTGGTTTACACTTCTTACTCCAGATGAGGATGTGAAGAAGGAAGTATTGTCTGAAATTCGTGCTCTTGATGGTGTAATAGATATGATGGATCTTGTAGCTAATCATAAGTACAAGATAGATGTTAAATTCAAGCTTAAGTAAGGAGGGGCATACATGGACGAGCTGGATAAGAAAATTATAAGAGCTGTGCAGGAGGGACTGCCCTTATGCCGCAAGCCTTACGAGAAAATAGCAAAGGACTTGGACGTTACAGAGGCACAGGTCATAGGCAGACTGAGACTAATGAAGGAGTACGGTGAAATCCGGAAAATGGGGGCTGTGCTGAGGCATAGGGCTGCCGGATTCCAGACAAACTGCCTATGTGCCTGGAAGGTATCAGCTGACAGGCTGGAAGAGGTAGCAAAAATCATGTGCGAGAGTCCAGCTGTGTCACACTGTTATGACCGTGTGACAACGGATAATTGGCAATATAACCTTTATACTATGGTACATGCCCATAGCAGGAATGAATGTGAGAGTTTGGTTGAAAACTTAGCTTCACAGACAGGTCTTGCAAAGTCAGATGTTGCTATGATGTATACGGTTAAGGAATATAAAAAGACCAGCATGAAATATTTTTGTGAATAATTGCTGCAGTGCAGGGGGTAGGTATAATGGTATCAGCTACATGCTATGAGCTTGGCACTAAAAAGTCCACAATCAGAACTATTTTTGAATATGGCCGCAAAAGGGCACAGGAAGTTGGAGAGGAAAATGTCTATGATTTCAGTCTTGGAAATCCCAATGTTCCAACACCTGATTTTGTAAAACAGGCGGCTATTGATGTATTAAATGAAATGTCTCCACAGGAGATTCATGGATACACCATTGCACCAGGAAATCCTGCTGTAAGGGAGACTTTGGCAAAAAGCATTAATGACCGTTTTGGAACTTCCTTTACTGGCAAAAATTTGTTCATGACAGCTGGCGCAGCAGCGGCAATTACCATCTGCTTCAAGGCACTGGCTGAAGAGAATGATGAATTTATAACCTTTGCGCCTTTTTTCCCGGAATACCGCTGCTTTGTAGAATCTACAGGAGCAAAATTGGTTGTTGTTCCAGCACAGACAGAGGATTTTCAGATTAATTTTGAAGCTTTTGCTGGGCTGATAACTCCCCATACAAAGGCTGTAATAGTCAACTCCCCGAATAACCCAAGCGGTGTAGTTTATTCTGAAGAAACCATCAAGAAATTGGCGGCTATTCTGGAAGAAAAACAGAAGGAATATGGACATGCAATATTCATTATTTCTGATGAGCCTTACAGAGAGATAGCATTTGAGGGATACAGTGTCCCTTACGTTACTAAATACTATGCTAATACTTTGGTATGCTATTCCTACAGCAAATCCTTTTCCCTTCCGGGGGAGCGCATAGGCTATGTTGTGATTCCCGATGAAGTAGCGGATTTTCCTGCTGTATTTGGTGCAATCGCAGGTGCTGGCCGCATACTTACCCACGTGAATGCGCCCTCGCTGTGGCAGCTAGTTGTGGCACGCTGTGCAGGAATGCCATCTGATATTGAGACCTATAAATTAAATGGACAGCTTCTCTATCAGGGACTTATAGATGCAGGATTTACATGTCAGAAGCCACAGGGAGCATTCTATTTGTTTCCAAAATGTCTGGAAGAGGATGACTATGCATTTTGCGAGAAAGCTAAAAAGTATGATTTGCTTTTGGTTCCAGGCACTGATTTTGGCTGTCCGGGATATTTCCGTGCTTCCTACTGCATAAGCACAGATACCATACGCCGTTCTCTGCCATTATTCGCAAAGCTGGCTGAGGATTATAATGAGGAAAAAGATGTCCCCCATCCTCTATAAAAAATAATTGTAAAGAAAAAAAGCTTGACTTCAGGAAGTATTTTTATTAAAATATTTTCATGTGAGTTGTGCACCGTGCTTCCACTAGCCCCGGATAACACGATGACAGCAAACATATTAATTTTAAAAATAACAAAAATAACAGGGAGGGATATCGCATGAAGACAACGTTTATGGCGAATGAATCAAACATTGAACGCAAATGGTATGTTGTAGACGCTGAAGGCCAGACAGTCGGTAGACTCGCTGCCGAGGTCGCAAAAGTGCTTCGCGGTAAAAATAAACCTACCTTTACTCCGCATGTTGATACTGGTGATTTCGTAATCGTTATCAATGCGGCAAAGGCAGTATTCACAGGAAAGAAGTTGACGGACAAGACCTATTTCCGTCACTCCGGATATAATGGCGGTACTACTTTTACACCTGCTGGACAGATGATGCAGAAGTTCCCAGAGAGAGTCATTGAGATGGCTGTTCGTGGAATGCTTCCTAAGAATCGTCTCGGTGCACAGATGTACCGTAAGCTTAATGTATACGCTGGTGCTGAGCATCCGCATGCTGCACAGCAGCCGGAAGAGCTTAAGCTCAACATTCGTTAATATCTGGAAGGAGGAACAATATTCATGGCATTAGTCAGCTACTACGGCACAGGCCGCAGAAAAACTTCGGTTGCCAGAGTTCGTCTGGTTCCAGGTGAAGGCAAAATCACCATCAATGGCCGCGACATGGCTGAGTACTTCGGTTTGAAGACTCTCGAGCTCATCGTTCGTCAGCCTCTCAACCTTACTGAAACAGTTGATAAGTATGACGTTATCGCCAACGTTGCAGGTGGCGGCGCTTCCGGTCAGGCAGGCGCAATTCGTCATGGTATCACCCGTGCTCTCATGGAGCTCGATAAGGAATTCCGTCCTGCTCTTAAGAAGGCTGGATTCGTTACTCGTGATCCTCGTGAGAAAGAGCGTCGTAAGTACGGTCTCAAGAAGGCTCGTAAGGCAAGCCAGTTCAGCAAGCGCTGATTTATTATTGCAAATTATGGACTGCCGTATCCTTTGGGTACGGCAGTTTTTCTCTTTCTAAAAAATGAAATTGTAAATTTGGGTTGATGATTTCATTAGAAATTAATCTGCCACCAAGGTGCAAATAGTATTACGAAAATAAACTCCCTCCAGTAAGTGGTGGGAGGTTTATCCAGAATTAATCCTGTGAGTATACACTTGTGTATTAGTGAAATACAAAAACTGTTTATATAGCAAAAAAATTAAATAAAATTTGTCATTTCTGTTTGATATTCAGATATATATGTGCTACAATGATGGAGAATTAAATCTAAGATATATAGGAAGGGGATTCTTATGGAGAAAGTAGATTTGGATTGGTCGAATATAGGTTTTAACTACCGCACGACTTCAAAGCGCTATGTTGCTAACTATAAAGATGGCAAGTGGGAGGAAGGCACTCTTACTGAGGATTCAAATGTTGTTCTCAACGAGTGTGCTGGTATTCTTCAGTATTGCCAGGAGGTTTTTGAGGGCCTGAAGGCATACACCACTGAGGATGGACATATTGTTGCATTCCGTCCAGATATGAATGCTGAGCGTATGTATACCTCTGCACAGCGTCTGGAGATGCCTCCTTTCCCAGTTGACAAGTTTGTTGAGGCTGTTGATGAGGTTGTTAAGGCAAATGCAGCATGGGTTCCTCCTTATGGAACTGGAGCAACTCTCTACATTCGTCCTTATATGTTCGCATCTGGTCCGGTTATTGGTGTTAAGCCTTCTGATGAGTACCAGTTCCGTATTCTTGTTACTCCGGTTGGACCTTATTTCAAAGGCGGCGCAAAGCCTCTGACTCTCTGTGTAAGTGATTTTGACCGTGCAGCTCCACATGGCAGCGGACATATCAAGGCTGGTCTTAACTATGCAATGAGCCTTCATGCCTATGTAACAGCTCATAACAACGGCTTTGATGAAAATATGTTCCTTGATCCTGCAACTAGAACTTATGTTGAGGAAACTGGTGGTGCAAACTTCATTTTCGTAACAAAGGACAATGAAATTGTTACACCGAAATCCGAATCTATTCTTCCTTCAATTACCCGCCGTTCCCTGCTTTACATAGCTGAGCATATCCTTGGCTACAAGGTTACTGAGCGCAAGGTAAGACTTGACGAGGTTAAGGATTTTGCTGAATGTGGTCTTTGCGGTACAGCGGCTGTTATTTCTCCTGTTGGCAAGATTGTTGACCATGGTAAGGAAATCTGCCTGCCAAGCGGTATGGAAAAGATGGGTCCTGTTACCCAGAAGCTGTATGATACTCTTACCGGTATCCAGCAGGGCAAGATTGAAGCACCAGAGGGCTGGATTAGAAGAATCCTCTAATATATTAATGTAGCTAAATCCCAGAGGCGATATGCTTCTGGGATTTTTTGTTGGAATAGGAGTGAACATCCTTTTACCAATTCCTTATATATTCATTAACAATATTGTCATGTGTAAACAAGCATGATATAATATCTATCGTATGTAGAAAATAATCCATCACAGAAGTACGGAGGCATATAATATGGGTACCAGTAAGAAACCAAAAAGCGGATTTTTCCTTGTGCGTGAGGAAATTCTGCCGGAGGCAATTAAAAAAACAATTCGTGTCAAGGATATGCTAAAGCGTGGAGATGCACGTACCATTAACGAAGCTGTAGATAAAATGGATCTTAGCCGTAGTGCTTATTACAAATATAAAGATTATGTATTCCCTTTCTATGAGGCAAGCCAGAATAAGATTGTAACCCTGACTTTTTTGCTGGAGCATAAAAAAGGTGTACTGTCCAGTGTTCTGAATGCGATTTCAAAGGATTCCGGCAGCGTTCTTACCATCAATCAGGGGATTCCCCTTCAGGGCGTTGCAAATGCAACTGTTTCCATCGAAACAGCAAATCTGGCTGTTGACTTGGAAGCATTGCTGGACAAGCTCCGCATGGTTGACGGCGTGAAGCGCCTTGAGGTTTTGGGACAGGTATAAAGTAGGAGGTGCGCCGGATGAAAAAAGAAATTAATATTGGTTTGTTGGGATTTGGTACCGTTGGAAGTGGCGTGGCAATGGTATTAAAGGAGAATGCCCACGAAATTACACAAAAGGTCGGTGCACAGCTTAAGCTGAAAAAAGTGCTCGTACGTGATGTGAATAAGAAGCGTCCATATCTGGAAGATATACATTTAACAGAAAATGTAGAGGATATTATTGAGGATAAGGACATTGATATTGTTATAGAGCTCATGGGTGGAATCAATCCTGCCAAGGAGTACATGCTCCGTGCGATAAGCAATGGAAAAAGCGTTGTAACAGCCAATAAGGATGTTGTGGCAGCCTATGGCAGCGAGCTTTTCAATGCTGCAGAGAAAAATAATGTGGATATCCGTTATGAGGCAAGTGTAGGTGGCGGAATACCGATTATTACACCTTTGAAGCAGTGTCTGACAGGAAACCGCATTTCCGAGGTTATGGGCATTGTAAACGGAACCACAAATTACATGCTCACAAAGATGACAAAGGAAGGCTCTGATTATGATACTGTGCTGAAACAGGCACAGGAGAAGGGTTATGCTGAGGCTAATCCTGCGGCTGATGTAGAGGGCATGGATGCTGCCAGAAAGGCGGCAATACTGGCTTCCATTGCCTTTAACACAAAGGTACCTTTGGAAAATGTTTCCGTTGAGGGAATTACTAAGATAACACAGAGTGATATTGAATATGCTGCACAGCTTGGATATGTTGTGAAGCTTTTGGCCATTGCCCGTGATATTCCGGAAAAGGGAATAAACGTCAGGGTTCATCCATCTTTCCTGCCTACCGAGCATCCGTTGTCCAATGTAAATGATGTATTTAATGCAATATTTATTCGTGGCAATGCTATCGGTGAGGCTATGTTCTATGGTCAGGGAGCAGGTTCACTGCCTACCGCCTCCGCTGTTATGGCTGATGTCATTGAGGTTGCCAGAGAAATTGAGCAGGGAACCTTTGCAGGTCTTATTAATACCTGCTACGAGGATAAGAGCTTCTGTCCGCTGGAGGATACCGAGTCCTCCTACTACGTGAGACTGCTGGTTGAGGACAAGCCGGGTGTGCTTGGCTCCATAGCAACAGCCTTTGGCACAGACGGCGTAAGCCTCAAGTCTGTAATTCAGACCCGTCAGGTAAATAACAAGGCTGAAATCGTAGCAATAACCCATTGTGTTCAGCATAAATATATTCAGAAGGCCACTGAAACGCTGAATGCGCTGCCGGTGGTTTCCAAGGTTGAAAATATTATTCGTGTGGAGAAAATACAGGGAGACTCGTGATTATGACTCAGAATACAGTGAAGGTAAGGGTTCCAGGAACCTCTGCGAACTGCGGTCCGGGCTTTGATGCCTTAGGCGTGGCGTGCAGTATATATAATGAACTGGAAATGACTCTCCTTGAAGAGCCAGTACTGGATATTGAAATTCACGGCGAGGGTGCAGAAAACATCCCCACCGATGAAAGAAATATAGTATGGAAGTCAGCGAAGCTTTTACTTAGAAGATTGCACCTTGACAACAAATTTAAAGGGGCAAAAATTGTTATGGACAATAATGTTCCCTTGTCCAGAGGTCTTGGCAGCAGTGCTGCGGCAATTGTTGCCGGTCTCAAGGCAGCAAATGCGCTGACTGGCAATAAATTCAGCCGCCGTCAGCTTCTTCAGATGGCTACATCCATAGAAGGCCATCCGGATAATGTAGCCCCTGCTATATTTGGAGGATTTACTGTTACAGCCATGCAGAATGGCTCTCCGGAATGTTTCTCCTTTATTCCAAGGCTGAATCTTACCATGGTGGTTGCCGTACCGGATTTCCCCTTGTCAACAAAGGCGGCAAGAAAGGTTCTGCCAGAGTCTGTGTCCATGCAGGATGCTGTATTTAATATTGGAAGAACGGGTATGCTCATTGCTGCTCTCTGCAAAGGCAACAGAGGCTTCTTGAAGACAGCTTTTGATGACAAATTACATCAGCCCTATCGTGCCAAGTTGATTCCGGGCATGTATGAAGTGTTTGAAGCTGCAAAGGCAGCAGGAGCCTTAGGGGCATCCTTGAGTGGAGCAGGTCCCTGCCTTATTGCATTTACGGATAAAAATGCAGATGCTGTGGGTCAGGCTATGAAAAATGCATTTGCTGAGCATGATATAAATGCTGATTACATTTTGCTGAATATTTCCCAGCATGGCGCACAGGTCATTGGCTAAGGAGTATATTAAGAGACCGTCATATGGCGGTCTTTTCTTATGTGGATGAAAGTATATTATGGATGAGAAATATTTTTGCGAAAAAATTTTGGAAATGGGCGGTCATTGCTACATTGTAGGAGGCTGGGTCAGGGACAGGGTTATAGGCGTAACCCCAAAGGATAAGGATTATGTGGTATGCGGACTTACCGAGGAAAGGTTTAGGAACAGCTTCAAGGACTGCCAGCAGGTAGGAAAGTCTTTTCCTGTATTTCAAATTCCTCTGGAGGGAGAGTACTGCGAGGTAGCACTGGCAAGGAAAGAGCGAAAATGCGGCAGCGGATATAAAGGCTTCAAGGTAGAATTTAATCCGGAAATAACAATATATGAGGATTTGTATAGAAGGGACACACGTATAAATGCAATGGCATTTGACCCTCTTACCGGAGAAATCATAGATCCCTATGGGGGAGAGCTGGACATCAAAAATAAAATAATACATCCTGTGTCTGAGCATTTCAAGGAGGATCCGGTAAGGGCACTGAGAGCCGCAAGACAGGCGGCGGTAACAGAATTTAATCTTTCTGATGATTGTATTGAAGCCATGAAATCCTGCAGAGCAGAAATAGAAAATGAACCTTCTGAGCGTATTTTTCATGAAATGGAACGGGCTTTGGCATCGAGAAAACCTTCGATGTTTTTTAATTCCTTAAGGACAGCTGGTCTTTTAGATGTGGTTTTTCCGGAAATTGCAAAGCTCATAGGAAAGACACAGCCAGCCCAATATCATCCGGAGGGAGATGCTTACGTACATTCCATGATGGTTTTGGATAAAACCGCAAAAAAGACAGATAATGTAATTGCAAGATTTGCAGCCTTGGTTCATGATTTAGGCAAGGGACTTACACCTGAGGAAATGCTCCCACATCACTACGACCATGAGAATAGAGGTGTTGAAGCTTTAAATATGTGGGCTGGAAGAATGAATATGCCCAAATTATGGTATAACTGTGCCATTTTTGTTATTACTGAGCATATGAGGGCTCCTTTGCTAAAAAAACTATCAAAGATCGTAGATTTTATTGTTTCATTAAATAAATGGCCTTTGAAAATAGATGATTTCTTAGCCATAATAGAGTCAGATCATGGAGATCTTCCTGGATATTTGAAAAATGCTGAGCAGGAACTTGTTTTGCTAATGACGGTATCCGGGAAAAATGCTCCGGTAGAACTAAAAGGCCAAGCTGTTGGAGCGTGGATACGGCAGGAAAGGATACGTATATTTAGAAATTCCGAATTTTTTGGAATTTCTAGTAAAATACGCTAAACTCTGTTATAATTAATTAGATACATGGAAACAATAGCAGGAGGTGTCTTATATGAATATTGTACCCTTTATGGACAAGAAGCCACAGGTAGATTCCACGGCGATGATTGCTCCTACCGCAGCTGTTGTAGGCGATGTGGAGATCGGTGAAGGCGTTAATGTGTGGTTTAATGCTGTTATCCGGGGAGACATGGCAAAAATAAAGATAGGAAAATATACCAATGTTCAGGACAATGCAACCATACATGTAATGGGTGATCAGGATACCGTTATCGGGGATTATGTCACCATTGGTCATAATGCTGTTGTACATTGTTCAAAAGTTGGTGATAACAGCCTGATTGGAATGGGGGCAATACTGCTTGGGTATACACAGATTGGTGAAAACTGTGTTATCGGTGCAGGAACACTGCTCACCCAGCATCATACGATTCCACCCAATTCACTGGTATATGGCAACCCGGCACGTCTTGTACGCAACCTTCGTGAGGATGAGCTGGAGGCCCTTCATGAGTCAGCCATTGAATATAATGCTTTGGCAAAAAAATACCAGGAAGCCAGTGAAAACTTAGAGTAAAAAGGAGCTCACGAACAAATGGAAAAAACACTCGTACTCATTAAACCTGATGCTGTAAAGAAACATCACATTGGTGATATTATTAAGCGTTATGAAACTGAAGGTTTTAAGATTCTTGCTGTAAAGATGCTCAAAATGGATGAGAGGCTGGCTTCCAAGCATTATGAGGAGCATATTGGCCGTCCATATTATGAGGATTTGGTTGGCTTTATGACCTCTGCACCGATTATTGCACTTGTTCTTGAGGGCGAAAATGCCATTGCAGCAATCCGTAAGCTCCATGGAAAGACTAATCCTGCAGAAGCAGAAGAAGGAACTATCCGCAAGCTCTATGCTGAAAGCGGAAGCCGCAATGCTGTTCATGCGTCTGACAGTCCTGAAAATGCAAAGCGTGAGATTTCAATTTTCTTTAATGCCACCGAAATTTTTGACTAAGATATTCCGGAGGATTTAAAAATGGGAATATATACAAAAACCGGAGATAAGGGCACAACAGGTCTTTTTACAGGTGAACGTGTTCCCAAGAATTGTACCAGGGTAGAGGCCTATGGCACCATTGACGAGATGAATTCCGTACTTGCTGCTGCAAGAGCTTTCGCAGAGGATGCGGAGGTTAGGGAATGGCTGTTCAAGCTGCAGAAGCAGAACATGATACTCATGTCTGATTTGGCAAGTATTGATAAAGAGCCTGGCATAAAGCTCAGTCACGTGGAAATGCTTGAGGAGAAAATGGATGAAATAGAAAAAATTCTTCCACCCTTCAAAGCATTTATAATCCCCGGGGATACGAAGGCCGGAGCATTTATTGACATGGCCCGTACAATATCCAGACGTGCTGAACGCCGTATGCTTACTTTGGCGGAAACAGATGCTGTGCCAGAATCTGACAGGCTGTATATGAATCGATTATCCGATTTTTGCTTTATGCTCATGCGGTTGGAGGAATACCGTACAAAGGAAAAATAATATGAATGCCGGTCCTTAGGGCCGGTATTTTTTATTGAATATGCTTATGCTATAATTTCATTATTGGAAGGGAGATGAAATTTAATTTAATGGCTAATAGTGAAGAACAAAATGATGTGCAGCAGCCCCACAAGAGGCGTGAAAGATATAAGGGAAAATACCCTAAAAAGTTCTCAGAAAAATATAAAGAGCTTCATCCTGAAAAATACGGGGATACAATAAAGCATGTAATAGAAAAGGGAAGTACTCCTGCAGGAATGCATATCCCAATTATGGTTGAAGAAATTTTAGATGTACTTCAGATTAAGCCGGGAATGCAGGGGTTTGATGGAACCTTGGGATATGGCGGACACAGTCAGAGGATGCTTGAACAACTCGCTGGAAAGGGGCATCTTTATGCAGGAGATGTGGATCCCATTGAGTCTGAAAAAACAAGAATCAGGCTGGAAAAGCTGGGGTATGGTGAAGATATTTTCACAAGAAAGCTGATGAATTTTGCTGATGTTGATAAACTTTCACAGGAAGTGGGCTTGTTTGATTTTGTCCTGGCAGATTTAGGGGTATCATCCATGCAGATTGACAATCCTGATCGTGGATTTTCCTATAAGCAGGATGGTCCACTGGATTTGAGGATGAATCCTAATGCCGGCAAACCAGCTGCAGAACGTCTTAGAGAGCTGACTGTGGATGAGCTTGAGGGGATGCTTTTCACCAATTCAGATGAACCTTACAGCAAGGAAATTGCCACTGAAATAATCAGTACTTTTAAGCGTGGTGGCGTAATTAATACAACGTCTGAGCTGCATACTGTGGTAGGGAAGGCCTTGGAAAAAGCCAGGATTCCAAAAGATGAGCTGAAGGATGCTTGGAAAAAATCCAGTGCCCGGACCTTTCAGGCTCTTAGAATTGATGTAAATAATGAGTATGAGGTACTCTACAGCTTCATGGAAAAACTTCCATTTGTGCTGAAACCCGGTGGACGTGCGGCGATACTTACATTCCATTCCGGAGAGGACCGTCTGGTGAAACAGGCATTCAAGGAATATAAGCGTCAGGGTATATACAGCGAAATATCAAAGGATGTTATAAGGCCCTCTGCGGAGGAATGCCGTAGAAACAGCAGGGCACATTCCACCAAGCTTAGGTGGGCTGTTCGCTCTGATTTCTGATAATTAATTGTATGTTTGTGCCGGATTATGGTAAAATTATGCTCATACCTGATTTAGAATCGGAGGAATGACAGTGCCTGATTTTGAAAAACATGAAATTTTGGGTGTAGGGGTTAATTCTCTTCGCATGGCTGATGCAGTTAACCTTGTAGAAAAATACATGGATGATAGAGCTAATGTTATTGTTGCCACAGCCAATGCTGAGATGCTGATGAATGCCACAAGGGATGCAGATTTAAAACGCATACTTAACAGTGCGGCATTGGTGGTGCCAGATGGTGCAGGAACCGTGTGGGCGGCGCATCAGCTGGGATATGATATGCCTGAGCGAGTGGCAGGATATGACCTGGCACAGGAGCTGATGAAGCGTGCTCCGCAAAAGGATAGAAGAATCTTCTTCTTTGGCTCCGCCCCTGGAGTTGCAGACAAGGCGAAGCTTAAAGCTGAGGAACTTTATCCGGGTATTAATATTGTAGGAACCAGAAATGGCTTTTTCACAGAGAAAGACATACCAGATATACTGGAAGAAATCAAAAAGGCTAATCCGGACCTTCTGCTCGTTGCTTTGGGTGTTCCCAAGCAGGAGAAGTTTTTGGACAAGTATTACAAGGAGCTGGGGGTGCCGGTTTCCATCGGAGTAGGCGGAACCTTTGACGTAATGGCTGGAGTGATGAAGAGAGCTCCGCTCTGGATGCAGAAGGCAAAGCTTGAATGGCTGTTCAGAGGTATGCTTCAGCCCAAAAGAGCAGGCCGTCTTTTGGCTCTGCCTAAGTTTGTGCTGCGTATTTGGGCTGAGAAAAAACAGTAGACAAAGCATTTTTCCAATACTGTAACGGGGAATGTTTTTCCTATGGAAAAACTTGAACAATTGCGTTATAATTATCTGCGGAATGCCTATATATAGGCATCACAAGCAAATGCCTGCTGCACAGGAGGTGCATCATTATTGAATATTCCTGCAATTGTAAGGGAAGGATATGTATTTATTTTTAGTTCCTTGGCGGTTGCTGTGATTCTCGGTGTTTTTGTAAGTCCGTATTGGGCTATAGTGCCGGGAATTTTGGCGTGTTATTTTACGTATTTTTTTAGAAATCCAAAAAGAACTATTTTGACCGATGAAAATGTTGTACTGTCTCCGGCGGATGGAACTGTACAGGACATAGTGCAGGTAGACGGCGATGATTTTATCAAGGAGCCGTGTACGAAGGTTGTTATTTTCATGTCTGTATTCAATGTACATGTGAACAGAAGTCCTATTGATGGTGAGATAAAGCTTCAAAAATATTATTGCGGACGGTTCAGACCTGCATATAAGGATGAGGTTGGCTTTGAAAATGAGCACCATCTCATAGGCATTGAAAATGACAAGATAAGAATTACAGTTACCCAGATAGCTGGCATTCTTGCAAGGCGAATTGTTTCATGGGTAACCCTAGATGACAATCTCAAGCAGGGTGAGCTGTACGGAATGATTAGATTTGGCTCATGCTTGGAGGTCGTAATGCCTCAAAGTGTGGAAGTCAATGTAAAGAAGGGGCAGAAAGTCTCTGGAGGGCTGACTGTTCTTGGAAAAATAAAGACTGGAGGCAAGAATTCTAATGTATAGATCCTTAATTCCTAATGTGCTGACATCTTCAAATCTTGTATTTGGAATGTGCTCTATTTTATCGACCTTAAATGGTGATATGTTCATGGGGTCGGTATTTATCCTTATAGCGCTTGTGGCTGATGGACTGGATGGACGTTCTGCACGTTTCTTCGGCGTTAGCAGTGAAATGGGCAAGGAGCTTGATTCTCTTTGTGACTTGGTTTCCTTTGGTGCGGCTCCTGGAATCCTGGCATATAGCTTCTATCTCCATGAGTTTGGCTATCTTGGATGGGTCTGTGCAATCTGCTTTGCTCTTTGCGGATGTTGGAGACTTGCTAGATTCAATGTAAATACTGACGTGGTGCATGGATACTTCATGGGCCTTGCAATTCCTGCCGGCGGCTGCCTGGTATCAACTACCACTTTGCTTTTTAATGCTATAGGAATTAATCCTCAGTGCTTTGGATATTTCTATCCTGTTGCAATTGTTATTGTGGGATTCCTGATGGTCAGCCATGTACACTATCCTGATTTTAAGGGTGCAGGAGAAAAAATGTATCTCCTGCCAAAGGTAGTTGCAGCAGTTATGTTTGTCAGCATAATTTATTTTGGCAGGGATGCCATTGTTGCCGCAGTTCTCACCGCTGTATTTGGTACCTATGCTGTGTTCGGAATATTGAATTCCCTTATGGCGTTGTTTTCTGGGTCCGGCAAGTGATTTAGATTACACGCATATAAGATAAATGTTAAAGGAGACAGGCTTTTATGTTTCATGTTTTTGACATAATTATGCTTCCGATTCAGATAATTATTTTTCTGTTTACACTGTACTATTTCATCATAGGCTTCTTTGGCCTGTGGAAGTTCAAGGAGAAGAAGATAAAAACTCCGCAGAAAAATTTTGCTGTAATTGTTGCAGCTCATAACGAGAAAGCTGTTATTGGACAGCTTATCGATAACCTTAAGAATCTGGATTATCCCAAGGAGCTTTATGATATCTATGTAATTGCTGATAATTGCACGGATAACACCGCGGAGATAGCAGCCAATGCCGGAGCTATAGTTTGTGAAAGAACACATCCCACTAAGAAGAGCAAGGGATATGCTTTGGAGTGGATGTTTGAAAAGCTGTTCAAGCTGGACAAGGAGTACGATGCTGTTGTTATTTTTGACGCAGACAATCTTGTACATCCAAAGTTCCTTATGGAGATGAACAACAGACTTTGCAAGGGTGATAAGATAATACAGGGATATTTGGATGCAAAGAATCCTTATGACACCTGGGTAGCTGGTACTTTTGCAATTGCGTTCTGGGTTATTGACCATCTGAACCATCTGGCTAAGACCAATATTGGTTTGTCAGCTGTATTGGG
The DNA here is from genome assembly GCA_963592185.1 of bacterium. Classification (GTDB taxonomy): domain Bacteria; phylum Bacillota; class Negativicutes; order Selenomonadales; family Selenomonadaceae; genus CAVAVT01. The sequence goes on along the minus strand of CAVAVT010000002.1, from coordinate 15,400 downwards.
CGGAACTGGAATGTGCATAACAACAGATGTATTGAAAAAGCATGGGTGGCGTGCTACCTGTCTTACTGAGGACATGGAATTTACCATGAAATCTCTGGCTGAGGGTATAAAGACAACTTGGGCACATGATGCCATTGTTTACGATGAGAAGCCCCTTACATTTAAGCAGTCATGGAATCAGCGTAAGAGATGGGCGCAGGGCCAGTTTGACGTGGCACACCGCTATATTCCTAAAATGCTCAAAGAAGGAATTAAGCAGAGAGATATCCGTATGCTTGACGGATGTATATATTTGGTTCAGCCGTATTTCCTTATGATATCCACCATTTTCGTGGTCATAAGCTATATACAGCTGGCATTCCCACCATTTTATACCAATATATACAATTTCATGCCATCAGAGCTAATGACAATAATCATGCTTGCCCAGTATATAATCCCAATGATTATTCTGTTCAAGATTCGTGCTAAATTTAAGGCATGGCTGTACCTTTTGCTTTATCCAGTATTTATTTATTCTTGGATACCGATTATCTTCATTGGATTCATTCATAGAAACGAGCATGAATGGAGCCACACCCAGCATACCCGTGCAATGAATTATGCGGACATTATGGGAAATGTGAAGAATACAGCCGGACTTACTAACAATCGTGATTCTGGAAAATAATGTGTCTGGAACGGAAAAAGGTGAGTGCAAGCTCATCTTTTTTTGTTCGTCACATATGGTAAGGGACGAAAGGATTTTTTATGTATACAGTAAAGGTTGATGCTGCATTTGAGGCAGCGCATAGAGTTGATGGATATCCTGGAAAATGCAACAGGCTTCACGGCCATAGCTGGATTGTACAGGCGCAGGTTTCAGGCACAGAGCTTGATGAACTTGGAATGCTTGTGGATTTTAAGGTGGTTAAGGCGGCCCTTAATGACATTCTTGATATGCTGGACCATCGTTATTTAAATGAATTGGAGCATTTTTCCAAGCAGAACCCTACAGCTGAGAATCTTGCAAGATTTGTATTTGAAGAGCTTGAGAAACATGAGGCATTGCAGGGCGAGGCAAAGCTCAAATCTGTAGAGGTATGGGAATCTCCCAAAACTTCGGTAATTTACACTAAGGATTGATATAGTTGGAAAAAAATTTGATTGAGATATTTTCCTCTGTACAGGGTGAGGGAAAATATGTTGGCTGCAGACAGCTTTTTGTCCGTTTTGAGGGCTGCAATCTGGATTGCGGCTATTGCGATACAGAAAATATTCCAGGAACCCACAGGTTTTGCAATATTGAGTCAGTACCTGGAACCCATAAATTTGATTTGGTAGAAAATCCCCTTACTGTGGAATTTATTGCAGAAGAGATTCAGTCATTTTTAGATGCTGTGCCTCATCAGGCGGTAAGCCTTACTGGGGGAGAGCCACTTCTACATGCGGACTTCATTGGCGAGCTTGCCACCAGAGTGAATACTAAGTTCCTTTTAGAGACCAATGGAACACTTTATAAGGAATTGGAAAAGGTAATTGGCTGTGTAGATATTATAAGCATGGATATCAAACTTCCTAGTGTTACTGGGAGAGAGCTGTGGGATGAGCATGAGAAATTTCTCCAGCTTGCAAAATGCAAGGATGTATACGTTAAACTGGTAATTTCTGCGGAATCCACTGATAGCGAGATTAGACGTGCTGTGGAGCTCATCGCCAATGTTGACTCTGATATTTTGCTTATACTTCAGCCGGTTACACCTATGAAGAATTGTAAGGGTACAGATCCTGAAAGGATGCTTGAATGCCAGCAGATGGCATTGGAAAAGCTTAGTGATGTGAGGATTATACCTCAGACTCACAGAATGATGAATCAGCTTTGATTTTTCAGCAAATGCATTGTGCTTAATCTTATTGAAAAGGTGGGATGGTTTAGTGGCTGAATATATTAACAGAAATCGCAGACGTTACAAATCCGGCATTATGGGGCTTATGGAAAAATTTGCCTATTTTTTTGCTGAACATGCCAAATTTATACTAGCATTTTTCTTCATGAATGCATTTACCATGTGCTGGTCTATGATAAATCAAGACAAGGTGGATGTTGCCATAGGCTATGGATTTTTATGCCTCTTCGCTTCATTTGTAATAACTGGGCTCCTGGAGAATATTCCACATCATCTGCTTCGGAAAATAGTGAAGGGCGTTGTAATTGCTGTATGCTTTGTTCCATTCTTTATAGAAGCCTTTACTATGTACAATTACAGTGCTCTCATAGGTGTGGGCATTATAAATTCTATGCTGGAAACGAATCAGAAGGAAGCTGTAGAATTTATTAAAATGTATGTGGGCGTAAAAGAGATATTAGGGCTGGCGGTAATTATTGCGATTATTGCGGTCATAATCAAGTCCCATATCTTTAGCATGATTCAGCTTGGTAGAGCCAATGGTGTAAAGCTGTTCACTTTGATGTTTGCGTTGTCTTGTTTTTATACAGTAAAGACAGCTGTAATGTATCCGGAAATTTTTTATGACGATTTTTTGCCCCTTCAGAGAATGTGTGTGTCCTCTGGAAAGGCAATAGACAACATGAGGGCCTATCACAGGCTGAAGGAGCAGCTTCATGCCAATGTGAACATTACAAAAAATGACAGCAAGATAAAAAATATCGTCTTTATCCTTGGAGAGTCAACAAACAGAAACCACATGCATCTCTATGGGTATTACCTGCCCAATACGCCGTATTTGGATGAGATGGCTGAAAAGGGAGATATTGCTGTATTCAGGGATGTGGTCAGTCCACATTCCACAACAATTGCGGTTCTTTCAAAGCTGTTTACCTTCTGTGATAATCAGTCGGACAAGCCTTGGTATGAGTATGCAAACCTTATTGATGTAATGAATGCTGCAGGATACAAGACCTTCTGGCTTTCAAATCAGGAGAGCTCAGGCATCTGGGGCAATGTGGCACAGATTTATGCGGATCACAGTTCCATGCACCGTTTTACAAGAATTCGTGATTCTCATGAAGATTCTGGAATTGTTGATGGGGAGCTTTTTCCTCTGATTGATGAGGCAAAGAGTGAGGCTTCTCCGGATAAGAATTTCTATGTTGTTCATCTCATGGGGGGACATGGTCTTTATTACAACAGATTCCCTTATAGCTTTACCAAATTCAACCCCGATGATATTCAGCTTGATATCCCAGAGGAAAAAAAGTTGGTTATTGCCCAGTATGACAATGCCCTTTACTATAATGACTATATAGTAAAAAATATTATTGATAAATTCAGGGATAGCGAGACACTAGTTATTTATCTGCCAGACCATGGAGAAGCGGTATATGATGATGGCGGATTCAACGGCCATATTGAAGAGAATCCCAACAGACACATGATTGAGATTCCTATGATTGTCTGGGCTTCAGACAGCTTCAAGGAAAAATATGCTGATAAGTGGGAGCAGATAAAGGCGGCAGTCAACAGACCGTATATGTCTGATATTATGATTCATACCATATTGGATATTGCGGATGTAGAGACTCCGGAATATGATTCCTCAAAAAGTATTGTCAATGACAGCTTTAATCCTAATAGACCTCGAATCTTTGACAAGTTGGATTATGACAAACAGATTGCCACCGGTATTGTGCCGGAAGGCAATGGGGATGACTGATATAGGATGTTTTGCCATTGGCAAAACCCAAGCAATAGCGTTATAATGATTAGGAATGTTAAATTTGGGCGAAAAAGTCCGTGTATGAAATATTTAGGAGGAAGACCTTAATGACAAATAATAAGCCTGTATATGTAGTTGGACACCGTAATCCTGATACTGATTCTATTTGCTCCGCAATTGCCTATGCAAATCTCAAGAATAAGCTTGGAACAGAGGCTGTAGCTGTTCGTTGCGGCAAAACCAATGCTGAGACTGATTATGCGCTGGATTATTTTAAGGTAGACGCTCCTATGCTTGTAGAAAAGCTCGAATCCTCTGATGAAGATGTTCAGAGCGTAATTCTCGTTGACCACAATGAATTTGGTCAGGCTGTTGAGGGAATCGAGTCCGCAAAGCTTGTTGAGGTTGTTGACCATCACCGCATGGGAGGACTTCAGACTTCTGATCCGATCTACATCAATGTGCAGCCTGTCGGATGTACCGCAACAATTATTTCCAACCTGTACTGGCAGAATAACGTAGAGCTTCCAAAGGAAATAGCTGGTATTCTCCTTTCTGCTATTCTTTCTGATACTGTACTTTTCAAGTCTCCTACCTGCACACAGCTGGATAAGGATACCTGCGATAAGCTGGCTGCAGCAGCTGGTGTTGACATTAACGAATACGGCATGGCAATGCTCAAGGCTGGCGCAGGAATTGGCGATATGACTCCTGCTGAAATTGCAAAAACAGATCTTAAGGAATTCAAAATTGGTGACTACAGCATCATTGTAAGCCAGATTTCTGTAATGGATCCCAGCGAGGTTCTTGATATTAAGGCTCAGATGGTTGAGGCTATGGAGGGAATCTGCAAGGCTGAGGGTTATGACATGAGTCTGGTAATGGTTACTGACATTCTCAACGAAAGCACCGACCTGCTTTATGTTGGCTCCCCAGTAGAACTTCTGAAGGCTGCCTTCGAGAAGGATGTAGAGGATAACTGCATTCATCTGCCTGGAGTAATGTCCCGCAAGAAGCAGATTATACCGCCGCTTTCTGAGGCTGTAAAGCGTATCTGATTTTCTACGCTGGTTGATTTTTAGCAATAAAGGACTGCAGTGCGATTTCATATTTTGAAGCCGCCCCCGGCAGTCCTTTTCTATTCTAAACACGGATTTTTAGTGCTTTATTAGGAGGCTTACCTTGGATATACTCAATGGACTCAATCCCGCACAGCGGCTTGCTGTTACCACACTGGAAGGACCGCTTCTCATAATGGCAGGTGCAGGCTCAGGCAAGACAAAGGTTCTTACCTGCCGTATAGCAAATCTCTTAGCTCATGATGTTCCGCCTTACAGCATTTTGGCTATTACTTTTACCAATAAGGCAGCTGTTGAAATGAGAGAGCGTGTTGACCGCTTTATTGGTGAAAAGGCAAAGGATGTGTGGCTTAGCACATTCCATTCTTTCTGTGCAAAATTCCTTCGCAGAGAAATTGAGGCTACAGGAATTTACAACAGAAATTTTGTTATTTATGACTCCAGTGATTCACAGAATGTTGTAAAGAGCTGTTTGAAGGAGCTTAATCTTGATGATAAGCAGTTCAGTCCTAATGGAGTACAGGCAGCTATTTCCAATGCCAAAAATCAGCTCATGGGACCGTCAGCCTTTGAAAGACAGGCTGGTGGATTTTATGAAAAGAAAATTGCTGAGGTATACAGGCTGTATGTAAAAAAGCTTAGAGCCAATAATGCATTGGATTTTGACGATCTTTTGCTGGTGGCTGTGGCAATATTGGAGGAGCATGAAGATATTCGTACAAAATATCAGCGCAGGTTTAGATATATTTTGGTGGACGAGTATCAGGATACCAATGGAGCACAGTATCAGCTTACAAAAATTTTGGCGGCCGGATATAAAAATATCTGTGTCGTAGGTGATGCGGATCAGTCTATCTATAGCTGGCGTGGCGCAGATATAAGAAATATCATGGATTTTGAAAAGGATTATCCAGATGCTACATCCATAAAGCTGGAACAGAATTACCGTTCAACAAAAACAATTCTTGCAGCAGCAAATGCTGTAATTGCCAACAATTCCAATAGAAGACCCAAAAATCTTTGGACAGATAATGCCGAAGGTGAAAAAATTACCACCTATTTGGCAAATGACGAGCGGGATGAGGCAAATTTTATTGCCAATACCATTATGAAGCAGAAGACCATTTACAATGCGGATTACAGCGACATTGCCATTCTTTATAGAACCAATGCCCAGTCCCGAGTAATAGAGGAAGGCTTCATGAGGGCTGGGGTTCCCTATACCATGGTGGGCGGACTTAAATTCTATGACCGCAAGGAAATCAAGGATGCAATTGCATACTTGAGAGTTATCTTTAATCCAATGGACACAGTGAGCCTTCTGCGTATTATCAATGTTCCAAAGAGGGGACTTGGCGGAGCAAGCCTTACAAAGCTGTCAAATTACGCCTCTGAAAGAGATATGCCTTTATTTGATCTTATATCAAATCCAGAGGAATTGGATAATGTTCCAGGAATAACAGCCAGAGTAAAGAAGCCACTAGGAATTTTTTCTGCATTTATATTTGAAATGATGGGCAGCATGGATATGATGAAGCTGTCGGATTTCCTGGACAAAATTCTTAATGAATCCGGATATATTGATGAGCTTAAGGCAGAAAAAAAGCCGGAAAACGAATCAAGAATTGAAAACTTGAAGGAATTTATAGGTGTGGCAAAGGATTTTGAGCGCAGCGAGGAAAATTCCAGTCTGGATGAATTCCTCAGCCACATCTCATTAATATCAGATATTGATACAGCTGACACGGATGATGACAGAGTTACCTTAATGACCCTTCATGCGGCAAAGGGCCTGGAGTTCCCCACAGTTTTCATGGCTGGAATGGAGGAAGGACTTTTCCCACATTCAAGATCTATTATGGATCCGGACCAGATGGAGGAGGAACGCCGTACCTGCTATGTGGGTATTACTAGAGCACAGCGCAAACTGTACATGACATATGCGAGGTCCCGTACTATATACGGACGAAGCACATCCTATGAACCGTCAAGATTCCTGGATGAGATTCCGGAGGAATACAAGGAACAGCTGATGGTCCGCCCCAACAGCTATGGTTTTGCAAATACAAGCATTGTACAGCAGAGAGGATATGGGGCTCCGTTCCGTCCGTCTATGAGCCAGATGGGCAGCGGAGTGCGTGAGAACATGGGGAGTCCCTTGTCTGCAGCTGATGCAATGGCAGCTTTTTCAAGAAAAGCTCCAACCTCTAGTCCGGCAGCTGGAAGTATCCGCCCGGATATGAATGTGGTGTGGAAGATTGGAGACAAGGCACGTCACGGAAAATGGGGTATCGGTACCGTTGTGGCTGTACAGGGCAGCGGCGAAGAGGTTGAGCTTAAAATTGCGTTCCCAGATCAGGGAATCAAGGGACTTATGCAGAAATATGCACCTATTGAGAAGGTCTGATTCTTCGGAGGGATTGTTATGGCTGAAGCAGCAAATACAGATATAAAAAAAATAAAACAGGAATTAACGAAGCTTCGCAAGGAGATACGTTTTCACAATAATCGTTACTATAATGACGATAATCCTGCAATTTCAGATTACGAATACGACCAATTGATGCTGAGGCTTAAGACCATTGAAGGAAAATATCCCGAGCTTATAACAGCAAATTCCCCCACACAGGTTGTGGGGGGAGAGGCAAAAAGAGAGGCCGGAGTGCTGGTAAAGCACGATGTGCCCATGCTGTCTTTGCAGGATGTATTTTCAAAAGAGGAAGTTGTCAGCTTTGTTGAGGATATGTGCAGACAGCTTGCTGCCCCAGAGTTTGTTGTTGAGGAAAAAATAGACGGTCTTTCCATGGCATTGCGTTATGAAAATGGCAGCCTTGTGAGAGCTATAACCCGTGGTGACGGGCTGGTTCAGGGTGAGGATGTCACTGAAAATGCACGTGTAATAGATGACGTGGTACAGCAGCTTAAGGACCCATTGGAATATTTTGAAATTCGTGGTGAGGTTTATATGAGCCGCCAATCCTTCGACAAGGTTAATAAGCGTCAGGAAAGTCTGGGGCTTAAGGGCTTTGCCAATCCTAGAAACTGTGCAGCTGGAACCTTGAGACAGCTTGACAGCCGAATTACCAAGGCGAGAGGTCTGTCACTTTTCGTATTTAATCTTCAGAAATCTGTTGGACGGAATTTTAGAAGCCATACCGAGGCCTATGAATTTATGATACAGCAGGGAATCAAGGTAATTCACAATTATAAAGTCTGCCATACAGCTCAGGAGGTCCTGGATGCAATAGAAGCTATTGGGGAATCCCGTGGTGACCTTCCATATGACATTGATGGAGCTGTAGTCAAGCTTAACAGCTTTGCTGACAGAGGAAAATTGGGTGCTACCAGTAAGGTTCCAAGATGGGCTGTGGCATATAAATATCCTCCGGAGGAAAAAGAAACCTGCATAAGGAAGATTGAGCTTTCTGTTGGTAGAACCGGAAGAATTACGCCCACCGCTGTATTTGACACAGTTAGACTTTGTGGTACAAATGTGGAACGTGCCACCCTGCACAATCAGGACTTCATCGATAAGCTTGACGTGCGCATTGGCGATACTGTCACTGTGTATAAGTCTGGAGAAATCATTCCTAAGATTCGTTCAGTTGTAAAGTCCAAACGTCCTGAGGGGGCAGAGCCTTTTAAAATCGGCGATAAATGCCCTGTATGCGGTGCTAAAACCACAAGGGAGCCTGGGCTGGTGGATATCTGCTGTACAAATCCTTCCTGCCCGGCACAGCTGGAAAACCATATCATAAATTTCGTTGGCAGAGATGCAATGGATATCAAGGGCTTTGGAGAATCCAATATAAGAAACCTTATTGAAGCTGGATATATCAAAGATATTTCGGATATATATACATTGTCCCAGTATCGTGATGAACTGGTGGAAAAGGGCATTGTTGGCAAGGAAAAAAATACAGACAAGCTGCTGGATGCAATAGAAAAGTCCAAGGAAAATGAACCCCAGAGACTGCTTACAGGCTTTGGAATTCAGGGGATTGGCAGAGCTGCCTCAAGAGAGCTTATGTCAGAATTTAAGAGCATAGATAATCTATCCAATGCTTCAATGGAGATGATTATGAATGTCCGTGATATGGGAGAAATAAGTGCCAGGGCTGTGGTGGAGTTTTTTGCTTCTCCCGAAACAAAGGAACTTATAGCCAAGCTGAAATCCGTCGGGGTGTGTATGGAGCAGACTGTAGTAGAACCCGAAAGCAATAAGCTGGAAGGGAAGACTTTTGTAATTACAGGGACTCTTCCTACAATGGGACGAAAGGAAGCTGCAGACCTTATCGAGGCCAATGGCGGAAGAGTAACCGGCAGCGTATCTAAAAAGACAGATTTTCTCCTTGCCGGGGAAGCAGCAGGAAGCAAGCTGACAAAGGCTGAGAGTCTAGGTGTAAAAGTAATTTCCGAAGAGGAACTCCGCCAGATGATTTGAGGGTTCAATACATTTGTGCTGAACGAATTTGCTAAATTTATTTGAAAAGTTAAACAATTGTGATATAATTGTTGCAGGGTGGTGAATATTTATGAAAGTATATGCAATTGTAAAGGATTCTGTTAATGAAAAGTATCCAGAGAGAAGTGTACTTAATATTCTTTCAGGCCTGTGCTGTTCTGAGCAGGAAATAAAGCAATATTTCCGTGGAAAGCTTGAAAGCGGCTATATTAAGGATACCTACCGGTTTGTTTCAGGGCTGGTGGATGAGGATACAAAAGAGGCTGACGGTGTAATATTTTCCCTTAAGAGTCTTAAGGAGCCAGTGGAGATAGTTTATCATGTCCGCTGCAAGGAATCAGATGATCCTTCGGTTAAGGCTAAGAAAATCAATGGCCAGAGGGAATCTGCACTGTACCATAATCTGGTTGCTTTTACCCGCACTTTGGGGCAGGCTTCAAAAGATATAGAAGAAGCCTGAAAAGATATATTTTGAGCAATGTAAAAGTTTTTGAAAGACGCTGCTTGTGGAGAAAACATTCACAGGGGCGTCTTTCTTTATTGTACAGAAATATAGAATTGGGGCTTAAAAGTGTGATATAATGTTAAACGTATGTAATGGTGCATACGTAAAGGTTGAAAATTGCCCATTTCAGGGCGGAAATATTTTATGGATGGTGAGAGAATGAAGGTCACAAAGCAAGACCTGGAAACAGTGGCTGTACTGTCACGCCTTTCGATTCCAGAGGAACAGACTGAAAAATACATCGGACAGCTGGAGGATTTTCTTACATATATTGAGAATCTCAAGAGCGTTGATACTGAAAATGTCAAGCCTACAACATATGCGCTTCCGATTCAGAACGTATTCCGTGAGGATGTTGTAAAGCCATCTCTCGACAGAGATGCGGCTCTTTCCAATGCACCCCTTAAGGAAGATGGATATTTCAAGGTTCCACGCGTATTGGAAGAGTAATCGGGAGGGAATAAAGTGAGATACTTCGACAAACCGGCGCATGTACTTCATGACATGTTAGTTAATAAAGAAATTACATCCACAGAGCTTACAAAGGACGTGCTGGCACGTATCGATGAAGTTGAGGGAGATGTAAAGGCATACCTCACCATTACACGTGAGGAAGCTCTTAAGCAGGCTGAGGCTGTTGATGCAAAAATTGCTGCAGGTGAAGAGATTTCCTTCCTTGAAGGTATCCCTGGAGCTATAAAGGATAATATCTGCACCAATGGTGTAAGAACTACCTGTGCATCCAAGATTCTGGAGCATTTCGTGCCTCCTTATGATGCAACAGTAGTAACCAAGCTGAATAATGAGAATACCGTTGTAGTGGGAAAAACAAACCTTGATGAGTTTGCAATGGGCGGCTCCACAGAGAATTCCGCATATTATCCCACACACAATCCTTGGAACACCGAATGTGTACCTGGCGGAAGCTCCGGCGGCAGTGCTGCTGCAGTTGCTGCAGGTACAGCTATCTGGGCATTAGGCTCTGATACCGGCGGCTCCATACGCCAGCCAGCATCCTTCTGCGGCGTTGTAGGCATGAAGCCAACCTATGGCAGGGTTTCCCGTTATGGTCTGGTTGCATATGCATCCTCCTTGGATCAGATTGGACCTATTACCAGAGACGTGACAGACTGTGCCCACATCCTGAACATTATTGCTGGGCATGACGATATGGATTCCACTTCCAGTGCTTCAGCTGTTGAAGATTATACAAAAGCTTTGGTTGAGGATGTAAAGGGCCTGAAAATCGGCCTTCCAAAGGAATACTTTGTAGAGGGAATGGATCCGGATGTGGAAAATGCAATCCGTTCGGCCATTGAAAAATATCGTGAAATGGGAGCAGAAATAGTAGATATTTCACTTCCTCATACCGATTATGCAATTTCTACCTACTACCTCATTGCACCGGCTGAGGCAGCAACCAACCTGCAGCGCTATGACGGCGTAAGCTACGGCGAGCGTGTCAACGGAGCTGACGTGGTAGAACTCATGACAAATACCCGTACTGAAAAGTTTGGCGAAGAGGTTAAGCGCCGCATTATGATAGGCAACTACGCACTTTCTGCTGGCTATTATGATGCGTACTACCTCAAGGCATTGAAGGTACGTACATTGGTACAGCAGGATTACATGGAAGCCTTCAAAAAGGTTGATGTGATTATGGCTCCTACAGCGCCTACTCCTGCATACAAAATTGGTGAAATGATTTCCAATCCTCTGCAGATGTATCTGCAGGATGTGTGTACAGTTCCTCTTAACCTTGCAGGACTGCCGGGTATATCCATTCCCTGCGGCTACAGCTCAAACAAGCTTCCAATCGGCCTTCAGATTATAGGAAAGCCACTTGACGAGGCAACACTGATTCGTGCAGCCTATACCTATGAGCAGAGTCAGAATTTCCATAATGAGATGGCACCCCTGGGAGGTAATGAATAATGAAATATGAGGCAGTCATCGGACTTGAGATTCATTGCGAGCTCAAGACCAATACAAAAATCTTCTGTGGCTGTGCAACCAGCTTCGGAGCGGAGCAGAACACCCATGTATGCCCGGTTTGTCTGGGATTTCCAGGAGTATTGCCCACAGTAAACAAGCGTGTTGTAGAATTTGGTATTAAGGCTGGTCTTGCAACCAACTGCACCATCAACAAGTACAGCAAGTTTGACCGTAAGAACTATTACTATCCAGATCTTCCGAAGAACTGGCAGACCTCACAGTTTGACCTCCCAATCGCTGAGCATGGCTGGGTTGACATTGATGTTGAGGGAGAGAAAAAGCGCATCCGCCTGACAAGAATACATATGGAGGAGGATGCAGGAAAGCTGGTACATTCCGGAACCAACATAAAGGATTCCGCAACGTCTAACGTGGATTACAACCGTACCGGTGTACCGCTTCTTGAGATTGTATCCGAGCCAGATATGTCTTCAGCTGAGGAAGCACGTACCTATATGGAAAAGATTAAATCCATTATGGAGTACATTGATGTTTCCAACTGCCGCATGGAGGAAGGAAACCTTCGTGCTGACGTGAATGTATCTATTCGTCCTGTTGGCTCCAAGGAGCTTGGAACCCGTACAGAGATGAAGAATATTAACTCTTTCAAATCACTGGTTGATGCAATCGATTATGAAATTGAGCGTCAGACCGAGGTTCTTGAGGATGGCGGACATATAGTTCAGGAAACCCGTACCTGGGATCCTGAGCAGGGAATAACCCTTTCCATGCGCAGCAAGGAAAATGCCCATGATTATCGATATATGCCGGAGCCGGATCTTCCGCCTATCGTTACAAGTGATGAAACCATTGAGCAGTACAGAAGCGAGCTTCCAGAGCTTCCAGATGCCCGTCGTGAGCGTTTGGAAAAGGAATATGGTCTTTCTGATTATGATGCAGGTATCATAACCAGCTCCCGTGCAATGGCTGAGTATTTTGACGAGGCTATCGCAGGCGGCGCAGATGCAAAGCTTGTTGCAAACTGGATTATGGGTGATTTGTCTAAGAACCTTAATGCAGAAAATCTTACCATTGATAAATCACCGGTAGATGCAAAACGTCTTGGTGAAATGGTACAGCTCATAAGCAAGGGAACCATTTCTTCAAAGATTGGCAAGAAGGTATTCACTGAGATGTGGAGCTGCCCGGATTCACCTGAAAAGATTGTTGCTGACAAGGGCTTGGTTCAGATTACCGATACAAAGGCAATTGAAGCTATTGTAGAGCAGGTAATTGCTGACAATCCTAAGCCTGTAGCTGACTATCAGGGTGGAAATAAGAAGGCTATCGGCGCACTGGTAGGCCAGGTAATGAAGCTTTCAAAGGGCAAGGCAAATCCGCAGCTTGCAAACCAGCTTCTTGCACAGAAGCTTAACGGCTGATAATTAGCAATATGTTTTAGTAATAGGGAAGGAGTGCCCCAGCGGTACTCCTTTTTCCATGCTGAAGAAAGGAGCTCAAAATGCTGTACAAGGCTGCAATTTTTGATTTGGATGGAACCTTGATAGATTCCCTTGAGGACTTAGCTGACAGCGTAAATGAAATGCTTTCCGCCCATAGCTTTCCAACTCATGATGTGGATAAATATCGTTATTTTGTAGGAAACGGCTCAAAAAAGCTTATTGAACGTACCATTCCTGTGGAAAAGCGTGAGGACCCTCATTTTATAGAAAATGCTCTAAAAGAATATAAGGAATGCTATGCAAGACGTTTCCTTAATAAGACTAAAACCTATGATGGCATACCAGAAATGCTTCAGCAGCTTAAGGAATGGAATATTCCAATGGGCATTTGCACCAATAAGCATCAGTCTGCGGCAGATGTTATTGTAGATAAGCTGTTCCCTAAAGATATGTTTTTGGACGTAATAGGGGATAGGGACGGACTGCCTAGAAAGCCGGACCCCAAAAAGGTATTGATGATTGCGGAGCACATGAATGTAAGGCCAGAAGAGGTGGCATATTTTGGTGATACCTCTGTGGATATGGATACAGCGAAAAATGCAGGATTTTTTGCTGTAGGTGTACTTTGGGGATTTAGGCCCAAAGAAGAGCTTGTGGAGCATGGAGCGGATGTGCTGCTTTCTACTCCGATGGAGCTTTTTGAAAAAGTAAATTTTGCAAAATAAAAGTTAAGGATGAAAAAATGAAAAAACAACAAGTTCCCGTAGAAAAAGGAAAAGTTTATGAAATTGAAATCCGAAGCCTTGGCACAAGTGGTGAAGGTGTAGGCCGTTATGAGGATTTTACCGTATTTATTCCGGGAGCACTCCCAGGAGAAAAGGTCTCAGCAATCGTAACAGAGGTTAAAAAGACCTATGCATCTGGCAAAATAAAAAAGATTTTAAAAGAGAGCAAGGACCGTGTTAAACCTGTCTGCCCAATATATGCAGAATGTGGAGGCTGTCAGCTTCAGCATTTGGATTACATGGCACAGCTTCGTGCAAAGCGCCAGCAGGTAATTGATGCGGTAACTCGTATAGGTAAGTTGCCAAATCTTTTTGTAGAGCCGGTAATAGGTGGGGAAACTCCTTGGAATTACCGCAATAAAATGCAGTTCCCTATAGGCCGTGAGAATGGGAAAATTGCAATTGGCTGTTTTGCACAGGGAAGCCATAAGATAATAAATACAGAAAAATGCTATATCCAGCATGAGGGAAACAATGAAATCGTCAATGCTGTACGAGATATTGTAACAAAGCTCCGTATACCTGTTTATGATGAGGACAGACATACAGGTGTACTTCGTCATGTTGTCGGCAGAGTTGGCAAAAATGACGATATGATGGTTGTTATTGTAACAGCTACCAAACAGCTGCCACGTGAAAAAGAATTTATAAAAATGCTTCGTCACAGACTGCCAAAGGTTGTAAGCATCCATCAGAATGTGCAGACATACCGCAACAATGTAATCATGGGAAGGGAAACTAGACTCCTTTGGGGCCGTCCTACTATACTCGATAGTATTGGAAGACTGTCATTCCATATTTCTCCTAGATCTTTTTTCCAGGTAAATACAAAACAGGCGGAAGTGCTGTATGGAAAAGCTTTGGAATTTGCCAATCTTAAGGGGGAAGAAGTCGTAATAGATGCATATTGCGGCACAGGGACAATCACCCTGTTTTTGGCACAAAAGGCCCATAAGGTTTATGGAATTGAGATAGTAAAACCGGCAATTCTTGATGCACAGAAAAATGCCAGAGATAACAATGTCCGAAATGCAGAATTTATAGTTGGGGATGCTACAGAGGTAATGCCTAGACTTTACAAGCAGGGCATCCGCCCAGATGTGGTAGTAGTAGACCCACCAAGAGCTGGCTGTACACCGGAAGTTTTGAAGACCTTTGCCAACATGGCTCCAGACCGAATAGTATATGTCTCCTGTAACCCAGCCTCCCTGGCTAGGGACTTAAGCATCCTTGAAGGACTTGGCTACAAAGCCGTCAAAGTCCAGCCAGTGGACATGTTCCCGGAGACAAGTCATGTTGAGACGGTTGTGTTGCTGTCACGAGTAGCTGAATAGGGATAAATGCAGTTACGTAATTTTTTAAATAAAATCTGATATTGAAGCATCTATCATAATGGTAGGTGCTTTTTTCTTGTTTTTAAAAGGATTTACATGGGCCAGTATTGAATTAGAAGGGGTGGAAAATTTTATTTGGAGGATTTAGTGTGATTACAGGTGCTATAAAGAATAAGA
>CAVAVT010000001.1:29863-77407 GCA_963592185.1 bacterium | reverse complement strand
CCGCAATAATATGCCATAAAACTCAGACATAGGGTTTCCAACGCATTAAAATTCAAGAAACATCACCTAATTTCTAACATATAAAGTATATACCTTTTTATAATAAAAAAATTATAGTTTATAAGTCAATAAAATAATAACAATATTTACAAAAAATCCCCCTATCAAATGCTGGACCATGTATATCCGCTATTGACAGGAGGATTTTGAAATTTAATGGTATTTCTTATTATTCATACCTCAGGGCTTCAATAGGATCAAGTTTTGCAGCTTTCCTTGCCGGGTAAATTCCGAAGAATAATCCGATGCCCACAGAAAATCCAAAGGATATGAGAATCGGCGCTGCTGTGATGACCGTGTTGAATCCGCCGAACTTGGCTATCAGTCCGGAGGCAACACAGCCTACAACGATTCCGATAAGACCGCCCACTACACCTACAACCACAGACTCAATGAGGAACTGAAGCATAATGCTTCTAAAGGTAGCTCCCAGAGCCTTTCTGATGCCGATTTCACGGGTACGCTCTGTAACAGAAACCATCATGATATTCATGATTCCGATACCGCCTACCAAAAGTGAAATACCAGCAATACTTCCAAGAAGTATGGTTATCATGGTGGTGGTCTGGGTCATGGTTTCCATAAGGCTTGTCAGATTACGGACAGAGAAGTCGTCTTCCTTGTCGCCGATGATGTGGTGTCGCTGTCGGAGAAGTGTTTCAACCTTGGACTGGACCTCATCCATTTTGCCAGAGTCCGTTACCTGTATGTTTATACTTCTTATATAGGTAATACCCATGAGACGTTCCTGGGCTGTGGTCAGCGGTATAATTACCACATCATCCTGGTCCTGTCCCATGGAGGACTGGCCCTTGCTTTCCAGTACGCCGATGATTCTGTAGGGCGAATTGTCCACTCTTATCATCTTTCCCACAGGATTAGATGTACCAAAAAGATTTGTAGCAACTGTTGTTCCTATTACCGCCACACGGTTGCGGCTGTTCATGTCATTTTCGCTAATGAAAGTACCGGTTCCCACAGACAGGGAACGGATTGACATGTACTCAGGAGTTACACCGTATACCGAGGAATTCCAGTTCTGATTGCCATTTACAATCTGATATGAACCATTAACCGTTGGAGAAACATAATCTATTCCCTTAATTTTTTCCTTAATTGCCTTGGCATCGTCATACTTCAAGGTCTGCATGGAGCCCATTGCCGAGCGCACGCCGGTTTTGTTGGAGGAGCCTGGGGAAACAATCAGCATGTTGCTTCCAAGACTGGCTATGGATTCCTGAACATTGCTGCGGACACCCATACCTATAGATACCATGGCAATAACCGCTGCAACACCGATGATGATACCCAGCATTGTAAGGGCTGAGCGCATTTTGTTGGAGTACAATGCCTTAAGCGCAATCTGGATACTTTCTCTAAATAACATCCATAACCGCCCCCCTTCCAGCATCTCTCGTAATAACTCCGTCCCGAACTAGGAGCTGGCGGTATGCACAGGCTGCGATTTCAGGCTCATGTGTTACCAGGATTATGGTTCTTCCCTCATCCTGATGCATCCGCTGGAATATTTCCATGATTTCCTTGGTGGACTTGGTATCAAGGTTTCCTGTAGGCTCATCCGCCATTACGATTTTGGGATTGTTTACCAATGCACGGGCAATTGCCACCCTCTGTCGCTGGCCGCCTGAAAGCTCATTTGGCTGGTGCTCCGCACGGTCAGCCAGTCCCACCGCCTCCAGATAATGCATGGCACGCTCCAGTCTCTCTTTTCTGCCAACTCCGGCATATACTAGTGGAAGTGCCACATTATCCAAGGTGGAAATTCTGGAAAGAAGGTTAAAATTCTGGAACACAAAGCCTATCTTCTGATTTCTGGTTATTGCCAGCTCATCATCAGAAAGTCTTGCAACCTCTTTCCCATCGAGTATGTAGGAGCCCTCTGTCGGCCTGTCGAGACAGCCCAAAATATTCATCAGGGTAGATTTTCCTGAGCCGGAGGGGCCCATCAATGCGGCAAATTCTCCCTGATCTATTTCCAAATCTATTCCGGCTAGGGCGGCAACTTTCTGTCCGCCGATTTCATAGATTTTCTTAATTCCGGAAAGCTGTATTGTTTTCATGTGTTTATCCCTGCCTTCCCTTACGAAACAGCCGCCGGCTGTCTGAACGATTACCGGCGGCCATCTGCGGATTCCGTCTTTACATCGGCGGTGGTCCGCCCTGTCTCTGATTATTGCTGCTTGAGGAGCTTGACGCCTTGTAGGACACTGTTACCTTGTCCCCTTCGCTGAGACCGTCAAGAATCTCCACATACTCATCGCTGTAGATGCCGGTGCTTACCTTACGTTCCTCAGTAGTTCCGTCCGGATTCAGAACAGTTACATAGGTATCGCTGTTCTTAGTAGTAAGTGCGGAAATTGGGATTGCAAGGGCATTAGGCTTGTCGGAAGTGTTGATTTCAACACGGGCGGTCATAGCCGGAAGAAGTACTCCCTCAGGATCGTCAACATCCAGTGTCACGTAGTAATAAATTACACTTGCAGAGGATGAACTGGAGCTTGATGAGCTGGTTCCAGAGGTGTACCAGCTGTTGCTTACGTCTGTCTGGGAAATCTTCGATACCTTTGCGGTAAAGGTCTTTCCAGTGTAAGAGTCAACGGTAAAGGTTGCACTCTGGCCCACCTTAATCTGACCGATATCAGTCTCATCCACCTTTGCCATAATCTGCTTCTTGGAAAGGTCTGCTATGCGCATGATAACAGTCGGATTGCTGTTGCCCTGTACCGCCATGCTTCCTGCGGTAAGCGGCTCGCCAACTACGATACCGTCCATAGGAGCTGTGATTACAGTCTCAGCCAGGTTGGATTCTGTCTCAGACAGGCTGCTCTCAGCGGTTTCATAGTTGTATTGTGCATCCTCCATATCCTCATCAGACTTTGCTCCGATGGAATGGAGATACTTCATGCGGTTGTATTTTGACTTGGTATTATTTACCTTATAGCGTGCCTGTTCTTCCTTTGCCTCATAGTCCTTGCCATCAAGGATTGCAACAGTCTGACCTGCCTTTACTGTGTCATTCTCCTTTACCAGCACACTTTTTACACGGGCTGTAATCTTGGAGCTGACCTCTACAGCATCCACAGGGCGTATGGTTCCTGTTGCAGAAACTGTTGACTTAAGGTCCATGCGTTCTGCTGTAACTGTCTCAACAGCTGTCGCTTTTTTTGCCTCCTGCTTGCCCTGATAATAGTGATATCCACCAAAGCATACCCCCAGGAGAATTATTATCCCCAGGACAATTTTAAGCTTGCTTTTTACATTGCTGTTCATTTTACCACTCCATTCGCGGCTTCATTCATTACAGTCGTTGATTCTGCCGCTGCAGACATTCCTGCTGTTCCTTCCTCAACCTCTAAGCCCACCTCGCCAAGGCCCATAGTATTTTCTACCTCAGCCTGATAACGTGCATAATCATACTGGGCACTGATGTAATTGAGCTGTGCCTCTGAAAGGGTATTCTGTGCATCAATAACATCCAGCATTATTCCCTCGCCAGCCTTGTATTTTTCACTGGCGATGAAGTAGTCCTCCTGTGCCTGGTTTACCGCATCACCAGTGGAAATAAAACGCTTCTCCGCCTCACGCATATTGAGATATGCTGTGCGTACTTCCAGATCCACAGCATTTTTATCCTTCTCAAAGGTGTACTTTGCTTTTTCCAACTCCACCTGTGCAGAATCAACTGCCGCTGCAGTCTGTCCTGAATCCCAAATATTCCAGCTAGCGCTTACTCCTACGGAGTAATCATGATTATTGCTTTTAGGATAAAATGCCTTGTTCCAGGATGCTCCGGCGCTGAGGCTTACAGTTGGATCATAACCTGCCTTTGCTGCCTTAAGTGCCAGTTCCTGCTGCTTTACCTTATATTCATCAACCTGAAGATCCTTACGGGACTTCATTGCATAATCAACACAGAAGGAAAGATCCTGGCTGAAAGTAACAAATTTGAAATCATCAGTAAGTATAAGCTCCTCGGCAGGAGACATGTTAAGCTTATTCTTGAGGGTGGAAAGACTCACCTGACAGCTGTTCTCCAGCTTTATAAGTGACTGACGTGCATTGGAAAGCTCCACGGAGGAACGAAGTACATCCACCTTTGCCTTGCTTCCAGCAGAGTAAAGCTGCTCCACATTAGTAAGGTGTGCCTGACACTTATCTACTGTTTCCTTTGCAACATTTACATTTTTTTGAGCCTCAAGAACATCGTAATACGCCTTGATTACATCCAGCCTGATATTCTCATATTTTCTATAGGTGTTGAGATTTGCAATATCTACCCCAAGCTCATCGCTTTCAATATTTGCCTTGTTCTTATTGTTGAAAATTGGAAGAGAGGCTTTGATACTATTGTTGTTTCCAGTACCACGGCCATCTGCACCGGAATGGGACAATTGACCGCTGCTGGACACCGTAACACCTACGCTGTTTGCGCCTCTGGATTTCTTAAGAGCTGCCGCTGCAGAATCCCTTGCCAGCTCTGTAATGTGTACATCCGGGTTCTGCCTCAATGCCATGTCCACAGCTTCATCTATGGAAAGTGAAGCGCATGACCCCAATGGGATATTCCAAAGCATTGCTATGGACAGCAGCGCTGCCGCTTTTTTAGTAAATTTATTTTTCATTTCGATGCATCCTTTCGTTAAATACGCTCCACAGCTGAGCTGTGTCAGCGCCGAAATTATGTTCCGTGGTATACATATTAATTTATGCCTTTTATCATGCTATTAATCAGTAATTAAAAGGCTATTAGAAATATTTCCATTTCACATACTAAAATATTGAAAAGGAAGCCCGTACTGGAGCTTCCTTTTTTTGACCAAATATATGAAGAACATTACCGTCCCGGTATGAATCTATGTACTCCCTTTTTCTTTGAATCATGCTGAGTTTTCCATGCCATGGCAGCCTCTAAAACACTTCCAGCAATACATCTTGATTTTGCTGAAATTGTAAAGCAGTTGTCCGGCTGGGTACTGGGATCGATTTCCGCAATCTTCAGCCCCTTATGAGCGTACAGGCCATCATGCACAACGCCTCTCAGGACTCCGTCCACCGGAGCTTTTATCTCCATGATTTCCTTTGTGTCTGCATCGCACAAATATGCAATAACCTCGCCCTGATGCACAATAAAGGAAATCGCCCGTCCATTTTCTACAGTTCCTTCCACAGGTGCATATATTGAGCATGAAGCCTTCACGGGCTGCTGTGCAAGACCTTCCTCAGTGTCCAGCATGGAATGGCCTTCACGAATAATACGTCCAAGATTATGGCCTCTAAGAGTCTCTACAACGCAGTGAACGTCACGGCCTGCACAAAAGCCAGGACCAACGCCTATAACTAAATCAGCCATGTCTCTGCGTGTTCCAAGATTTCTCTTAGCATAAATGGCATCCACAAGAATGTGAGGCTTTATCTGCTCCACGCAGGCTGCAATAGGATCCGCCATTACAGCAATCTTGCCAGCTTTGATAATGGCTTTTGCCTCCTGAAGATTATTGGCCTTTTTTGCCATTACACGTTCAACTTCTTTTTCACCATCATACATTGCCTCGGCAAATACTATCCCTCTGCGTACCGCCGACGGAGCCTCCTGCTCCAGCATCAGAACCTTAAATCCGGATTTATGCATCCGGTGAGCCACCCCGGTGGCCAATTCGCCAGCTCCACGTATGACAACTACATTTTTCATCCAAAGCCCTTCCTCTCATACACAATTCATTGAAAAATGGACACCTTTTATCGTACTATATATATTAATTATTTATTAATATTATACTATACAACATAAAAGCAGGAAAAGAAAAAATTGAATATTGTTTTCTTCACACTATGATGAATTTTCTGTTAAATTATCATATATGTGGTTGTATTTTTGATGGTATCATGGTATAATGAAGCCATAAAAGGTGGTAAGATGAATCGGGACAAAGACGGTTCCCGAGAGTGTTTCCATCAATGGATGTTTTTTGGTATCCATGAAGGGATGTGGAGGTTTATTGAGTAGCTCTAGTAAATTCCACATCGCAAGTTCTGACTGAGCCTATATTTTGAAGAGGCTCCGGGCGGACACTGGTGCGTTTTTGAGTGTGCCGTATCCGGAAAAGAGGCAGCAATAGCAGAACAGGCGTTGCGGAAGACCTTGGTACCCTAAGTATTGCAAT
This sequence comes from bacterium, assembly GCA_963592185.1. GTDB lineage: Bacteria > Bacillota > Negativicutes > Selenomonadales > Selenomonadaceae > CAVAVT01. Next base: position 71,165 of record CAVAVT010000001.1, on the reverse strand, counting down.
ACGAAGATTCGATGTTTGTTGACCTAGTTTATTAACCTAGTTTTTAATCGAAGTCCTAAGACATGCGGTCTGTATTCCGCTCGAGAGGAATGCGGACCAACAATTTAATAGTGCCTGATTCTTAAATTGTGGTAATATCATTAAATTTAGAATCCAGCGAAAAGGGACAGCCTGTTTTAGGCTGTCCCTTTCTTTGTCGTCATTTTGCTGTCTATTCCTTTTAACTCCGAAATATAGCTGATATTTAGTGATCCTCATAGGGGCGCACACGAAGTGTCAGTCCCCTGTCCTCACATATTTTTCTGCATCTTTCGATTTCCTCAGGGCTTTCCACCTGGTCAACCACAGTTAAAACCACATTTGGTACATATTTCTTGCAATGCTGTGCAAAGGTAAGCATAGCTTCAAATGATTCCAAACCGAATTTGCTTCTTGTAAGCTCCAGATAACGCTCCGCATTGGAAGCATTAAGACTTATTGAAATAGTATCAAGTATTCCCTCAAAATCCTTTGAAGTATCCCTGCCATAATCCAAATCTGAAAGTCCGTTGGTATTGAGTCTTGTGGGCATTCCCGGATGCTGCTCCTTTACGTAGCCCATAATTTCCTTCAAAACCTCAAGACGGGTGGTAGGCTCCCCAAAGCCGCAGAAAACAACTTCTTTTATGAGGCTCCAGTCCACACCATCCAGCGCAGCTTTTACCTGCTCCACAGATGGCTCCTCCCTCAGCCACAGTGTAGACTCCTCTGCCATATCCTTCATTGTACGCAGACAGAAGGTACATGCACAGGTACAGCGGTTGGTAATATTCACGTACAGATTTCTTTTTCCAGAAGGATTTCTACGTATACTTTCCTGCAGCTGCAGGTATTCACCATTTTCACAGGTATAAACTATCATGTCAATACATCTCCCATACACAGCAATTAATATTATTTCAGTTCCGTCAGATATTCCTCAAATGGCAGCCCGTAGTTCCAGGGAAGATTCAGTCCCACAGCGTATTCCAATACCTTTGAAATAAAGGCAGCTGCCTTTTCCACAGCCGCCTCCAGTGACTCTCCATTCACCAACGCAGCAGAAACTATTGCTGAAAAGGCATCTCCAGTCCCGGAACGCTCGCCCCCCACCTTGGGAACAGCAAACATTTTTGCGCCCTTGCCCTTTTCATATATGAAATTGCGCATTACTTCCTCGTCACCAATTCCGGTAATGGCTACCTGCTTTGGTCCCTTTTCAGAAAGAGCCTCCGCAATATCCAAAAGTTCAGCCTCCGACACCCGGCCCTCCTCTGGGTAGTCAATCCCCAAAAGATTGCATGCCTCTGTAAGATTCGGTGTAAGTACATCTGAATATTCCAGAAGTCTGCGCATCTCCAGACAAAGTTCGGGAGTATATGAGGAATACAGCCGCCCGTGGTCACCCATTACCGGGTCCACAATAACCTTTGTATTTTCCTTTTTGAAATTCTTGAAAAAGTCTATAACAATATCTATCTGATCTCTGGAGCCCAAAAATCCAGTCAAAATACCGTCAAACTCCAGTCCGTTGTCCTTCCAGTTATCCATATAGCTGCGCATACGGTCAGTATAATCGTCTATGAAATACTTTGGAAAGCCGGTGTGTACAGAAAGTATCGCTGTAGGAAGAGGACATACCTGTATCTTCATTGCCGATATTAAAGGCAGCTCCACGGCCACAGAGCATCGTCCAAAGCCAGTTATGTCATTAATAAGCGCCATGCGCTTCTGCCTCATCATGAGCCACAGCATCCTTTCTACCCTGTAAAATATACTTCAATTCAGCCATTTCATTGTATCACAATCACGCTGCAAATGCGAATGAATAAGCCCTTTCAGACAGCAAAAAAGGCACCGCACAAAAGAGTGCAGCGCCCCTGATTCTTATTTATCTATAGGACAAATCCCTGCGTCCGGCATTCCGTATCTCCTCTGACACCGGAATACTTGCAGCGTATTTCTGGATAATTACCATGGTGGACAAAATTCCTGCCAGAACAGCTATTGCCGCCAGCAGCAGTACACGTCCGTTGGAGCTGTCGCTGTCCTCATCTCCGGAGAAAAGACTTCCAAAGGAAGATGTAACATTGGAGAGAGCCGCCCCGAAGTTCTGAACAGCATTGTAGGTATTATATGCTGTCGCAAAGGTATTCCAACCTGCTATTCCAAGGTTTGACAAGCTCTTTTCCCTTGCAAAGGCAATCCATGAATGTATAGTTATCGCTATACCGGAACCCAATGCAGGAACAATAATCATAACATAGATAAGATTCATCAGCAGTCCGAAGGCCCCGGAGGATATGTACCCCAGACTATGTGCAATCGTTCCTATGATAATAGCATAGGACATGGTAAAGCCCACAGCTGACTGAATTGCCGCACACCATACAAGGATGCGGACCCATCCGCCTACGCCCTTGGATTCAGCCCAGCATCTTCCTGCTTCTTTGGCGTTCCAAAAGCTTATGCCGATGTTCACCAGCACCAACAAAAAAAGCATCAACATATAAATTCAACTCCTTATTATTCCAAAAGCCATATCTTAACTTTATCCAAGAAATATGAAAAATATCTAAAAGGATATTATTTTTTCACAAGATACAGCCGGGGAGTGTTTCTTTTATTAGTTTTCATAACTTTTCTTTTAGCAGAAATTTTTTTCAAGCTCTGCCGTCCTATATTTATCAAAACTCCCACAGCAAAAAGGCTGACAAAAAGCGACGTGCCTCCGTAGCTTATAAATGGCAGAGGAATACCAACAACCGGACCAACTCCGCCCACCATCAAAAGATTGAACACCGCCTGTCCAGCAATGAGCAGTATTATGCCAAAGGCAAGTACCTGTCCAAAGGCATCCTTAGCAGAATTTGAAATTTTGGTAGCATAATACACAAATGCTCCGAAGAGAAACAGTACCAGGACAACCCCCATAAATCCCCATTCCTGGGAAAATACCGCAAAAGCAAAGTCTGTATGTGCCTCTGGAAGATATTCATATTTGCTGATTCCCATTCCGATGCCCATTCCAGTAAAACCGCCTGAGCCTATGGCTGAAAGGGACTGCACTGTCTGATAGCCCATGTTCTGGGCATCCGCCCAGGGGTCAAACATGACTTTAAATCGCATAAGCCTGTAGGGCTGCAAAATACACAGCAGTCCAACAACAGCAACACCCATGGCAATCATTGCCAAGGAATATTCCTTTTTCAGTCCCATGACAATCAGCATGAGCATTGGGATTCCCATCACAATCAGACATGTTCCAAGGTCAGGCTCAAGCTCAATGAGTGCAGCCATAAAACCGATAATAAGTGCCTGTATGCTGATGAGTCCCACTGGTTTTCCCTGTCTCAGACTCGAGGAAATATATGCTGACATAAGCATAATGGACACGAGCTTTGCACACTCCGCCGGCTGAATCTGCAGGACCACAAGGTTGAGCCAGCGCTTTGAACCATTGACCTCAACACCTATGACCAGCACCGCCAAAAGTGCCAGCAGCGTCACCGCAACAATCCAAAGCATTCCTCTGCGCCACTTATGGTAATCCACCACACAGCCCACAACAAGAAATACAATTGCCACAGCCACATTGCGCAAATGGTGGGTAAGGAAATAGTATGGCGTCCCATAGTTATTTTCAGACATGACAAAGCTTGCGCTGAAAATATTTATTGTTCCCAGCAGTACCAGCACGAAAACTATTGCCAGAACAGCTTCCATGTCATTTATCCAAAATTTGCTCCGACCTGGCTGCACAGCCCGTGTCTCATGCTCCTTCATTAGAAAAAGACCTCACAACGATTTATTTTTTCACCAAATCCGCTAAATTTCCGTTCATACTCTGTCTGAATATTATCCGGTCTGTTTTCTGCGTGCAAATCAAAGGAAACATCCCTTACATCCAGCCCAGCCTCCTGAAACTGCTCCAGAGAGAAATCAAAAAGCGGACGGTTGTCTGTCTTAAAAAACAGCGCTCCACCCTGCTGAAGCAGACCACGATACTTCTCAAGGAAATTCACATGTGTAAGACGGCGCTTTGCATGACGCTTTTTCGGCCAGGGATCGCAGAAATTTACATAAAATCTGTCCACTTCACCCTTGTCAAAAATATTTTCAATATCGTTGATATCAAATACCAGCAGCTTTACATTTTTCAGGCCCTTTTCCCTGATTTTTCTTGCCGCAGAGAAAAGTACATCCTGCTGGGCTTCGATGCCTATATAGTTTATCTCAGGATTTCTTTCAGCCAGCTGGCTGATAAAATCTCCCTTTCCAGTGCCAAGCTCCACATGCAGAGGGGCCTTACGCCCAAAAATCTCGCTCCACTTGCCCTTCTGCTCCTCTCCGGCAGAGTTTTCCCGGGAAAATACAAAATCCGCAAAATCCTTAATTGCCTCATCTACCCAGGGTTTTCTTCTTAAACGCACAGTATATTGCTCCTTTTATCTCTTTTCTTTGTCCAAACCAAATTTCTTCAAATAGCGGTAAAGTGTAACACGGCTCACATTCAACAGATTCGACAGACGGCTTACATTGCCCCCTGCAGCCTTCCATGCCTTAATAAATACATCTTTATCTTCTTTCCAGGTGCTGTCAGGCCTCAGCTCACCCATAAGGCTGATGTCCTCCGGCTTTATAACATCTTCCTGGGTATTAAAGAATGCATACTCCAAAACACCCTGCAGCTGCTTGATATTTCCCGGCCAGTCGTACTCCTGCAGAAGTTCAATGGTTTCCGGCAGAAATACCTTCGGCTTCATCTGATGTTGGCCAGCCAGCTCCTCAGTAATATGCTTCACCAATACAGGAATATCATCGTGGCGGCTTCTAAGGGTAGGAACACGGATAATACTGCCTGAAACAATTTCAAAGAGGCTTTGAGCAAAAAGACCTCTTTCTGTTAGACGCTTCAAATCGCTGTCACAGGCAGCTATTATTCTGACATTAATGTCCCTGACCACGTCATCTTCCCCAACCCTGCTCACTTTTCCAGTCTGAAGAACCTTTGCCAGCTTTTCAGCTATTGCCTTAGGCATTTTTTCCACTTCGTCAAGGAAAAGTGTTCCTTTGGATGCCAGTTCAAGCTTTCCCTGATGGGAAAAATCCTTGGAAACGGTAACTCCAAAAAGCTCCTGCTCCAGAATCTCCGGTGTCATGTCAGCACAGTGCAGTGAAATCAAAGGCCCTGCTGCTCTGGAGCTTGCCTTGTGGATGCCATGTGCCATTCTCTGCTTGCCGGTTCCAGACTCACCCTGTATCAGCACGTTGCGCTTGTTTTTAGCCACCCTGGCAGCCTTATCACGCATTGCCTTAAAGGATTCGCATTCACCCACCATTGAGCTCAGGCTGTATTTTGCACTATATCCTGCAGCATGGGCCACAAGCACCCTCAAATCCTCAATTGGCATAGTAACAGCCACCACGCTGCGGACGTGATTATTACTATCCCGGTCCATTGGCACAACTGTGGTGATATCCTCGTAGGTCTTTCTCTTGGTAATCCATGTAATTTCCTTATTGTAGGAAGGAATGCCGCTAAATCCCCTGAAAATCGGCGTGTGCTTATAATTCAGTATAACATCATTAAGGTTTATAAGCTCACCATTTTCCTTATTCACCGTTATTCCCTTCAAACGCTCCAATCCAAGCTTGTTGGCATACTCCACCTCGCCCTGGGGCATGATGTGATATACAGCAAACGGGGAAACATCCAGTATCCGCTCCTGGGCATGAAGCTTTTCAGTCTGCTTCAAAAAGAGTGTAAGGGCATTCTTTATGGTAAGCATTGTGGCAATCACGGAATCCATCGGCTGGTTATCATGGGTTACAGCCACCAGGGTGAGAATATACCTAAGCTCGCCATTTATTATTACAGGAGCAGAGCAGGCATCCCCTCCCTGACAGTCCTTTACCCACATTTCCGGACCAAAAAGCCAGAAGGGAGCCTTATGTTCGTAAGCAATGCTTATGCTGGAGGTTCCAACCTCTTCTATGCCGACACGGACACCCTCAATTTCGCCTGCTGTCATCTGAAAATATGGTACCGAAAAGCTTTTCAGCACGACACAGTCGGAGTCCACCAGCAAAAGGCTCAGATTATTGCTCTGGAAAAATTCCTTTTCCTCCTCTAAGAGGGACTTTAAATAATCTATGGCCTCCCCATGTTCCTGCTGAAGCTTCTGCAGCTTCTCAGGCGGAAGCATATTCTTGGTATTAATTTTTTCATTTGGAACACCATTCATTTTACTGGTTTTCCAGGATTCCGCAACCCATGGATGTACATTTGGGTCTATTATGTCATGCTTCATAAAATCATTGTAATAGCCCTCCAGCTTTCTACGGCTGCGATATTCTCTTATCATTTTAAAATCAACCCCTATGTCATAACCGTTCATTAGGCACATTATTGCCCAGTCAATCCACATTCAGACAGATAAGTTTACAGTTATTATGTATTTCGTTACAGAATGCCGTTATTCCTTTTTCCTTATGTACAATTATGTTATAATATATACACATAATCTGAAAAGTTGCCGAATAATGGCAAATCTCCAAAGGGGTAGTGATATATATATGGCAAGAGAGTCAAAAAAAATTCGCCGCAAGGTAGAACCGGACTACGGCAAGAAAAAGAGTGATTTAAAACCTAAGGCTCCAAGAGACAGAATGCTGCTTATTCTTATTGCACTGACTGTGTTTGTAATGGGCATGGGATATCAGAATCTGGACGCCATCGGTCTGGCAATGTATGCCACCTTGCTGATTTCCATGGTGATTGTGTACATTAACCGTCATTCTGAGTTTTCCGAGTCCACCCACAGAATTCTTACCTGGGTGAGCCTTGTTACAAGCGTTAGTACCATCGGACTGTTTGGTTATTCCACATATCTTAACTTTTTTGCAAAATAACTGAATCGAGTAAATCAAAAAGGGGATATTCCTCGGACACGAATCCGAAGAATATCCCCTTTTTTGCAGCTATTTCAGCCACTTATTCGTACTTTGTCTTGGTTGCCTGCAGACGGGCCATTGCACGTCTCAGTGCATTTTCTGCACGAACTGCATCAATTTCGCTGGAAGAAGCTTCACTCGCTTTGAAATCATTAAGGCGCTTTTTAGCACGCTCATATGCCCTCTGGGCACGATTGATATCGATTTCAATAGGAGTTTCGGCTGCTGATGCCAAAATCGTAATCTTGTCAGGAGTAACCTCCATAAATCCTCCCGACACAGCTATCAGGCTTTCAGAGCCATCCTTCTTTATGCGGAGTGCATGGGAAAGGAGGCCTGTTGCCAAATGTGTGTGCTTCGGCAGAATTCCCAGCTCACCGCCGGTTGTACGGCAGATGAGCATATCGATTTGGTCAGAATATACCAGCTTGTCCGGAGAGACAATATCGAGCTGTATCGTAGACACAGATCATCCCTCCTTTTTCATCTTCTCAGCCTTTTCAACGACTTCCTCAATGCTGCCTACCATGTAGAAGGCTGCCTCTGGAAGGTCATCGTACTTGCCTTCGAGAATCTCCTTGAATCCACGGATAGTATCACGCAGATGTACATAAGCACCCGGAGTACCGGTGAACTGCTCAGCAACAGCAAACGGCTGAGACAGGAAACGCTGTATCTTACGTGCACGTGCTACTGTCATCTTATCCTCATCGGAAAGTTCTTCCATACCAAGTATTGCGATGATATCCTGCAGCTCCTTGTACTTCTGGAGAACGGACTGCACACCACGGGCTACCTGATAATGCTCCTCGCCGATAATGTTCGGATCAAGGATACGGGATGTGGAATCCAGCGGATCCACAGCGGGATAAATACCCAGCTCTGCAATCTGACGGGAAAGAACGGTGGTTGCATCCAAGTGTGCAAATGTTCCTGCCGGAGCCGGGTCTGTAAGGTCATCCGCAGGTACGTATACAGCCTGTACAGAAGTGATAGAACCCTTCTTGGTGGAAGTAATACGCTCCTGAAGAGCACCTATATCTGTATTCAGAGTAGGCTGGTAACCAACCGCTGAAGGCATTCTGCCCAGCAGTGCGGAAACCTCGGAACCTGCCTGAATGAAACGGAAAATGTTATCGATGAAGAGAAGCACGTCCTGGCCCTCAACATCACGGAAGTACTCCGCCATGGTCAAACCAGTAAGAGCAACACGCATACGTGCTCCAGGCGGCTCGTTCATCTGACCGTATACCAGAGCGGTCTTGTCGATAACTCCGGACTCGGTCATTTCGGACCAAAGGTCATTACCCTCACGGGTACGCTCGCCGACACCTGCGAATACGGAATAACCGCCGTGCTGTGTTGCGATGTTGTGGATAAGCTCCATGATAAGAACTGTCTTACCTACACCTGCACCACCGAACAAGCCGATTTTACCACCACGGGAATACGGAGCAATAAGGTCAACTACCTTGATACCGGTTTCAAGAATCTGAGTGGATGTTTCCTGCTCATCGAACTTAGGAGCCTCACGATGAATAGGCCATGCTTCCTTGTTTCCTACCGGAGCAGGATTATGGTCTACTGTCTGTCCAAGTACGTTGAATACACGGCCCAGGCATTCCGGTCCAACGGGAACGGTAATAGGTGCGCCGGTATCCTCAGCCTCCATTCCACGGACAAGTCCGTCGGTGGAGCTCATGGAGATACAGCGGGTAACGCTGTCTCCCAAGTGCTGCATAACCTCAACCACCAGGTCAATATCCAAATCTCCGGACTTGCCCTTTACGGTGACTGCGTTAAGGATTCTCGGCAGCTCGCCTGCCGGGAATTCAATATCTACGACAGGTCCAATAACCTGTACTATTTTACCCTTAGCCAATGCTAAACCTCCTTACTTCAGTGCTTCCGCACCACCAACGATTTCTGTAATCTCGCTGGTAATGCCTGCCTGACGAACCTTGTTGTAGTGCAGATCCAGCTTTTTGAGCAGTTCCTCGGCATTGTCCGTTGCATTGCTCATGGCATTCATACGGGAACTCAGCTCACTGGCGGAAGCCTGCAGAAGTGCTGCATATATTGTTGTTACCAAATACTGAGGAAGGAGATAGCCCAGCACATCGGCCGCTGAAGGCTCGTAAATATACTCAGCCCTCAAACCTTCCTTTTCCGTACCTTCAGCCACGCCCATATCCTTGAAAGGAAGGAGCTGTACCCTTACTGGGATGCAGCTGATAGCTGACTTGAATACGGAATAAACCATGTAAATTTCTTTATATTCACCGCTGCTGTACAGATTGATAAGCTTGTCTGCAATCTCTCTTGCATGTTCAAAGGCCGGACGCTCGCTGATGCCGATGTAGCTTTCAACGATTTCATACTGGCGGTTCTTGAAAAATTCCTTGGTCTTACGTCCGACAGTAATAACAGCTGCATCAGCTGGAGTCGGAATATGGCTCTGTGTTTCCTTAAACACATTGCTGGAATAAGCACCTGCCAGGCCCTTGTCTGCAGCCATAACCAGATAGAGAACCTTCCCATCCTCATGCTGCTTTAAAAGCGGATGTGAAAAATCACCTGCATTGCTGGCAATCTGGTTCACCACCTCAGCCATTTTCATGGCATAAGGTTCATTGGCTTTGGCAGCAGCCTGAGCACGGCGCAGATGAGCAGCAGCAACCATGTTCATGGCCCTGGTGATTTTCTGAGTGCTCTGTACACTCTTTATGCGTCGGCGTATATCTTGTAAGCTTGCCAAATTTTCTCACCTCGCTGCCTTATGCCTGCTCACTCTCCACATAGGAGCTCTGCTTCTTGAACTCCTCGATAGCTGCAGAAATCTTCTTTTCCAATTCATCATCCAGCTTCTTCTTGTCGATGATTTCCTGACGGATTTCATCATGAGTAGTCTGCATGAATCTGATAAAGTCATTCTGGAATGCAACGACCTTGCTGACAGGAATATCAGACAGGTAGCCGTGTACAGCGGTGTAAACGATAAGCACCTGGTCCTGAACCAGAAGTGGGCTGTACTGAGGCTGCTTCAGAGTCTCAACCATGCGGGCACCACGGTCCAGCTGCTCCTTGGTATCCTTATCAAGGTCGGATGCAAACTGGGAGAATGCCGCCAGCTCTCGATACTGAGCCAGATCCAGACGCATTGTACCAGCAACCTGCTTCATTGCCTTAATCTGTGCGCTGCCACCTACACGGGATACGGAAAGACCTACATTGATTGCCGGACGGATACCTGAGTTGAATGCATCGGTCTCAAGCATAATCTGACCATCTGTAATGGAAATTACATTTGTAGGAATGTATCCTGAAAGGTCGCCAGCCAAAGTCTCGATGATTGGCAGTGCGGTGATAGAACCGCCCCCCAGCTCATCGGAGAGCTTTGCGGCACGCTCCAAAAGTCTGGAATGTAAGTAGAATACATCACCAGGGTACGCCTCACGTCCTGGCGGTCTGCGGAGAAGCAGGGACATTGCACGATATGCTGCCGCATGCTTTGAAAGGTCATCATACACACAGAGTGCATGTTTGCCCTTGTACATGAAATACTCAGCCATTGCAACACCGGCATAAGGAGCCAGATACTGCAGCGGTGAGCTGTCAGAAGCTGTTGCAGCAACTACGATAGTGTAATCCATTGCACCATTGTCTTCAAAAGTCTTAACAACACGTGCTACGGTGGAAGCCTTCTGGCCGATTGCTACGTATACGCAGATACAGTTCTGACCCTTCTGGTTCAAAATGGTATCTACAGCAATAGCTGTCTTTCCTGTACCACGGTCGCCGATGATAAGCTCACGCTGTCCACGTCCGATAGGAACCAGTGCATCGATTGCCTTGATACCGGTCTGAAGCGGCTCATGTACAGACTTGCGGTCTGCAATACCAGGAGCATTGTACTCAACAGGACGATACTCAGTTGCGTTGATTGCACCCTTGCCATCGATAGGACGGCCCAGTGCGTCTACAACACGGCCGATCATTGCTTCGCCAACAGGCACCTGCATGATTTTGCCGGTGCGCTTAACGGTGTCTCCCTCCTCAATGGCTGTATCGCCACCAAGGATAACGGCACCTACATTGTCCTGCTCAAGGTTCAGGACCAAACCATATACATCATTTCCGAAATCGAGAAGCTCGCCTGCCATAGCCTTTGAAAGTCCATGGATATGGGCGATGCCGTCACCGATCTCTATAACAGTACCGGTCTCATCAATATTCAGATCAACGTCGTAATTCTGAATCTGATTCTTGATGATGGATGTTATTTCTTCCGGATTCATTTTCATACTTCGCTGTCACCCCAATTTTCTTACATACTTGCCAGCAGCTGCTTTTTCAAGCTCTGCATCTGGCCGGCTACACTTCCATCGATACGCTTATCGCCCATCTGGACAATCACTCCGCCGATAATGCGCTCATCAATATGGTGTCTTATCTGTACGGTCTTTTCAGTGATTTCTTCCAGTTTCTGCTTCAGGCGTTCCTCCTGGGAACCGGTCATCGGGAATGCTTCGGTGACATCTGCTATTACAATGCCCTGCTCCTTGTTGGAGAGAAGCATGTACTCGTGGCTGATTGCCTCAATGAGGCTGTCACGTCTCTTGTCCACCAAAAGCATTATAAAATTGTAAGTCATCTTGGACAAATCGTCCTTTAACAGCTTACTGAGGATATCCTTCTTGTCTTCACGCTGAACCTTGGGGTTACCCAGGAAAGCACGAAGCTCGGGATGTTCTGCCACCAGCCTGCCAGCCAGCGCCAGCTCCTCGCCATATTCATCAAGCTTATTTTCGTCTCTGGCAATCTCAAAGATAGCCTTGGCGTATTTGCGCGCAAGCTGAAGATTTAACATGACAAATCACCAAGCTTGCTCTTGTCCAGATTATTGATGAAGTCATTAATGATCTTCTCATTTTCCTCCGAATCAAGATTTTTAGATATAACCTTGCCAGCAGCCTCCATAGAAAGCTGGACAACCTGGGCACGGAGATTCTCCTCTGCACGCTCGCGCTCGCGCTGAATCTCTGCTTCGGCAGCCTTCTTCAGCTTCTCTATATCCTTCCTGGTTTCGGCAATGGATGCCTCACGCTCTGCACGTGCACGCTGCTCGGCACGGTCAGTAATGCTCTGAGCCTCCGCTCCTGCCTGGGCAAGCTTTGCCCTGTTTTCCTCAAGAAGCTTCTCAGCCTCAGCCGCATCGGCATCAGCCTTTTCTATACTCTCTGCAATACGGTCCTGGCGTGCCTTAAGCATACGTACAACCGGCTTGTAGCAGAAATATCTAAGGAGTGCAACGAGGATTAGGAAGTTGAGAATCTGCGCAAAGAATGTCGCATTTAAATCTATCAATTGCTATACCTCCCCTTACTTAAAATGCTGACTGCAGCACTATTACTTGATAAGTGGGTTAGCATAGAGCATGATCAGTGCAATAACTGTTGCGATGATTGCCATTGCCTCGATCAGACCAACGGAAATAAGGGTGTTGGTGAAAAGAGTATCCTTTGCTTCCGGCTGACGGCTGATACCATCGATGAAATGAGAAGTTACGAGACCATCACCAAGACCTGCTCCGATTGCAGCAAGACCCATGCAGAGACCTGCACCGATTAAAGCAGCAGCTACCATAATTGCGTTTTCCATGTAAAAAATCCTCCTTAAAGACAATAAATTAATCAAAATCAATGACTGTTACGTATTGCTCCACCGATATATGCAATGGAAAGCATCGTGAAAATGAATGCCTGAACTCCGCCGATAAAAATACTGAAGGCGAGCCACAGAACACTCGGTATCGGCATCCATATAGGCACCAGCTTCAGCAGTATGATGATGAGAATCTCACCTGCAAGAATGTTGCCGAATAGACGGAATGCCAACGTAATTGGTTTTGCCAATTCCTCAATAGCATTAATAATCACAAATACTGACACCGGCTGAAAGAAATGCTTGATGTAATTGCCGCCCTTGTAATACAGACCGGAAATATGCATTAGAACAATTATGAACAGTGCCAGACCCAATGTGGTGTTCAAGTCATTGGTAGGGGAAGCCATGGTTGGAACCAGGCCAAGCCAGTTGGAAACCAACAGAAACATGAACAGTGTAATAATAAGTGGGGCAAAATTGCGCCCTTTTGGGCCCATATTCGCATCAATCTGACTATGAAGGGATGTTACTATCATTTCAACAACATTCTGCCATCCTTTTGGAACAAGTGACAGATTACGTGTTGCCAAAATGGCTATAAGCAATACCACCGCCATGGATATCCATGTCATAATCAAGGTTTCGATGTTGAATTGAAAGCCCGCGAATTCCACAACCTCGCGAACACCAATTTCATGCATTGATTTTACCTCCTTCATTCCTTGATAAAGCAGCGTGCCTCACGGCGCTCCGCCCTCAATGACGATTCTTCGCCACTCACATCAGCCATCAAAAGCTTTGCGGAGATTCCCTAGGATGAGCAGCAGCAAAGCCAGCAGGTACAGACTGAGAAAACCGCTGACAACAGCTCCGAAAATAAGCCCTGACGCATTAATCGCAGCTGCAAATACCAGCAGCATCATCAGAAGTCTCAGGATAAAACCAATGAGCATATGCTGCTTTCCCTTTGCTGTGCCCATGTTTGCACTTCGCCAAAGCCGTTCAGCTGTAATTAGCCAGAACAGCCCGGCGGTGACTCCGCCTGCCAAAAACGCAGGAATTCCAATCCATTGCTCCGCCGCAATAAAATTTATTGCAGCCATGATGAACAGGATGCCCCATATTTTTATCAGGCGCTTCATGTAGGCTGATGAAATAACCTTCATACTCCTCCTCCGGCAGAAATTACAAGGAGAAAATTCCCTTCACTGCCTTTGTTTGGATATACAAATAGCTGTGTAAAATCCTCACCGGAAATTAACAACTACACTTGTATCATTTCGACAATTTACCATTTTATCCTTCAAAAATTACCCATTTCATTGGCTATATACGCATTTAGAAACAGATTCTTACACCATATAGGATAAATAACTGTTGTTTATTGTAGGATAAATTCTACTTAGCATTCTTTACTTGTTTTATAACTGAATAAATGGCTATCGGAAAACCAATAATAATCCCCAGAAGCTTGCCCTTATTATTAAGGCCAAGATGCTCGTCAGCAAGATTTCCAACAAACATACATATTCCAAGTACAATGCAGAAATAAATTCCTATTCCTCCAAGAAAGGAAAATGCATGTACAGCCTGCTGAAGTCCGCTGGACTTTCCATGCTTATTTGCTGTACCAAGTCCAGCCTCTGTAATTCCTTCAGCCCTGTGGCTGGATATTTTCTTTTTAAGCCTGGACAGGGATTCATCCTCCTGTTTTCCAGATACCATCTCACGGGGATGTTCGGAAAGCTCCAGCCTTCCCACATCATCATCCAGCTCCATATTGGATACATTTTTCAGTCCTGTAATGGGATTATTATCCTCCAAGCCCATCACCACCATTTCTAATAAGCAGGCTTGTAAAAAATACAGCCGCCGGCACGCCCCAGCAGCTGTATAGCTTTAAATGTCTATCACGGCTGGAATACATCCGGACGTGATTCAGCCATGTTAAATTTATAAAGAATAGCCTCAACAATTCTACGGGCAGCCTGTCCGTCGCCATAGGGATTGCATGATTCAGCCATACGGGTATATTCATCGCTGTTTGTGAGAAGAAGTTTTGCTTCATCATAGACACGCTGACAGTCAGTGCCTATGAGCTTAACAGTTCCTGCGGACACAGCTTCAGGACGTTCTGTGGTATCACGAAGTACAAGCACAGGCTTTCCAAGTGCAGGGGCCTCCTCCTGAACTCCGCCGGAATCAGTGAGAATCAGGCTTGCCTTGTTCATGAGATTTGCAAAAGGCTCATAGTCCAGAGGATCAATGAGATGTACCTTTTCCAGTCCGCCAAGCTCCTCTGCAACAACTTCACGAACCTTTGGATTCTTATGAACAGGGAACACGATTTCCACATTGTCCAAATCCTCAGTGAGTCTGCGGAGCGCCTTGTAAACGTGGCGCATAGGCTCCCCAAGGTTCTCACGGCGGTGAGTTGTAACAAGGATAATGCGCTTTCCGTCCATGTCAATATCCTTTAAAAGCTCGTCAGTGAACTCATAATCATCACGTACAGTATGATGCAGTGCATCAATAACAGTATTACCTGTAACGAAAATATTTTCAACCTCCGTAGCTTCACGAAGAAGATTTGCCTCAGCTGTATCTGTAGGCGCAAAATGCATGTCTGCAATGGATCCTGTCAGCTTGCGGTTCATTTCCTCCGGGAAGGGGGAATACTTGTTGTGGGTTCGGAGACCTGCCTCCACATGCCCCACTGGAATCTGATGATAATATGCAGCCAATGCACCGGCAAATGTGGTGGTAGTGTCACCATGAACCAGCACGATATCTGGCTTTTCCTCTGTCAGTACCTTATCCAGCCCCATCATTGCCTTGGTGGTAATATCAAACAAAGTCTGTCCTGCCGCCATAATATCCAAATCGTGGTCCGGCTTAATATCAAACAGGTTTAAAACCTGGTCCAGCATATCTCTATGCTGCGCCGTAACAGCAACCACAGGAGTAATCTTGTCCGGATACTTCGCAAGCTCCAAAACAACGGGTGCCATCTTGATTGCCTCAGGACGTGTCCCAAATACTGTCATGACCTTGATTTTTTTATCCATAATTCTTCCCCTTCCACAGCTGCTTTTCCGCTACCTGCCCGGAAAAAAAGATATACCTAAATGTCTATCCTGTGTATTTTATCAGCGAGTCTGAGTCGTTTTCTTCATTGTGAAAATTCCAAGCTTCTTTGCCCCAAGGAACACAACTGCCAGAACGCATACCACGATGAAAACCGCAATACCGTTGGACACTCCGTTAAGCACCACAGCGCTGAGACCCAGGAGAGCGGAAATCACGTACATCAGGAGCACAGCCTGCTTCTGGGTAAATCCCATGTCCAGCAGACGGTGATGCAGATGTCCCTTGTCCGGCTTGAAGATTGGCACACCGCCCCTATAGCGGCGGATAATTGCAAAAGATGTATCCATTATTGGAAGTCCCAATGCAAGAATCGGTATTATAAGAGCTATTGTTGCTGTGCTCTTTACCGCACCTATAACAGAAATACCAGCCAGCATAAAGCCTAGAAACTGACTTCCACTGTCTCCCATAAAGATTTTCGCCGGATTGAAGTTGTAGTACAGAAATCCAGCTGCTGCACCGGCCAGTGCCGCTGTAAGAACAGCCACCAGCAGAAAATCCTGCTGAACAGCCACAAGACATATAGTGATTGCAGCTATTCCAGAAACTCCTGCTGCAAGCCCGTCCAGTCCGTCAATGAGATTTACTGTATTGGTAAGTCCCACAATCCAGAAAATTGTAACGGGAACAGCAAAATACTCAAGGAACAAATAATCCCCAAAGGGATCTGTGATAAAATCGATTCTTACATCAAAGGCAACAACAACACAGGCTGCCGCAATCTGTCCTAAAAGCTTTACCTTTGCTGGCAGGTTCACATAGTCATCTATGAGTCCCACTACAAAAATCACTGTACCGCCAAGAAGCAGTCCGGTAAGCTCTGTACGAACCTCATCCGTCAGAACGTGAAATTCCATACCGGTAAGAATAGCCACCATAAAAGCTATAAATATAGCTATTCCGCCTATTCTGGGAATAGGCTTTTTATGTACCTTTCTTGCATCCGGGGCGTCAATGGCACCTGTTTTTTTCGCCAGCAGTATCACACCCGGTGTAGCAATAAGCGCCACAGCAAAAGCAATGATGAACGCCCAGAAAAAATTTGACATCTCTGTCGCACTCCTTTTCTACAGAACATATCTGCAGCAAGCACCTAACCAGTGCACAAAACTCCGTTATAACTAGAAAAAACTAGAACAATGGCGTTATAACAAGCCTATTCTACATCACAGGCAGGTCAATGTCAATGAATAGAGAACGCCGCATGAACTTGCACAAAATGGATAAATTAATCGTGAATATCCCGTGGATTCACCCTTACTATGCTTCCATCGGTTTCCAGATATACAGCTTCCTTCAGCATTGCATTTCTGAGCATCCTCCTGCAAAGGAGGCAGGGCTTTCCAGAGGCAAGCGTACCATCCGCATTGAAGCCAACAACATATATTGTTGCCCCTTCCATTTTTGCCGGATCTGCGTTTATGATTGCATTCTGCTCCGCATGGACAGCCACGCAAAGCTCGTAGTTCTGCCCCTTGGGGACATTCAGCCGCTCACGCTCGCAGCATCCGGTATCAATACAGTTAGCCTCTCCTCTCGGAGCGCCGTTATAACCTGTACTAATGATAATCTTATCCTTAACTATTATAGCGCCGTATTTTCTCCTAAGGCATGTAGAACGACGTCCAACCGCCTTGGCAATGTCCAAAAAATATTCGGTCCAATCCGGTCTTGACTGAGGATCTGCCATAATATATTCCTCCCTGTACGAAGCCCAATCCTAAAATACACAGCTCAGCTGTTTTTCCCGTTTACAAATCTACGGGCCAAAATCACAGCCACAAAGTCATCCACTGGCACAGGAGGGACCTGCATGCCCAAAGGAATCAGCCTTTTCAGTCCCCTAGGTGGATTTGCCTTCCAGTATTCCTTCTTTGCCATTTCCGTAGTTCTATATTCGTCCACAACCATGACGGAAAGCTCAGAAAACGCATTTTTCAGCCTTTCCTCTGCCTTCCTGCTGGTTGTACCATTTCCCAGAATCAGCACCTTGAAGCCATACTTCTTTTTGGCTTCTTCCACAGCTTTTTCCAGTGAAGCTGTGTCTATTACCTTCTGGTACAAAATCTTTTCCGATGAATCCATCACCGCAAAGCCACATTTATCCCGACCAGGATCCACAGCGGCTACGGTGTATTCCTCATTTAATTTTATCATTGGGTATCAACCCTTATGTAAATTCTCAATGGTCCCAAAGCATCCGTATCTCCCTTTGCATAGGCTGTCAGGAGAGCGGTTCCTGTAATGGGCCGCAGCTGATTTATAATATCGTAAATCTGATTTCCCTCAATTATGCCTACAGAGCCTCTGATTGGATCCGGCAAAATTCCCTTGGAGGTTGCTGCCTCATTGATATCCTGCAGGAATGCCATCATTGCCTGCTCTGCCTCCTCCTCGGAGCCATGGAGCTTAAAGGGCCGTGCAAGAATAAATTCATTATCCTTGTAAATTGTACTGTTCTGATAAAGCTGCAATGATGTAGTAACAGCTTCTCCCCGGACAAGATTTCCTGCCACAACTATGCGCACAACATAGTCATGTGCACTCTTGGATATGAAATCTGCAGCCTTGTCATACTCTGGCTGATAAATCCAGATATTTTTATCCTTTACAGTATCCCCAAGCCGTCCTTCAACAGAGCGGTTGGCCGCCTGCATGAGGCCGTCAAACTGTTCCTTAATGGTCTTGGGATCTGTGCCGCCCTTAATTACACCTACAGCCAGTACTTCCCCAGCTTTAAATACTATATCCCCTTCACGCATAAGCTGAATGCCCTGCCGCAGCCTTTCAGACTGCTCAGTCAGCATCTTTTTATCCGTCTGAAGAGCCGCATTATCACCTGTTAGCTTGCTGTTGTCACTTTTAAGCTGGTTGTTGCTTCCCTCCAGCTCGAAATTCATGGCATCCAGTCTCTGGTTGTCAGCCATAAGGGAGTTATTGCTGTTCAGCAGCTCCCTATTGGCATTTTCCAACTGCTTATTTCCCTCCAACAAATCCTTTGCACGATTTCTCAAATCCACAAGCTGAGCCTCGGTGTCAGCCTGCTGCTGTTTTGCGGACTCAAGATCCCTGTTGGCATCATTGAGCTGATTCTGGGTATCCGTTATCTTCTGATTGAGTTTTTTCATGCCAAAAAGGGCTGTCCGCACATTTTCAGATGCAACGGACAGCACGCCAAAGGTAAGCGTTGTAATAGTTACGCCGGTCAGTATGGTAACCAGAATGGAGGTGTGCCGTGGACGAAGACCAAATAAGGAGAGTCGTTTTTTTCCGATTTTGGAGCCCAGTCTGTCGCCGATAAAAGCTATGCAGCCACCGGTTATAACCAGAACAATTATGAGCAAAACTCCATCCATGTGCTTTTACATCTCCCTTCCAAAAAATACTCTATTTCCTTATCTTGACGCACGGTACATGAGATACACGCCCAGCACCAAGCCTATGGCATTAGGCAGCCATACAGCATAAGCCGGATTTACAGTACCTCCCTGGGCAATCGCTCCTGCCAGTGTCATAAGACTGTAATATACAAAAATTATTATCAAACTGAGTGCAAAACCCGTAGAGGAGCTGCTGCGGTTCGGTCTGAGACCAAGGGGCACGCCCACCAGGGTAAATATAAAGCTCGCCATAGGTATTGTGAATCTCTGATAAAGCTCAGTCTCCAGCTTCTTGGTATCCACATACTGGTTTTTCATGATTTCAATCTGCTGGCGCAAATCTCTTATGGTCATTTCCTCCGGCTTCTTCTGTTCCCTTAAAATCTGGGTAGGGCTGTAGTTTATCGGAAGAACCTGAGTATTGAAGTGCATTATATGGCTGCTTTCACCATCGGACACATCATAAATGACACCGTTGTGCATAACCCATTCATCGCTCTTCCACTCAGCGTAATCAGCATTTTCTACATGGCTTACATTACCCTTGTCAAATTCCTGCATGGTTACACCCTGCATGGTATTTGTTTCTGCATCATAACGACGGGCATATACCAGTCTCTCAATTACATTATTGTCAAACTGCTTTAGGATAATATGATCCTGAGATTTTGGCTGGGTATTTCCCTGAATCTCATAGTAGAGAACATTTGCATATGCCTCATTTGCCCAAGGAACCACATACTCATTAAACGCCATGGCAAAAATGCTCACAAGAAATCCCAGTATAATTGCCGGAGTGGCAATGCGGCGGAAGCTGATGCCGCAGGACTTCATGGCTGTAATTTCGCTGGAACTTGAAAGTCTGCCAAAGGTCAGCAGACTTGCAAGAAGCATTGACATTGGGAAGGTGTAGATGATTACACCCGGCAGGCTGAAAACGAAAATCTTCAGCACTGACTGAACTGAAGCACCGTAGTCAGTTATATACTGTGCGATACGGAACAGGGTTCCGGAACCTATAAAAACAGCAGAAAAAGCACATATTCCAAATAGGAGCGTCTTCAAGACCTCTCTGAATATGTATTTGTCTAAAATACGTATATGCATCTTGATGTCTCTCCTATTTACAAAGTAAAGTTATCGCCAAGGTAGAATTTCTTAGCCAGCTCGTTGGCAGCAATAGTTTCACTGTCACCTTCAATAAGGATTTCACCATTGTTCAGAATATATGCCCTGTCAACTATGCGCAGAGTCTCACGTACATTGTGGTCTGTAATCAGTATTCCAATACCTCTGTTTTTCAAATGCTGGATAATCTGCTGAATATCCGCAACAGCTATTGGGTCAACTCCTGCAAATGGCTCATCAAGCAAAATAAACTGTGGTTCCAGCGCCAAACATCTGGCTATCTCCACACGGCGTCGCTCACCACCGGAAAGCTCAGTACCTTTACGCTCACGAACATGAGTTATATGGAATTCTTCCAGCAATGACTGAAGTTTATTTTTCTGCTCTTCCTTGGAGATTGGCAATGTCTCGAGAATTGCCATTATATTTTCATCCACAGTGAGGGATCTAAAGATGGAAGCCTCCTGTGCAAGGTAGCTGATTCCCATTTCAGCACGCTGGTGCATGGACATTTTGCCGATTTTCACATCATCGAGATATACCTGTCCATGTGACGGCTGCTCCAATCCCACTATCATGTAGAATGTTGTGGTTTTTCCGGCACCATTAGGTCCCAGCAGTCCCACTATCTCGCCCTTATCTACACGTAATGAAACTCCATTTACCACATTGCGGTTTTTATATGTCTTTACAAGTTCCTTAGCCTCAATATACAAATGCGCATCCTCCAGTCCAAGTACTGACAAGGTCTCCTTAGATTACTGAGCCTTTGCCTCAGCCTTGCCGTTTTCTTCCAGATATACCACCAGGCGTTTGCTGTTCAGCTTGTTGTTGTCCTGTACAGCCCAGGCATTCCCTGTAAGCACAGCCTTGCCTTCCTTTTTGCCATAATAGTCGATGGTATTTCCACCAGCTTCAAGGTTGTTTGCAGGGCTTACGAGATGTGCATTGCCTGTGCCCTTGAAATAATCCCTTTTGAGCCAGCCCTCAATCTTGTCAGCTGTTACTGTTCCATCCGCATCAGAAATGCTTCCGCCCTTCGGCATAATTACATACTCTTTATCAGAGAAGTAGTCTGCACGGGGTCCGGCAAAGTTCTTGTCAGCCTGGGAACCATGGACATTTCCCTCAGCCACAAGAACATTCTTTTTATTAAGGGTTGCCTTATCCGCAATTACACGGGTATCCCTCTGCACAGCAATAACATTTCCATTGGCTTTGCCGAACTTTGTCTTGGTGTTATACTCAGCCTTGTTGCCAGTCACCTTAAGATCTCCCTGCTTCATGAGCACATGACCTTTTGCCTTGATAACACCGGTTTTCATATCATATTCAACCTCATCCCCGTCCAGGGAAGTAGGCTCTCCTGCTGCGTACAGAGTATTGCCAGCCATCACCATTGCTACAGTCATGGCAAGCAGCATAGTTTTTATTTTGAAAATTTTACTCATGTCAGTTCCCCTTTTCGATATGGGCCTTGCCTTTTACTTTAAAGCGCTGGAAGGAGTTGGAGCTTTCGATTGTATTGCCCCGGGCCTTCATATGCTCGCTTTCACGCTCAATCTTTGCATCCCCCTTGGCAATCAATTTTGATGCCTTGGCATTCCAGATAAGCTCCTTGCTAGTTAGCTTTGCCCCGTCATTTGTTTCTCCCTTTACACCGCCATCAAGCTTAATATTGCGGCTGCCATTTTCATAGCGGCCATGAGGCGCTGTAATACCTACTTCCTGACCGTCTTCGCTGTAATACTTGGCCTTGATATTGGTCATTTCAGCATTCTGGGTATCCTTATCCACGGATATATCATCTGCTGTAAGCTCCCAGATAACCTTGCCGTTCTTTTCCTCACGGATAGTATTGCCGTCATACTTCATCACAGTATTCACCTGGACAGAGTCAGTATCCGGCGGCTGTGGGACAGAGCGGACAGCCCAGACAATCAGACAAACAAGAATAATGATTGATATGGCGATTATAGCTTTTACCTGTTTACTCATGCTTCACCCTCTGATTTAACAACATGATGCTTCTGTTTCTGCTCATCCGGCGGAGTATTCCACCGATGCTGGAACCAAAGCCACTGAGTTGGATTTTCTCTAATAATCTTCTCTATAATCTTAGTCATTTTATAGGTAAAATCATACAAATCCTTGTCTGAATCTCCAGTATCCTCATAGTGCATAACTTCCCCTATGACAACCTTATGATGGCCGTCAGGCTGACGGAGAATAAATGCTGGAAGAACTGGTGAATTAAATTTTTTCGCAAAAACTGCCGCACCCATTGGCGAGGATGCCAGCTTTCCAAAAAACGGCACAAAGGCTCCTCCGGGGCCGCCGTCCTGATCCGCAAGGAAGCCAAGAATTTTTCCATGTTTCAAGGCTCGGGCAGCAGCCAGCAGCTCACTGGTTCCACGGGAAAATATTTCCACATTGATTGTTGCCCTGAGGTCGTCCAAAACACGGGTATACTGCATATTGGGCTGTGGCTTTGCAATGGCGGTAACGGGCATGTCATTCATGGTAAAGGCCGCAGAAAGCCATTCCCAGTTGCCCACATGGCCTGTGAGCACCACCACGCCGTGCTTTTCAGCCAAAGCCGCCTCCATCCTTTCAAGATGGTCAATTTCAATATAACGGCTGAAATTTTCTTTGTTGAGATGCGGCATGTAAAGCACCTCAAAGAAATTTCTTCCCATGTTTATAAAGGACTGGCGTATAATGCGCTCAGCCTCTTCCTGTGACAGGTCCAGCGACCTGCGGATCTGCTTTATGGCAAGCTCCCTTTGCTTCTTTATAAGTTTATAATACAGGATTCCAAGCCCCTTGCCCATTGCCAAAAGCCATGAATGTGGCATATGGCAGCAGATACGGCTCAGCATCATCAATGTCTTGTAAATCATATTACGCAATTGCCCCCAACAATTATCTCCCGATAAAAGAGAGTTTATACCTATTGAGCAGAATTTTCAATAGGTGCGTCCTCCATGTACTGGGCCACAAGTCTTCCCCAGCTGCCCTGTACCTTCATAACAAATTCCATAATTTCACGGACAGCGCCCTTTCCTCCAGGGAAATCTGACACCAGCTGTGCATATTCCCTTGCCTCCGCAGCTCCGTCTGAAGGTGATGCAGCAAGCCCAGCCTGCTTCATAAGAGGAAGGTCTATTATATCGTCTCCTATGTACAGTGTTTCCTCTGGAGCAACTTTGAATTTTTCACACAGCTCCCTGTATGCCTGGCGTTTATCCGCACATTTATACCAAAAATCATGAATGCCCAGCGGCTCCATGCGGCCAGTTACCAGACGGCCGTCTCTGCCGGAAATAATGGCGGACTTTCCACCGCTTCTGTGCCAAAGAGTTATTCCCAGTCCATCCTTGCAGGAAAAGGACTTGAACACTTCCCCCTCCGGACCCCAGTTAATATTTCCGTCTGTCAGAACTCCGTCCACGTCAAAAATTGCCACACGGATTTTTTTCGCACGCTGAACAGCATCTTCCTTCATCTGCATATCAAACAACCCCCTGACGGAGAAGATCCGTAAGATGAATGATTCCTATAGGCTCATTGTCCTCGGAAATAACAGGAAGAACGGTAATCGGCCTTGGCTGATGCTTTTCCATCATTGAAAGTGCGGAAGCTGCCAACTTGTCCTTGGTAATGGTCTGCGGAGACCTGGTCATAAGTTCCTCAACAGAAGCATCCAGGAACTCGCTGCCCTTTGCAAGGCTTCTGCGGATATCTCCGTCTGTCACCAGACCAATGAACTTCCCATTATCATCCACCACAGAAGTAGCTCCAAGCCCCTTGTCTGTCATCATGAAAAGAGCTTCCTTGGCAGTTCTTGAATAATGAATAATCGGATTGTTTTCCCCGGTGTGCATTACATTTTCCACTGTAAGCAAAAGCCGTCTTCCAAGGGATCCCCCCGGATGGAATACAGCAAAATCCTGTGCCGTGAAATTTCTTGCTGAAAGGAGAGCCACGGTAATGGCATCTCCCATGGCAAGGGTGGCAGTGGTGCTTGCTGTGGGCGCCAGATTCATGGGATCGGCTTCCTTTTCCACACCGCAGTCAATAAAGAAATCCGCATTTTTCCCAAGGGAGGACTCCCGTCTTCCGCACAGAGCAATGAGAGATGCTCCGATACGGCGGATGATTGGCACAATATTAATTACCTCATTGGTCTCTCCGCTATTGGATATTGCAATGACAACATCGTGCTCCGTGACCATTCCCAGATCTCCGTGAAAAGCTTCCGCCGGATGTACGAAAAACGAGGGTGTTCCGGTGCTGGCAAGACTTGCAGCAATCTTTCTTCCCACATGTCCTGACTTTCCCATTCCAGTAACAATAGTTCTTCCCTTGCAGGAAAGTATATGATTTACAGCTCGCTCAAATTCATCATCAATACGTGGAATCAGCTTCAGCACTGCATCCGCTTCAATTTTAAGCGTTTCTGTTGCACGTTCTTTTATCACAATAGCTTCCTCCGAAGTATCACAGTTTCTTTCTTACGATTTCATGAATAGCCACAGCATCCTTCAGTATATCCTCAAGCTTGTCCAGATATACCATGTTAGGACCGTCGCAGAGAGCCTCCTCAGGATTGTCGTGAACCTCCATAAAGAGTCCGTCTACTCCGCAGCCCACTGCAGCTCTCAGGAGATACTCCACATACTCACGGTTTCCGGCAGAGCAGCTTCCTGCGCCGCCTGGCAGCTGTACACTGTGGGTTGCGTCAAAAATTACAGGATAGCCAAATTCACGCATGATTGGGAATGCACGCATATCCACAACCAGATTATTGTAGCCAAAGGATGCTCCACGCTCTGTCAGCATGATTTCGCTGCAGCCGCCCTCATGAAGCTTGTCCACCACATTCAGCATATCCTTTGGAGCCATGAACTGCCCCTTCTTTACATTTACCACAGCACCGCTCTGAGCTGCTGCAAAAAGAAGGTCAGTCTGACGGCAGAGGAATGCCGGAATCTGGATAACATCCGCAACCTTTGCTGCCGGAAGAACCTGCTCTTCCTTATGAACATCTGTAACAATGGGCACCTGAAGCTCATCCTTTATGGTCTGAAGCATTTCCAGTCCCTTTTCCAGCCCCGGGCCTCTGAAGCCATTGAAGGATGAACGGTTTGCCTTATCAAAGGATGCCTTAAATACATAGGGCATTCCAAGACGGTTTGCTATTTCCTTTATGGTACGGCCGATGTAGAGACAGCGGTCCAGTCCCTCAAGTACGCAGGGTCCTGCCATAAGAAGGAGTGGTGCTCCGTTTCCCACGCTGTAGTTACCTATTTTTACTGTATTCATTACTAATAGCCACCTTTCTTCTTACGGCTCAAAAGCTTTTCTTAATTTCTCTCAGCAAAAATTTTATTAACCTCTGCCAAATCTTCCGTGGTGTCAACACCCACAAATTTTTTGTCAGTATCTATTACCTTTATCCGGTATCCATTTTCCAATGCCCTAAGCTGCTCAAGACTTTCCGTCTGCTCCAGCGGAGTCTGTGGAAGCTTTGCGTAGCCCAGCAGGAAATCCCGGCGGTAGGCATATATGCCGATGTGCTTATATACCGTGCAGCCAGTATTTTCCCTTGGATAAGGCATAAGGGATCTGGAAAAATAAAGTGCATATCCGTTTTTATCAGCAACAACCTTTACATTGTTGGGATTTTTCATCTCTTCTTCGGAATGCATTGGGGTTCTGACCGTTGCCATACAAAGCTCCGAATCCTTTTCAAACTCCAGTGCCAAAGCATCGATAAGCTCAGGATCAATCAGCGGCTCGTCCCCCTGGACATTGATGATAACATCCATATCGCTGTATGCCTCAGCCACCTCTGCCAGACGGTCTGTACCAGTTGCGTGGTCCTTCCTTGTCATCATGGCTTTTCCGCCGCCAGAAACAACCGCATCATACACACGGCTGTCATCCACTGCTGCCACCACACCTGCAAGGCGTTTCGCACCGGATGCCGCCTCATATACACGGCATATCATGGGCTTTCCTGCAATATCTGCCAACGGTTTTCCCGGAAGCCTTGTGGAGGCATATCTAGCTGGAATAACACATAAAACCTTCATATGGGTTCATCCCCTTTTACATATCCTTAAACTCAATATCCGCTTCGTGAACATGAACCTGCTTGTCCAGCTTGTCCTGCAGCAGCAGTCGGAAATCTCTGCCGCCCTCAAGGAATGTAACCTCAACGCAGAGAACATATATCGGAATCAGCACGCCATTTTCACCCCTGCTGCGGCTCACATCCGGAACAGGAATCTTTACAGCATCCTTTTCTGTTATAACAATTGCCTCAGCATCCTCCCGTATGGCCTGATCCATCACATCATGCATTTCATCCTCAGTATAGTCATGATGATCTGGGAATCGGAGACTTTCCAGAACCATTACGCCTAAATCCTTCAGTGTCTGTTCAAAGGATGTGGGATTTCCAATTGCTGAAACAGCTACCATCCGTTTCCCCTTCATCTTGGAAACTGGAATCCCCTCTGCACCTATATTGGCATACCAATCTGAAAGCTCCACGAAAGCCCTTGGCTGATGAATGCTTTCCACAACCAGTGCCTTGTTATCATATTTACTGATGGTGTCATGAATGTATTCCAAGGAACCTGCTGCAGCCTGGTCCACCTTGGTAAGGAGACATACATCTGCACGCTCTAGGTGTGGAATCGGCTCTCTCAGTGTACCTCTTGGCAGCATATAATTATTGCCAAATACATTTACTGAGTCAATAAGGACAATATCCATATCCCTTTTCAGCTGCCAGTGCTGGTAACCATCATCCAGGATTGCCACTTCTGCACCGAAATGCTCAATGGCGTATTTGCCTGTTACAGCTCTGTCCGGACCGATGAGCACCGGAACCTCCGGCAGATGCTTTGCAAGCATGTATGCCTCGTCACCGGCCATTGGAGCGCTCATGAGAAGCTCTCTTCCGTTGGAAACTATTCCCACATCGCCACGCCACTTTGCTCGATAGCCACGGTTCAGGATTACCACACGGTAGCCCATGTCATGAATATCCTTTGCCAGACGCTGGGCTGTAGGAGTCTTTCCTGTACCGCCCACTGTGATGTTTCCGAGAGAAATAACATAGCAGTCCAGTTTTTTCCGCTTGAAAATTCCAACCTTGTAGCCAAGCAGCTTCAAGTTGACAAGTCCGCCATAAAGAATTGAGAAAACATAAAGTACCTTAATGAGAAGCTTCATACCAAGACCATGCTTCTCATTGTCGTGAAGCAGATGGAAGAAATATGTCTGGAAATTCTCCACCTTTTCAGTGGCCTTTATAGACTCAGTTTCCTGAGACTCCAGAAGCTTTCTCAGCAATACAGCTGTACGGCGTGCTGCGCCCTTATTTTCGCTGCAGATAGCAAGGGTTTCCTTTTCCATGCGGTTCCTAAGGTCCGAATCCCGGAAAAGGTTCAATACCTGCTCTGTAAGCTCGCTGCTGTTATTTACAGTAATACATGCATCCCTCTTGGAGAACAGTTCATGGGTCTCCTTAAAGTTAAACATGTTATATCCAACTATAATTGCCTTTCCATGGGCAGCCGGCTCCAAAATATTGTGTCCGCCATGGGGGATAAGACTTCCGCCCACGTAGATGACATCGCCGATGCTGTAGACTCTTCCAAGCTCGCCTATAGTGTCCAGAATCACAATATCATGGTCTGTTGTCAGATTCTGCTGAAGCTCAGTGCGGCGCTTTGCATTAAAGCCATATTTTTTGCACAGGGAAAGTATCTCAGATACTCTGAGAAGTTCTCTTGGGGCAATAACCAGCTTCGCCTTAGGAAATTCCTTACGAAGCTCCTTAAAAGCATCAAGTACGAAAACTTCCTCACCCTTATGAGTACTGCCAGCAAGGAAAATACCATCGTTGTCCCCAAGACCCATTTCCTGAATCATGGACAGCTTTTCCTCCGGGGTAACCTCGGTATATGTCTGGTCAAATTTGGTATTGCCTGTAACAGTAACCAGCTCTGGAGGTGCTCCCAGCTGCTTGATGTATTCCGCATCAATTGATGACTGCATTGCAAAGGTTTTCACAGTGCGTATCATGTCATCCAGAATACTGTGTAGATGGTGATAACGCTTTACACTCTTTTCACTGATACGTCCGTTTACCATCATAGCCGGTATGTGAAGTTCACGGGCTGCCTTCAAGAAATTAGGCCAAAGCTCGGTTTCCACCGGCATGAAAATCCGCGGCATAACACGGCGAAGAACATGCCCCGAAAGCCAGGGCAGATCCAGCGGAAAATAAATAATACTGTCCGCATCCTTTATGATGCGGTTAGCCATTTCATAGCCGCTGTTTGTAACCACCGATACAAGAATCGGGGTCTTGGGAAACTCCTTGTGGAACTCCCTTATCAGCGGACTTGCTGCCACAATTTCGCCGACAGAAGCCGCATGCACCCATATGCAGTTTTTATTTGCAACCTTTTCCAGTGCCGCCTTTGGAATAAAACCAACCTGCTGCTTGATTCTCTGCACAAAGCCCCGTTCACGAATCGCACGAATCATGAACACTGGAATGATCAATATGACCACGAGGATTGCCGCTATATTATATAGTAATTGCATGCCTCTTCCCCATTCCTGCAGTACTTACTCTTTTTCCTGCTTGTTGAACTGAATTTTATAAAGCGTGCTGTAAAGCCCGCCCTGTGCCAGGAGCTCCTCATGGGTTCCTGTTTCCTTGATATGTCCATTTTCAATAACAATTATCTTGTCTGCATTGAAAATAGTCGAGAGTCTGTGGGCGAT
Organism: bacterium; assembly: GCA_963592185.1. Lineage (GTDB taxonomy): Bacteria > Bacillota > Negativicutes > Selenomonadales > Selenomonadaceae > CAVAVT01. The sequence goes on along the minus strand of CAVAVT010000001.1, from coordinate 42,048 downwards.
AACAAAGGCTGTACGTCCCACCATCAAATCGTCCAATGCTGCCTGAACAATCTTCTCGCTTTCTGTATCCAGCGCTGAAGTTGCCTCATCCAGAATCAAAAGTCTTGGATTCTTCAATATAGCTCTGGCAATGGCAATGCGCTGGCGCTGTCCTCCAGAAAGGTTCAAACCACGCTCGCCGATTTTTGTCTGATATCCATTAGGAAGGTCCATGATAAATTCGTGGCAATTTGCAGCCTTTGCCGCTTCAATAACTTCCTCCTCTGTGGCATCAAGACGCCCGTAGCGGATATTTTCCAAAACCGTAGCACTGAAAAGCATTGTTTCCTGGGGAACGATACCTATCTGCTCACGAAGAGACTCCATGGTAACATCCCGCACATCCATGCCGTCTATGGTTACTGAGCCAGAGGTAACATCATAGAAGCGTGGAATGAGATTGGCAATCGTGGACTTTCCGCTGCCGGAGGGACCTACAAAAGCCACCATCTGTCCGGGCTGTACATCAAAGCTTACGTCAGTCAGCGCCGGTACGCCTTCCTTGTACTCAAAGCCCACATGTTCAAACTTCACGTGACCCTCAACAGGCGGAAGAACCTTTGCATCCGGCTTATTAGTAATAATCTCCGGAAGATCCATAACGTCAAATACACGGTCTGCTGCTGCCATTGCCTTCTGCACGTTGCCATATACACGGCTGATACGCTTAACAGGATTTGCCAGATTGACAGCGTAGGTAAGAAACGCCACCAGAGAACCGGCTGTAATATGTCCGTTTACAACCTCATAGCCGCCGAACCAGACAATAAGGGTAACAGCAAGAGCTGCAAGGAACTCCACCACAGGAGTCAGCAGACTCATCTGCTGGGCATTTTTCATAACAGCCTTAAAGTTCAGCTCGTTCTGCTTGTGGAATCTGTCGATTTCATATTCCTCACGGACGAAGGACTTGACCACTCGTACAGAGGAAATGCTTTCCTGAAGAAGTGAAGTAATATCCGCCAGTCTCTCCTGAATGACGGTACCAGACCTCTTAAGCTTTCTGCCGAAAACCTTCATTGCCTGTCCTACGAGAGGTATGGTAATCAATGTCATCAGACTGAGCTTCCAGTCAAGATAAACCATCATTGCCAGGGAGCCAATGAGGATTGACCCTTCTGTAACAAGCTCTATCAGATTGTTGATAATTGCATTCTGCATTGCAGCAACATCGTTGGTAATGTAGCTCATTACCTCGCCGGTCTGTTTTTTGTCGTAGTAGGCAAGACCCATGTGCTGGAATTTTTTAAACAAAATATCCCTAACATCTATAATAACACGCTCGCCAACAAAAGACACGAGGTAACTCTGTCCAAAATAGAATACTCCTCGGAAAAAGAACAAAACCACGATGGCAACAGCGATTCCGTTCAGCATCAGCATGTCCTTTTCCGCCAGAACCTTATCTATCATGTCTTTAATAATCATAGGTACATAAAGGTTTGTACCTGCAGCAGCCATAATGCAGACAACCGCCACCATCAGGGTTTTCTTATATGGCAAAATATATTGTAAAAGACGTTTAAAATTCTTCATTGCGCTCCTCCGCCCGGCAATGCCTCTGTTTTATTTTTTGCGGACTCATATATGCATTCCGCTACACGACCGGTGCCACCAGGGCTTCCCAAAGCCTCCACAGCCTCTTTAAGACCGGCTCTTACATTCGCTCCATAGCCATCTTCACTGAAGAAACGCTCCGCTTCGCTAAAGATTCGCTCCGGAGTAACCTCATCCTGCAGCAGCTCAGGAATCACAGCTCTTCCTGTCAAAATATTAGGCAGACTGATAAATTCCACGTGTACCATAATCCTTCCCACCATATAGGTCAGCGGAGACATGCGGTAAAGCACTATGCAGGGCAGCCCCATTATGGCCGATTCAAGAACCACTGTACCGGAGGTTGCCAGCGCAAACTCCCCTATTGACATAAGGTCGTAGGTATTTGACTCAGTTAGATGAACCTCCACCCCAGCCTTTGCAATCATCTCTTCAAGCACGGACCTATCGATGCCATCTGCAATTGGAAGATAGAACTCCACATCTGGATGCTGTTCCTGTATCTTCTTTGCACTTTCCAGCATCACAGGGAAAAGCAGGGCTATTTCCTGTCTGCGGCTTCCCGGGAGAAGCAGTACGGGACGCTTCCCGTTAGGAACCTTGAAAAACGCCCTTGCCTCTTCCTTTAACATTGTTCCCTGAACCTGATCCACCAAAGGATTTCCAAGGAAGCTTATTTTCGCACCAGCTTCCTGATATGGCTTCATCTCAAAGGGATACAGAACCACAAATTCATCAGCAATTTCCGAGCAGGACTTTGCCCTTCCCTTTCTCCATGCCCAGGCAGAAGGTGGAATGTAGGAAAAGACCTTCACACCGGCTTCCTTTGCCTTTGCAGCAAGTCTCCAGTTAAAATCCGGGTAATCTATGAGCACCAAAAGGTCCGGCTTTTCCCTTTTCATATCATCTATGAGCTTATTTCTCAGTGCAAAAAGCTTTTTAAGGTTTTTCATTACCTCCCAGATACCCATGACACTGTAGTCACGCATATCCGCCAGCAGCCTCACACCTTCAGAGGCCATCTGGGGACCTCCAAATCCTATCAGTTCAACAGAAGGATCTATAGCCTTTAAGCCCTTTGCCAGGGCTGCACCGTGCAAATCCCCCGAGGTTTCCCCGGCGGAAAACATAATTTTCATCCGCTGGCCTCCTTTCCCTATACTATGCACAAAAAGACGCGAGGATACTCATAGGTATCCACCGCGTCTCAAACTCAGCACTTACATCACTTCTATAGCGATATCATTGGCATCTGCCAATTCGGCAACCTTGTCACGATCCACAAGAATAGTCTTGCCTGCCTCTATAACCAATGCCTTGCAGCCTGATTCAACCATGGATTCAATTGTCCTGACTCCAACAGCCGGTACATCAAATCTAAGATCCTGCTGGGGCTTTGCAGCCTTTGCAACAACGGCTCCGCCCCTTGCGAGCTTGCCGCCGCGCTTAATGCACTCATCTGTACCTTCAATGGCCTCAAGAGCCATGACAGCCATACCCTTTACCACTACGGTCTGTCCGATATCAAGTCTTCCCAGCTCCCTTGCGGTGCTCAGACCAAACTTCATATCATTGATTTCTGCCTCTGTAGGAACTCTCTTTGTAACAGTTCCTCTCTGGGGCATCAGCATGTGGATGATTGCTGTCTGGTCAAAAGCTGTAAGACCATCCTTCGCCAGCTCACGAACAAACGCCAGCATAAGAGTATCATCCTTGCGGTCAGTCAGAGAACCCAAAAGCTGCATCATGCGCATATCGGGCATTTCATGATTGCCGCTGATAAGAATTTCCTTAGTAACCTTGCCAAGCATTGTTACCTTGCTTACTCCGTTATTCTTGAAATAATCTATTATGCTCTGCAGCTGTGCCACACTGATTTCAGCATAATCAGCAACACAGTCCTTAAGCTCCTTGTCTGTGTCCGGAAGCAGGGCTACAGCATAAATCTCAAAACCCATTTTCTTAGCAGCCTTTGCACATTCAACTGGCAATCTGCCTATACCGGCAAGAAGTCCAATTTTCTCCATTATAAAACCAATCCTCCCACAGGGCTCAGCCTGCAATTAATCATTTTCCCGGCGTCCTCTGCAAATACCTCTGTCTGCATTGCGCAGGAATCTGAGGAAATGCTCCACCTCTTCACAGGAATCCACTTCTTGCTCAATTACAGCAATCGCCTGTGCAAGGCTCAGTCCGGATCTATAGAGAATCTTATATGCCTTTTTAATATTCCTGCGAGCTTCAATAGGTATACCTGCTCTGGAAATTCCCACGCTGTTCAGGCCCACAACATGTCCCGGCTGACCATCAACCAAAGTATAAGGAACTACATCCTGTACAATCTTGGACATTCCGCCAACCATCGCATTACGACCGATTTTTACAAACTGGTGAATTCCTGCCATACCGCCGATTACAGCCCTGTCCTCAACCACAGCGTGTCCTGCCAGGCTTGCCAGATTGGACATGATGATGTTGTTGCCGACTATGCAGTTGTGTGCAACATGGGTCAGTGCCATAAGGAGACAATCGTTGCCGATACGTGTCTCTTCACCCTCACCAGTTGCACGATGTACAGTAGCACCCTCACGGATGGTAGTACGGTCTCCGATGAAAGTATAGCTCTTCTCACCTTTGAATTTCAAATCCTGAGGAATCTCACCAATGGATGCTCCCTGGAAAATATGACAGTCCCTGCCGATGGAGGTCCAGCCCTCAATTACCGCATGGGGGCCAATAACTGTACCCTCACCGATTTCAACATTTTCTCCAATTACAGCGTAAGGTCCTATTTCAACATTTTTCGCAATTCGTGCTCCAGGAGCAACAACTGCTGTATCGTGTATAAATGCAATCACTTTACTCTCACTATTCATCACGTTCAGCTCCTCCAATCATACGGTAAGCCCGTTTAAGCCTATATCTCAATTCAGTTTTCCTGAAATGATTGCTTTTGTATACCATATATATTTATATAATCTGGCTTAACCCGCTAATTTGAAACTTCCATATTTCTTCAAATTATCCTATTTTCAGAGCTAAACAGTTTATTTCGGCGTTTTCCTTTTATTTTCTACTTAATATCAGATGTTTTCGCTCTTTTTTAATGCAAATTTAAAATCTGCAGAAGCAACAAGCTTGTCATCCACATAAGCATCTGCGTGAAGCACACCGAAGTCTCCACGAACCTTTACGATTTCAGCCTTGGTTACGACCTGGTCCCCTGGAACAACAGGTGTCTTAAATTTTACGTTCTCCATGCCTCCAAAGAGAGCAATCTTGCCACGGTGCTCTGCAGGATAAAGCATTGCAACGCCGCCAACCTGTGCCATAGCTTCCAGGAGAAGTACTCCCGGCATAATGGGCTGTCCGGGGAAATGTCCCTGGAACTGTGGCTCGTTCATAGTTACATTTTTGATTCCCACAGCGGATTTAAATGGCTCAATCTCTATAATCCTGTCCACTAAAAGCATAGGCGGACGATGGGGCAAAATCTTCATAATCTCATTAATATCCAGAATCATTAATTTACCTTCTTTCCAAATCTCAGCTCTCAAATTCACTTATTGCCTAACTCGGCATGTATCTTTTTTGCAAGTGCTGTGTTCAGGGCATGCCCGGATTTCACAGCAATAACATGACCTTTAATAATGCCTGCGAGACGCAGATCTCCTATGACATCCACAATTTTGTGTCTCACCAGCTCATCCTCAAAGTGCAGAGGATTCATCCAGCCCTCATCATTGTATACGATAACATTCTCAATGGTGCCGCCCAGACCCAGTCCAGCCTTTCGGAGCGCTTCAATCTCCGCATGATAGGCGATTGTCCTTGCAGGAGCCAGTTCCTTTTCATATACAGTCTCATCGATGTCATAATCACCATACTGTATACCAATGAGCCTATGGGGATTAATGGAGGTAAAGCTTACCCTGAATCCGTCATAGGGCAGAACCATTACAAATCTGCCGCCCTCGGAATCATCAATACGGTAAACCTTATCAATAATTGTTTCATGTCTCTCGGCATCCAGCTCAATTTTTCCTGTCTTCTTAAAAAGCTCGAAGAATACCAGTGCCGCACCATCCGCTACCGGAGGCTCCTCCGCATCAATTTCAATGTAGCAGTTGTCAATCCTAAATGCATGAATTGCCGACATGAGATGCTCAATTGTGAACAGCTTTACACCGTTCTCCTCAATAGTTGTCGCCCTGAGGGTAGACGTAACATTTGCCGCATTGGCAGCAACCTGAGGTCTTCCCTCCAAATCAGTTCTGACAAAAACTATTCCAGTATCTGCCGGAGCTGGCTTTATTGTCATCGAGACATCCTTGCCGGAATGCAGACCAATACCATCATAATGTATTTCGGCCGCAACCGTGGTTTGCTTCTGCAATATGACTCCTCCCGACTTTAGTATATAGGGACATATAAAAATATGCCTCCTTATATTTTACATAACATTCACACATACTGCAAGTAAAGTTAAGCTGACCAAAATTATCTCACGGATTATCTTTATTTCTGATGGATTTCCACCTGTCGTGAAGCCAGAACCACTCCTCCGGCTTTCTCCTTATATGTGCCTCCAGCCTGTCCATAAGTTCCTGCATGGCATCCGCAATATCCTTGCGCTTATCCTTGGTCTTTGCCACATAAATGGGATCCTCAAACCGAATTTTATGCCTTCCATCGGAAAGCTTGGTAATAAATGCCGGCATTATAGGAGTTCCCTGGAACCGGGACAAAACAGCCGGCCCGGTAACAACATTAGTTTCCTGGTCAAAGAACCGCAATATGATACCATCTCTGATGCTGGGGTCCTGATCCATAATAAGTCCAATGAACCAGCCATCCTTTATCATTTCAAACATCTCACGGACACCTGTGCTGTAGGTAATATGCATTCCCACCATAGTTCGGTATTCATTTATAAATTTGTCCATTGCCGCCTGCTTCTGCTTTTTCGCAACCCCTACAAGTCTTGCCCCATGGGATGCAATGGCCGCTCCCATAAGTTCCCAGCTGTCGCTGTGGCAGGTGGCAATAACTCCCCCTGTGCCTTCATCAATGAGCTTCTGAAGCTTTTCCCAGCCTTCAAATTCAACGTACTCCCCTGACTCCAGCTTTTTCTTCAGAACAGGGTATCGCAATACTTCCATAAGCATGGGGCCGAACTGTACCCAGCTTGCTTTGGCAATGCGTTCCGCCTCTTTTTCATCAACCTTGAGGCAGGTCATAATCTGATTTTTCGCCATTTCTCTGCGCCGTCCCGGTACAGCTTTCCAAGTGAGCTTTCCAAGGAAAACTCCCAGATTATGGCAAAAGCGCTCCGGCAGCAGGCAGATAATTTTGCTAATAAGTTTTGCAATATAGTATGTCATATTTCCCTCCTGCTAAAAATTCTTATGAAAAAGAGCCCATTTTCATGGGCCCTGTGTTTATCACTTGCGCGCTGCTTTTTCATATTCAGCAACTTTTTTCTCAAGCTGCTTTATACGTTTTGTCATATCGCTCAAATTCTTCATTGCAACTTCCATGCGCAGCCAGTCCTGATGAGGCCGTGCAGGGAATCCGGCATAGAATACTCCCTCCGGAGTATTTCTAGTAATACCGCTTCGAGCAGCAAATACAGAATGTCCGCCAATATTGATATGGCCTACAGTTCCTACCTGTCCGCCAAAGGTAACATTGTCTCCACTGTTTGTGGATCCAGAAATACCTGTCTGTGCCACAATAAGGTTATTTGCTCCGATGTGGCAGTTATGACCGATATGTACCAGATTGTCTATTTTAGTTCCATGTCCGATTATAGTAGAACCTGTGGTAGCCCTATCAATGCCGCAGTGTGCCCCAATTTCCACATCGTCCTGAAGCACAACATTGCCTACCTGTGGAACCTTTGTGTGAACCCCGTCACTGGTGGTAAATCCAAATCCGTCAGCACCAATAACTGCGGAGCTGTGGACAATTACTCTTTTTCCGGTCTTGCAGTATTCTCTAAATGTCACATTAGAATAAATCACTGAATCTGCGCCGATTTCAACATACTGTCCAATATAAACGTGGGGATAAATCACCACATTGTCCCCGATAACAGCATGGTCATCCACATAGGCCATAGGCATGATTGTAACATTCTCTCCTATGGTTACAGCCTCTCCTATGTGGGCTTCAGGGCTGACACCCTTATGAAGCTTCAACGGGGGAGTGAACAGCTGAAGAAGCATTGCAAAGGCAACTCGTACCTTGTCCTCCGGTACACGGATGCAGGGCTTTGGAAAATTCTGAACTGAATCCGGCAAAAGAACTGCTGCCGCCTTGGATTCCTCTGCCTCCTGAATATGTGGGTCAACAGCAAATGTCATCTGGGTCTCATCTGCATCAGCAATATTTGTAACACCGCTGATTTCAATAGCCGGATCTCCATCCAGCTGCCCGTGAATGTATTCTGCTATCTCCTGCAGGGTCTTCTTCATACCGGCACCTCTTCCTTATTTCAGTTTCTCAATTACATCGTCAGTGATATCTGTACCGCCCATAAGAACCACTCTGGAATCCTTCGCACTATCCACAATTACATCAAGCTTTTTCTCTGATGCAATGGACTGTGCTGCAGTCTCCAGCTTCTGGTTCATCTGCATTTCATAGGACTGGTTCAGGGATACAGCCCTCATCTGAAGCTGCTGCTGAGCCTTTGCCAAATCTTCCTGTGACATGCTGCTGACCTTCTCCTCGGAGAACTGCTCCTGTGCCTCTGTCTGCAGGTCATTGAGCTTCTGCTCCCACTCCTTGGAAAGAGTCTCTATCTGTGCTGCTTCCTTACCGACTCTGTCCTTATCTACATAGCCGACCTGCACCTTGCCGCAGCCGCCTAAAATTGCTGTAGCTGCCATAAGTGTAAGTGCCAAAGCTACGGTCTTCTTTTTTAACTTCATTTTCATAGCCTCTTTCTTACTGATACTCTATCAATGCCGGTTTAACGGCTATTGCTAATTTCCTTCATCTCATCCAGCATCTCATCAGTGAGATCCATGGTATCTATGCTGATAACCGGAGTATATCTCTCGCTCCAGCTTCCAACCTTAAGCTGCTCATAGATAAAGCCCTTAAGATTCAGTGCTGGATTAGAAAGTATCACCGTAAGGTGATGCATAATGGCAAGCTTTGCAGCCCTTCCGCTGATATCCTTCAGAATATGCTCCTCCAGCATGTGGATGTTGTCCTCCACTGTGGTCAGGGAAGATTTTTTCTGAAGAAGCCTCTGGGCAAATGCACCGGACTCCTCCATCTGCTTCTGCATCTCGTCTTCATTTCTTTCCTGAGCAATGCCGAAGCGCTGTTCCATATCCTTCTGATGCTCTGCCTCAAGCTGTGCTCCATAGCTCTTAAGGGATTCATTGCTCTCCGCTATAATCCCCTGCATATATTCCCTGACAGAATCCTCATAGGCCGCTGCCAGCTGATACTGCTTTTCACCACGAATCATCTGTATCTCGTTGAGTCTGGCATTCAGCCGTTTTATCTCGTCTTCAGAAAGTCGCATGGACTTTGCATTGTCGAGATTTATGCGTATATTTAAAATCTCATTGAGATATACATCATCAATGGATTTTTTCTCCTGTTCATATGCCGGCCGGGTTTTCTTGCGATATTCAGATTCCGCCGTTTTAAGCTTTTCTTCTATCTGCCCATGCATTGCAACCATCTGGGTCATCTGTTTCTGCTTTGCCTCACTCTGAAAAGCTCTGATATCCCCTTCCGGCGCCTTGAACGGCTCCTGATTACTGCTGATTTCAATATCCCTCAACAGAACATCACGCTGTCGGTAAAGCTCCTGAAGTTTTTCATAATCAGGGTGTGCTTCCATGACCTGTGCGAAATCCATCACACCGATACCGCTTCCTATGTCCTCTGCCGGAGCTGGCTGTTTTGCGGCAAACCTGTGAAACAGGAAGGCCCCTAGGATAATGAGGCATATAGCTATAATCACGCCGCCGACAAGGATACGTTTCTTCCTAAGCTTAGGGTCTAATTCATTCCCTGCATCCTGCTTATCCATGCAGACCCTCCTTTCAGCAAAGAACCGAGCGCAAAGTTTACTCTGGCTCGGTACTTTCACAGTTATGCTCTTTTAAGGCTTCGTAAATATACGATTACCTGTGTGTTCCCGCTATATTACTTGGAAAGCTGCTTTACAACGTCAGCTGTAATATCAGTTCCGCCATATATAACAGTATCCTTAACCAATACTACAGAGATACCCTTCTTGTCAGCTACTTCCTTTACAGCATCATCGATTTTCTTCTGAACTGGATCAAGAAGGTCCTGACGCTGCTGCTGGAGACGCTGCATGGTCTGCTGATAGTAATCGTTCTTTTCCTGATCGCTCATGTTAGCGGACTTCTCGTTGAATTCCTTCTGAGCCTCTGCAGAAGCCTTCTGCATCTCAGTCTCAACATTTGCAACATCAGGAATGTTGCTGAACTGACGGTAGTCAACAACACCTACATTTCCATTGCCTGCTGCGGAAGCGATTCCCATCTGGCTGGACTGTGAAAGTGCAAGCGCTACGACACTGCCAATAAACACAACAGCAATAAGTACACAAACAACCTTAACCTGAGTCTTCTGTAACTTTAACATAACTCTTTTCTCCTTTTCCCCTGTGGGGATTCATATCCTTGATAAAAGCATATTCATTATAGCAGACCTTTTTTTCATATTCAAGTATTTGAAAAGCCCGCCATATTGACTAAATTAATCAGAAGGTTCCTATTAACCGCAGCCAGTTGTCCTTGGTGTCCAAAACATATTCCAGACTTAGGAAATCATGCAGCTTATAACGGATTCCAACCTCACCATGCCCATCGCTCCACCTATGCTCATACCGGATGAGCCATTTGGGAGCAGCCCAGTATTCTGCACCTACAGCAAAACGCTTGTCCTTTATGTCATACCTTAAATATGAGCTGGTTTTTGAATCAAATTTACGGCTGTATCCAATGGCCCATTCCTGACGAAGATGCTGTGGAAATAAATCCATCTGCGCATAAAGCATATCCCTTTGGGACAGATTCGCCCCTGCGGTAAACCTGAACCTATTTTTTTCTCTATCTCCGTTGATTCCTTTAGAATGCCCTATATCCGCCCACCCCTGAAGTCTCAGAAGATAGCGTGATGTGTCAGACCTAGTGGTGATTCTCGTGTTTTCTCCAACAGACATCTCCACATTAGTTTTGAGCCCCAGGGTTTTGTATCCCTGACTGTCATCAAGGGAACTAGCCATAAAAGCTCTGAGGGTCTCCTGATGCCGCGCCACAAATCCAACAGGAACTCCTATAAGTTTGTCCGCCATATGCTGGGCCTTTTCTCTATTGTCCAGCAAAAACATGTTGGGCACAGTTTCGGACCTCATGAACAACTCCACCGTCCGGATTACCGGAAGTTTAGGATAAACCGTTAATTTCACCTTGGTCGTAACATCAGTTTCCAAATCAAAATCAGCCCGGAATTCTGGAATTTTCTCCTCCATAAAGCTGTTCAGACTCTTCTTCAGAACTCCATTGGACCAATCTGTAGCCGCAACTGGCAGTCCTTTCAGACTGTCGGTAAAAACCCTGTCCACGCCAATGAGCTCCATGCGGACAAGCCTCTCGATATCAGAATTAAGACCTTCAACAGCCACCTCAACCTGAACATCATGTATTGTGTCATTCCATGGGGCAAGACTTATTTCCACTCCAGTATCCGTCCCCGGGTCAAGCTTTACCGAGGCTATTGAATATCCCACAAGAATCTTGTCAAAAACCTCGTATATAACCTGCTCATAGGATTGTCTTACAGATACATCTTGGAGTCTTTCTGTCTGCTGTCCAATAAGAAGCTGGTCAGAAATGGCCTGAACGCTTTTCTGCATCCGTTCCTGTATCAGAGGAGGCAGCCTGTCCTGGGATTCAACCACAGCATGCGTGGACTCAACGGAGGGAACAGCCGCCTCTGAATGCCCGGCTGAATACAATAAAAATATCCCAGCCAGCATCAGAATGCCCTTGCGGAATATACTCCGCAAATTCATATAATTTTCCATTCGTCAACATCCTCCGAAGCCAGTCAGTTCATACCGATGGAAAGACTCCGAAAAGGAATCATTATTAGAAGGATGTTCCTACAGTGAAGTGAACACGGTTGCCCTGAGAACCATGGCCTACGTCAACACGGATAGGTCCAACAGGAGTCTGTACAGAAAGACCGAAACCTACGCTGCCCTTCATGTTCTTAGGACCCCAGCCATTATCCCATGCACCGCCGAAATCAGTGAAGATTGCGCCCTGAACCTTATTTACAACAGGGAAGCGAATCTCAATAGTACCCATTACCATACTGTTTCCACGGAACTGGTCATCACGATATCCACGAAGTGTGTTCTGACCACCAATGCGATACTGTGCGGACTCTGGCAGACTAGAGGTAGCATGACCATATCCCAGACGAAGGGCCAGCACCTGATTTCTGCCTATTTTCCTATATACCGTATCATCGAAGGTATACTTCTGGAACTTAAAGTCGCCGCCAAAACCGGCAACCTC
>CAVAVT010000001.1:0-29532 GCA_963592185.1 bacterium | reverse complement strand
GAAGTCTGCTTCTTGTCAATCCAAGGGTGGGTATATGCGAAGGTATAGCCCCTTGCATCCTTCTCACTTCCGCTCTTTTCAAAGGTAAGGCTTACGGAATCACCTGTTCCACGGAAGTTGGTATCACCAAGACTAAGCATACCTACAACACCGTCGGAGCTGCTGTAGCCTGCACCGATACCAAAGGTACCAGTATTTTTCTCTGTAACAGCAATTTCAAGAACTACGGCGTTTGGCTCAACACCAGGGGTCGGACGCATATCTACTGTCTCAAAATAGCCCAGGTTGTTGATTCGCTGATAGCTTCTGGTAATTTCCTTCTTGTTCAAAGGCTTGCCAATCTGGGTACGCATTTCACGAAGAATAACCTTGTCCTTGGTCTTCTTGTTACCCTTTACCTTGTAGCCTTCAAGGGAGCCCTCATTGATGGAAATGGTCAGGTTGCCATCCTCATCTACATGCAGGTTGCTTACCTTTGCAAAGATATATCCATCCTCAGCATACTGCTTTTTGATAGTCTCAACGTCATCCTCAAGGAGCTTGCGGTTCAGAATATCCCCAGCCTGTACAGTAAGCAGTTTCTGAAGAGTTTCTGTGGTTTCAGCCACGCCATTTCCCTTGAAGGCAATGGACTTCAGCACGGGGTTCTCCAGCACATGATAGGTTACAATAACACCCTCTGGTACTTCTTCAAAGCTGGGGTAAAGGTCATAAAAATAACCTGTGTTATAAATAGCATCATTGTCATCTACAATGGACTTTGCCTTGTAAACGTCCCCGGGCTTGGAAAGAATTGCAGCCTGTACAGTCTTAACTGTCTTTTCGCTGGCACCCTCAACATTAACCTTTACAATGGTTTTGCCATCGAACTTGTTGAGCTGCTCATTTATGGCATCATCCTCAGGACGGGTCTTGTTCCATTCCTCTACAGCCGCAGTCTGGGTGGACTCAGAAGGAGTGGCCTTTGCACTATCCTGTGCAGCCTGCTCAATCTTCTCCTCTGTAGTTGCATTCTGAGCTGCCTGCTTTGCAGACATTACCGCCTGTGCAGCTGCGCTATATGCAGTAGAACCTGTTGCTGCAGCATCATCTGCTGGAGCAGCACTTGCTACACTTGCAGCATCACAGCTGAGGGCAATTGCGACGGCCATGGCTATCGCATGATACTTCTTGTTACTCAAAGGTCAAACCTCCTAAAAAACGGCTGAGCCGCAATATAAATATCTATCCTTATTGCTGCCGCAGGATTTTGCCTGCTGACTGCATAAGCTTCTGTTTATCCGCAGAGGGAATATTCGCTGTACCAGAGGGCACTGTCTGAATCTCCTGGGTTTCCTGGAGTACTGGTTTTTCCTGCACTGGTTCAGGGGCCTGATACACCGGCTGTTCCTCTCTCTGAGCCTTTGGCTCTTCCACCACCGCGGCTTCATCAGTATGTGAAATCTGTGGCTCCACTGGCTTTTCTACCGGCTTAGTTTCTGGCATTGCAGGTCTTGGAGATACATTTTTCTGCTCCACATCTATCTGGGCGGTATCTGTCCTAAAGGGACCATGCTCCATTTTAAGCAGCACCATGCCGCCTACAGCTATTAAAAGCGCCGTACAGATGGCCAAAGCCTTCAGCATAACGCCTCTTCGCTTTTGAAAGCCCTTATTTTCTGTAGCTTTCTGCAGTTCTGCCTGAGCCAGCAGCAAATTCAAATCTCCACGGATATCATTTTCATCATCGATGGATTTTTCCGCCTTGCCAAGCCAGTCCCTGGCTGCAGAAATATGCTGCTTAAATCTGCCATTGTTCTTAGACATAAGCCCCCTCCTTCCCTTAGCTATAAATCATACTACTTCTTATAGTCGAAGGGGTTTCAGCTTTTCTGACAGCTTATATACTGTAAAAAAAGCCCATAATCGGCCATCAGCTGAAAATAATGTCATCATTCATCACAGCACAGCCATTTTTCTTCGATTTGCTCATTTCCAGTACTGCATAAACCTTGAAAGCATACCTCTTGCACGGCGTATACCGCTTTTTTGCAAACGATAAATATGGCTTGTGCTCACATTCAGTGCCTGAGCCACATCCTTTGCCTCCTGGGATTCTATGTAAATCTGGGACAGGACCTGCCTTTCCCTTTCCGGCAGCCTGTCTACAGCCTCCATAAGCCTCCCTACAGCCTCACGGCTTTCCACACATTCAATGACAGAAGCACCGCTGTCCATCAAAAGCTCCGCATGGGTTCTGGATTCGCTGCTATAGTCATCAAGGCAGGCAACATCCACACTTCCTTCCTTGCGGAGGAAGCTCAGCATACGTCCCTTTATCCTATGAACAGCAAAAAGACTGAATGCCACACCTCTAGTATGGTCAAAGCTTTCCACAGCCTCAATCAATCCTACAGTCCCCTCCTGGATAATATCCATGATATTGGGATGGGATGTAAAAGGCTGTGCCTGCTTAAATACCAATGGCTGGTAGGCCTCTATGATACGGGTGCGGGCTGCAGTGTCATCATCCTCTTTGTACCTTGCCCAAAGGTCTTGCTCCTCCTGGGGCTTTAACAGCTCTATTTTGTTAAGCTCACTCATGTACTCAGACAATTCCATTGCAGTCCACCTCCTTCTTCAGCCTTCAACTAGATAGTATACCATAAAACTTTATTTCTTGCTCAAATTTGAGTTAATGTTCCATAAAACTTTAGAAAGTGAACCTTGCCTCAATGGTAAATTCTGTGCTGTGCTCCTCATCCCTGGAAATTTTCATGCCTATGCGGTCATTGAAGTCATAGGTAAGATTATACTTGTAGGTCTGGGAATTGATTCCCTTGGTAAATTCCACCATGACCTTGTCACTTAGGTACTTGCCCACAGTGACATTATATACCTCACTGCCGTCATTTGCTGTGTCCTTTTTGCCGGTCAGAGTGTCCCTTGTAATGATAAATTCATCCAAATTAAGCACATTTCTAACGGAATTTTCAATTTCGCTAAGGACACTCATCTGGAAACCAATATTAAGCATATTAGTGAAATCCTTATCTATGCTGCGGCCGCTCTGATATGCAGAACGAAGGGTCAGGAACTGGAGAATCTCAGTCTTGCTCATGGCCGGTGACGATGTAAGCTTAAAGTCCATCTGGTCTGCCGGTCCGTCAAGCGCGAGATACACTGTGGTCTTTCCAATCTTTGTATCAGCCTGCAAGGTAAGGTTTGGAATGAATGTTCCCTGTACGCCGAATCTTGCCACAGCCTCTCTTACCTTAAATACGGATTTCAGGTAGCTGATGGTTCCCTTGGTCACACGAATACTTCCGCTATTTCTTGGAAAATCCGTGGTTCCACCAAAGTGTACACCGCCAGCAAGCTTCACATCCGCCCCCAGAGTACTGAAGAACCTTACATTTTTCCCAAGATCCAGATTAACATCCAAAAGAATCCTTGGCAGCTCACCAGTGCTGTCCGGAATGGACGGAATAGAAAGCAGCGTATCCGCAATAGTTACAGTTCCAGAAATCTTTGGTACATTCTTCCAAATGAAAACATCCTGCTGTGAAAGGCTCAAATTGGCTGTCAGGGGACCCTTATAAAAGTCCGCCTGTACATCCAGCTTGTCAGCCACAAGGCTGAAATTATAATTTGTAGGGGTGTAGCCGTTCAAATCCATGGCCCCGGTAATGTCATAGGTACCTTTGCCCATTTTTCCAGAGAATTCCTTCAGGTTAATATGGCTTGCCACCACGTCAATCTGAACATTCATATCCGTTATGGGCTTTTCCAGATGCGTCAGCTTCAAAGCGCCACCCTTCATTGTGACGGAACCGTTAAGATAAGGCTTCTTTGCATTGCCTGTCAGGCGCAGGGTTCCAGCCAAATCTCCAAGACCCCATTCCACCTGCTTAGTGATAACAGGAAGGATTCCAAGGTCCGCATCATCCAGTGAAATTGTAAGGTCAAACTGACCGCCTGCATCTGCCGATGGTGCCGATGCGTCCAATGCCGCCAAAGGAACCTTGCCAGAAGCCTCAACACTGTATCCAGTCTTTTTCGCCATCTGAGTCTCAGCCTTAAGCTTGTTGACGTTGATTATTCCATCCTTTAGATGCAGATCCCCTTCGATATTGTCAAAGGTGGAGAATCCCACACCGCTTTTTTCCATATTCAGCTTCAGCTCAACATCCGGATTCTTTGTGGTTCCTCCCACATGGGCATTGGCATTGATTTTTCCCCTAATGCCAGTGTCCAGATTTGCCAGTCCGGAAATAATTTTGGCATCGATTCCAGTGGCTGTCACATCCGCTGACAGAGGACCGTCCAAATCCAGTTCGCCCTTTATGTCAAAGCTTCCATCGGTCCCCTGATTTCCCGTGAACTTATCTATTGTTGCCACATTATTGGCAAAACCAATATCCATAATGATATCTGAAACATCGCAGCCAGCCACTGTTCCCTTAGCCATATAACCGTCCAAATGGGCCATTGGGTTGGAAATTGTTCCAGCAATATCGATTTTACAATTTATCTGACCATGAACAATGTCATTTTTCAAATTGCCAATGGCCATAAGGGCATTAATATCCCCCTGTTCAACTTCCAGCTTGCCCTGGAGCTTTCCAGTAGAAACATTTGCACTACCCTTAAATTTATAGCTGCCGCCATTCTGCTTGAAGCTCAGCTCCTCAAAGCTTACCCGGTTGCCTGCGTATGTAATTACAGCCTTGCTGTCCAGCACATCCACACCGTTAATGGTAAGCTCCGGTGCCTCAACTCTTCCGTCAAAAAGGGGCTTGGAGGCTGTGCCGGTAATATGTCCCTCAAAGCTTCCACGACCAGTGGCTGGGTAAGGCAGCTTTCTCCCAAGTCTGTCCATCTGGAAATCCTTGGCTGCGACTGTCAAATTCAGCTCATAGTCCTTTTTCACATTAACTGTGCCGTTCAGTACCATGTCCACCATAGGCGAGTACACGTGGAATACCTGCAGTGTCAGGATACCGTCATTCAGGAAATAGTCGCCGTCCATTCCCTGCAGCAAAAGTCCGTTGTAGCTTCCGTCATAGAAATGAACATAACCCTGAATTTTCGGATTATCCATTGTGCCTGTAATGGTGATGACATTGTCCACGTTGCCTGTAATTGGCTGTCCTGGAGCTATCAATGCCGCCAAATCCTCCATACGGGCCTTCATGGTATCTACCCTAAGATTCAAAACCTTTTTCCCAGTAAAGCCAACTACCCCCTGGGCAATCCACACTGGGTCTCCACCATTTTCCATGGAGAAAGAATCCACCTGTACCCCGTCAAGATTTCCCCGAAGTGCTCCATGCATAGTTCTGAAGGGCTGCTTCAAAATGGCACCATCTATAGCTGAAAACTCAGTTTTGACAACAGGATTTGAAAGGCTTCCCCTGACTGTACCACGGATATCCGCCAGACCTTCAGCATCCAATCTGGAATCAATGCCCTTTATCAGAGACATATCAAGATGTGTTCCATAGAATGATGTATCTATTGTACCGGCATCAAGATTAACAGTTCCGTCAGCTGTCAGAGTACCCCCATTTGGCACTTTCAGCTCTGCCGCATCTATCCTTATATCGCCATTTTTCTTGTAGAAGGACGCCTTTACCTCCTCCAGCTGGACATTTTTGTAGCTGCAGTATTTTCCATTGATGGATCCGTAGGCTGTAATGCCGTCTATGTCAGCTCCCTTTCCAGAAATCGCCACGTCGCCGGAGATTATTCCTCCAGCATCACCAATATATTCTGAAAGCTGTGAAGCATCCACATTGCTTATAACAGCATGTCCCAAATATGAGGAATCCGCTGAGTTAAACTCTCCCTCGCCCTTTACATTGCCGCCAAGAGCATCCAGCGAAAAGCTGTTTACAATAACTTTTCCAGCCTGATACTCCGCCTTTGCCTCTGCGTTGGAAAATCCAAATCCATAGGCAGCGCCGCTGGCCACTTTAAATGTTCCCTTTACCACAGGGTCGTCAAATGTTCCTGTAATCTCAGCATTAGCCGCTACCTTTCCCTCAAAGGGAATTTCTGTCAGTATCTTGGATGGGTCAAAGTTCTGCGTCTCAGCAATAAGCTTCATGTAGGGAGTTCCTTTGTCCCAGAACACCTTTCCATGGACCGAAGCCTCCTGTCCGGATGCCTCCGCCCGAACAAATACTGCAGCATCCTTATCGTTAAATACCACCAGTCCCCGGGTGTTTTCAATTTTCGTTCCCATTACCACAGCTGTGCCACGGCTGAAATCAGCCTGTCCGGAAAGGGAAATATCCTGTCCTGTCATAGTAGCAGCCATATCAAGCTTATCCAAATGGCCCCCAATATCGCTGACGACATCTGGAATTGTTCCCTCTGGAATAAACGCCAGATAGTCCTGAAGATTTACATCCCCAGTTTTCAGTACCAGTGTCTGACGGGTTCCTCCAAAGGAGCCGGAGGCCTTTATCTCGGTGCCATTAACCTGCGCCAAAAGCTCATCCACACGGATAGAGCCGGAATCCGGCTGGTCAGCAAAATCCAATGTCAACTCCTCCACCTCGGCGGTAAGGGACTGTCCATTTCCGGTATGGCTGTTCAGTTTTCCTGTTACCAAAGCATTTTTTAGATTAATTTTTCCAGTGAACGCACTTTTGCTGGCAGCCTCAGAAATTAAATCTTCACAGTTCCAGCTCTCGTCTTCACGCTGTATAAGTTCCGCCTTTACATTTTCCACATCCACAGAGCTGATGGCTGATCCAGGATTTGAAATCATGGATAGAGGAGAAAATTTCACCGTTATATGTTCCACATCCGCCATACGCCT
Organism: bacterium; assembly: GCA_963592185.1. GTDB lineage: Bacteria > Bacillota > Negativicutes > Selenomonadales > Selenomonadaceae > CAVAVT01. Next base: position 22,721 of record CAVAVT010000001.1, on the reverse strand, counting down.
GGAGTCCTTGTCGTAAATCACCACATCGTGGATATCGATGGCCCTTGGGGAAGTGATTGCCACAGAGCCGATTTCCACATCGGTTCCAAGTGCTTCCCCTGCCTGGGTTCTGGCTATTTCAGCAGCCTTTCCCATAAAGCTTTGGGAGCTGACATACATATATGCCCCCAGGGAAAAAAGACACAGCAAAGCTAGGATGCTGAATAATCCCTTATGGGTCCTTACAAACATCCCTATCCCACCGAGTCCGGCATTCTTCTTCTCGTTCATATTGCCGTCCTGATTATCTGCTTTCATCTGTGTCCTCCCAGGTCTAGTACTAATTTCCCAATAAAAAACAAAGGGGTTGATTCCCTATTATATTAAGTCCTTCAACTAACAATAATAGGAATCCTTCCCCTTTGTCAATGATTTTAAATATACTTACGAAAATTTAACTTATCAGCCTACGGATTCGTTCTGAACCTTTGCATTTTCAGCTGCCACATTCTCAGTGGAAGTGGTAGTCGGAGCTGGAGTCTGAACTGCTGATGCTTCAGTAGTTTTAGCCTCTTCAGCAGGAGCAGAAGCTGGAACTGCAGCAGCCTTGTCCTTTGCAGCCTTCCTCTGTGCGGTCTTTTCCAGGCCACGCTGAGCTGCACCTACAACTTCGGCTTTACGGTAGCCGGTGATATCTAAATCCACCGGCTTGCCCATTGCCTTGTCCAGATTTGCCTTGCTGGTATTGTAATTGTAAAGGGCTGTATAATAGCTTGTTCTTGCAGAAGTAAGCTTCTCATCAGCATCCATTACGTCAAGGTTGGTACCAACACCTGCGCTGTAGCGTACCTGCGCAATCTTGTAGTCCTCCTTAGCCTGCTCAACAGCTACAGCGGAGGTATGGATATTCTGCTCAGCAGCCTGAAGCTTTAGATATGCGGTCTGAACATCCAGCTGTGCACTTTCCTGTGCGGCAAGAGCACTCTGCTGAGCCTTTGCCAAGGCAGCCTTTTTCTGCTCCACCTGAGCCTGAGTAACATTATTGTCAAAAACATTCCACTGAGCGTTTGCTCCGACAGCCCAGTAGTCGTCGCCTTCCTTGCCAAATCTGCCTTCTCCGGAGGTATTCTTTGAAGCACTGATTGAAACTGACGGGCGGTAGCCAGCCTTTGCAGCATTTACAGCTGCCTCGGCAGCCTTTACTTGGTACTCAGCTGCCAGCACATCCGGACGGTTATCCATTGCGTAGCTGGTGCATCCAGCCAGTGTCAGATCGTATTTCTCATATCCAAGTTCATCCTTAGGATCTAGAACTGTGTCTGTAGGCAGTCCGATGAGATTGTTGAGGGTTGCCACAGCCACATCATAATTGTTCCGGGCTGTTACAAGATTGAGCTGCTCATTTGCCAGCTGAACCTGGGATCTTAGAACATCAGATTTAGCAACGGTTCCTACACGATACTGTGCATTTACATTGTCCAAGTGAGCCTGAAGATTGTCCACAGACTCCTGGGATACCTTAATCAGATTGCGGTACTGAAGCACATTATAGTAATCTGCGGCAGCCTGGGCACGGATTGCCTGCTTGGTGTTCTCAAGATTGAGGTCTGCAGCCCCTACGCCATACTCTGCCGCCTCAATAGCTCCCTCAATCTTTCCGCCGGTATACAGTGGGTAGCTCACAGAGTAGCTATTTGTAAATGTATTGTTATTGATATTCTCCTGACCACCAAACAGACTGGCTGTACGACCATTCCTTCTGGTGAAAGAAGTGCCCCAAGTCAGTGTAGGTCCTGCAGTCCTACGGGCCTCATGAAGTGCCCAGTCAGAGCTTTCCCTGTCAGCCTCGGACTGCTTGATTGTACGATTGTTTTCCAATGCCATACGTATGCTGTCCTGAAGAGTAATATTTACTGTATCCGCAGCAAATGCAGAGCTGTAGGGAGCCATAGTTACAAGACCACCTAAAACAAGTGCTGTCAGTTTCTTAGAGATTTTTGTGCTTTTCAAGAGATTGCCTCCTATTCATAACAGGCCTTTTATATGGCCAGATGGAAAACTACTTATCATCCGTTCGTAACGAATTTTCACAGAGATACAAGGTTATTATACCTTTTAGAACCTGAAAATATTCTGTAAGAATTAAAATTCTCTGCGGAGCCCGAAATACACAGCTCGGTCACTACGTTTGTTAAAATCATTCCACTGACTGAAAACGTAGGTATCAGGAGCAACCCTCAGCTGTCCCCGGAGCTTCATGCGGAAATCATTAGGGTCATAGCCCTCAAGGGATATCTTGAAATTTTCACCAGCCCAGGCATCAAATCCAACTCCAGCCTTGCTGTCAATGGCTCCTGCTCTAAGGCCAAAAGCTCCCATGCGCTTTCCAAGCTGTGCATTGAAATGGCTTCCGCTTCCGATATCGTTCCAGCCGAATTTCAAATAGCTGTTCTGATCTGCGTAAACATTGGCATCAAAGTTGGTCATCCAGTGACCTGCCTTGCCGCTGTATGAGGTCTCAAGACCTGTCTTAACCTTGAGATTCTGAATGCGGCCCATCATATTGTCCGCCTTTTCCGATATCTTCTTGGCATTGTTTATTGTTGCCTTAATATCCTCTGCGGTCTTAGGATCTCCCAATGCTGTATCCATGTTCTTGACTATATTCTGGATACGGTCACTGGTTATCTTGAGATTTTCCACAGTGGCTGTAAGGTTTGCCATTGTCTTGCCATCACCGTCAAAGTCAGTAATCATACGGTCTGCATGATTAGCAACACTGAGCATCTTCTCAGACATCTGGCGGAAATTGGATACCATAGCCCTCACATCATCCTCGCTGCTTACGCTCATACGGGCAAAAGAGCCAGTGAGAACCTTGATATTTTCTGTTATATCCTTGATGTTCACAGCAGATTCCACGAAGGAATCCTTAACCCTTGGATCACCAAGCATTTCATTCATGGACTTGAGCATTTCCTGAACCTGGATAACAGCCTTGTTCATGCCTATCATCAGGCTTTCCATGCCCATTTCATCCTCACCCACGATTACGTCCCCGTCATGGAGCAAATCACCCATATCCGCATCATTCTGAGGGCTGAGGCTTACATACTTTTCACCCATAACACCGTCAGAGGTGATAATTGCCGAAGACCGCTTGGGGATTCTTGCATCGGATGATACTTTTACCGCCACAACAACTCCCAGCCCCTCAGGCTGTACGTACTCAACGGAGCCGACATTTACTCCCACATATCGTACCTCGGCACTTGGACGGAGACCGGCGGCCTGCTTGAACTGGCAATGTACATGGATTACCCTGTCTCCACCGAGGGTAAAACCGCTGAAATGCACCAATATTGCAGCCAGCAGTACAAGTCCTGCCAGCGTAAATGCTCCTACCTTTGCTTCTGTTGTCATCATTTGCTATCAGCCCCCTTTTTTCCACGCTTCAGGTTGTGCATAAATGCCTGTACCCTTGGATCCGGCAAATCTATAAATCTATCCACCGTATCAAAGGCAATTAGCTCCCCTTCATATATCATGGCGATTCGGTCCGCTATATTACATGCACTATTCATATCGTGGGTTACTACAATTGATGTAACATGTAATTTTTGCTGAAGCTCTATTATAAGATCGTCAATCTTATCTGTCATAATCGGGTCAAGTCCCGAGCTTGGCTCATCGTAAAAAATAACTGAAGGCTCAAAAGCGATAGCCCTTGCAAGCCCCACACGCTTTTTCATGCCGCCGGAAAGCTCTCCGGGCATCAGGTTTTCAATACCGCCAAGGCCGACCATTTCCAGCTTTTCCTTTACAATCTGCTTTATCTCTTCTTCGGATTTCTTAGTATTTTCCCGAAGACCAAATGCAACATTGTCCCCCACAGTCATGGAGTCGAAAAGCGCTGAGTACTGGAACACCATTCCCATTCCAAGTCTTACCTTGTCCATTTCCTTTTCAGGCAGGTCAGAAAAGTTCTCACCATGGATTCTTATTTCTCCAGAAGTGGGACGGTCCAGGCCTATCAAAAGGCGGAGCAAGGTGCTTTTGCCGGAGCCAGAGCCGCCGATTAATGCAACGGTTTCCCCCTTTTGAATAACCATGTTTATATCCTTAAGTGCGTGTTTTTTCTTGAAAAATTTATTTACCCCTATTATTTCAATCATCTAATCACCATCCTCAATAAATGATGAAGGACAGGAACACATTTGACATAAAAATAAGTACAATGGCTCCCACAACTGTCTGGGTAGTTGCCTTACCTACACCCTCAGCGCCAGCCGGAGCACGCAGGCCGTTATAGCAGCCGATAATTGCCACTATGGCACCAAATACAACAGCCTTGATTATACCGCCAAAAATATCACTGGCAACTACGAAAGTATCTATGGAATTAAAATAAAGGAAGGTGGACATACCGGAATAATTTACAGCAACCCCCCAGCCTCCAAGAACGCCTATAACATCGCCAAAAACAGTCAGCATTGGAACCATCATCATGCAGGCAATCATTCTTGGAACCACCAGATAGCCCACTGGGTTCACCGCCATGACTCTCAGGGCATCAATCTGTTCAGTCACCTTCATCGTACTGATTTCCGCCGTAATTGCAGCTCCAACACGGCCTGCGCACACAACTCCCACCAGCACCGGACCAAGCTCACGCCCAATGGCTATTGTTATGACACCGCCAATAGTGGACTGTGCGCCGAACTCCGCAAACTTGCCAGCCATCTGCATGGTAAGCACGATTCCTGTGAAAGTCATAGTCAGAATCACAATGGGAAGGGTATCTACCCCCAGATGTGACATCTGGGACAGCATATGCCGCATTCTGAAATTATTTTTTACCTGTCTAAAGGTTTCAATGGTAACCATCACCACATCGCCAATAAGCTCAAAGCGTGAAATCACCCATGTCCCCAGCAGTTCAATATAACGAACCAGCATTTTGGACTCCTTTTCATTAAAAACCACTGCCGCACAAAATTGCAACAGCCACCTATTGTATTTCTAAAATACAATTTTATCAATGTTACCGAAAATAGTAAATACTACTATAAAAATTTAATTATACACAAAGAAAAGAGGCACAGCTTGTGCTATGCCTCGATTCAACTCATTATTTGCGTACAATCTGCAGCATTGTATGGGCCACATTGTCAATAACATACTCCGTTGCCAGCTTGCTCTGGTAAGGAGCCTTGCTCTCAGATTCTTTGTCTGAAGAGATTTCCTTGCCGGTGGCCAGGGCCGCAGCAGCTTCCTCAACAGCCTTCTGAGTTTCCTGCAGAACCTTCTTTGCCTCTGACGGAGTCATTGCTGGCTGCTGTGGGGAAGCGGTAATAACAATCTCATTATTCTTATCACGCTTTATATACTTCTTCAGCTTGGACTCTGTAGTCTCAGTCTTGTCCTCCTCCACAGAGGTATCTATACCGGACTGCTGGGCAATCATATTCTGTGTCACAGGAACCAGTCCGCCTCCACGGATATCCAGTCTGAACTGACCGGAATGCTGGTTCTTTGGAATGGTATAAGGGATTGTGTACTCCTCTTTAGTTCCTCTGAAGGGCTTAATACCAACCTTCAGCTGTACCTGCTCACCAGGCGCCGCCACGGTCTTGTCAGGAACCACAGAGACGATGGAGGCTGTACGCCTTCCGCCCTTTATGGTCACATCCACCTTTATATCAAAAACATTGGATTCCTTTTCCGTGTTGGAACAAATAATGCTCAGTGCCTGTGCCAACTCTCCAACAGCAGTCTCTCCCACATCGCTTGCACCATAGAACATGTTCTCACGGCTAATAAGGCCCTTGTCTGCCACATTTGTCTTTATGGCAAAATGAAGCTTCGCTGTGCTGGCGGTCTGCCTATCCATGGTTTTCGCCATTGAGGCATAAGCCAATGTTGCACCGAGAGCAGGAACCAATTCCTCGTCATAGGCAATCATGCTGTGATACTCGTGAGTCTCGCCAATGGCTTCATCACGTACCTTCACATGGATTGGCACAGTGGTGGGGAAACGTCCCAGCACACCGCCGATTCCAGCATTTCTATCCTGATTGATACGGCCGATAATATCGCCAAAATTTGCTACCTTGCGGCCGTCTGTAGGACCTGCAGCTGTTCCGATAACATTCGCATCAGTCATGAAAAAGTTTACATTGCCCCAATGGGTAAACTGATGTCCGAAGGCAAGCATGTGTATACCGTCCACAGCGGTTACAGTACCGAGAGCGCCTATGGTGAAATCACCATAGGTCACTGCCGCTCCCACAGCTCCGCCGGGCTGAAGGGTTGCATTATATCTGGTAGTGCCTACAGCCTGAGTAGTCATAGGTGAGTCAGTCAGCTTTTCAATGCTATATCCATAGGGAGCAAGCTGTTTTTTCAAAAAGTCCAGTCCTGCAGCATTGAAGCCGGAAACATAAAGCATGGACTTATTCTGATCTTTATCAGAGTTTCTCTGCTCCATTTTCAGCTTCTCATTGTACTTATCCAGTTCCTGATTAATTGCATTACGGGCCTTTTTGCGCTCCTCTGCAGCCTTTTTCACATCTGTCTGCCGTACCTGTGTCTTATTTTTCCCATCTGTAAAGGACCATATTTTCATCATGTCCTCAATGGGAGTAATCATACAGGTAAGGGGATTTGTATCAACGTATGTACGGGATATGGCTCCAACAAGCTTTCCATCCACATAAACCGGGCTGCCGCTCATGCCGGACAATATGCCGCCAACATTTTCAACCACCGGACCGTATGCCCTTGCCAGAATCAGTGAATCCTGACCCTTGCCGTTATCCATGACACCTCTAATGTCCACCTGGAAGGTCTGTATTCCAAGGGATGAGTCCACAACAGTATAGGCTGTTCCCTGCATTCCGGAGCGAATCTCCGACAGCTTCATAATAGGGGGCATAGCCGCCATGGCTGTCCCTGCCGCAAGCAGAACAAGCAGCGCTGCCATGCATACTGTGATAACTTTTTTCACGTAACTATGCAAAAAAATACACCTCATCATTATAATTCTATAAATCCAATAATTATTCTATCCTATTAATTATATATCATTGGTCGGGAAGTGCAAGAAAAATCCTTGTTAGCTTTTCCATGCCAAATGGTTATTTTGCTGTAACAATAAGCGCACTGCCTACAGGTCTTTCACCGCCGTCTGAAGGGCTGTTCAGTATACTGCCTCCCAGTACCATCTCCGAGGAGCCGCCGCCGTCAAGATTCATTGCCTCCACAGCGCCGAACTGCTTCATGTACCGGGCAAGCTCTGTAAGGGTCACGCCAACACTGTCCTCAGAACGTCCATCTATCACCGCCAGAAGAGCGTGCCCTTCTTTTGTGATTCCAATTGCTGTCCTTGGAGCGCGTCCCACACGGATATCGCTTGGGAACTGCTCAGCATCCGCTGTCACGTCCACCATTCCATTGGTAAGAAGCTTTGGTCCTGCACCAAGAATATCCGGCGCATCGTTTAAGCGCACACCGTAATCCTCATAAAATTCGGCTGTATCCCCTACCTTGGCATCCTTAAATGCCTCCATTGCACTGCCGTGAAGGGAAATAACATATCCGTCCTGAGGAATCGGAGAATTTCCTACGCCGATGGCCGTTACCTTTCCGTTTCTCACAATGTATTCCTTGCCGTATTCGTTGGTTCCGGTGGTGGAGCCAAAATAGGAGTTATACACCACCGCACTGTCCGCACCACGCTCGCAGTCCACACCCCCAACAGGCCAGGTATGCTGATTTATGCTTACAACACCGCTGTAGTCCACCGGAGCGATTCTAAGGGTTCCATCCTGCATGATTCCAAGGGATGTTCTGGTATAGTAAACAGTTCCAGTTGTAACACCATCTATCCTTGTAGCGCCGATAAGTGAACCATCTGAAGCAAAATATCCGCCGTTGATAGCCGCCATTGCCTGAAGGTCATCGGAAATATTGCTAAGCCTCTCACGTCCTCCTGCAATGGAGCCGTTGCCCAAAGCTACGGAAAGCTTCAGCTTCGTAAGGTCCACATCCAAAAACCATCCCTTAAGCCTTCCGGCGCTGGTGTGGGTAACGTAGGTACTGAGGGTCAGTCCATCTGCTGGCTGGGTTACAACCAGCTTTTCCTCCTCAGTTATATCAATGAACACCCTGTCCGGATTTGCCATGGAGTTGATGGAGAAAATACCCTTTTCAGAAAGGGTTATTACCGCCTTTATGCCTGTGGCTGTTTTAGAAACCACAATCCCCTTAATCAGCCGGCTTTTTATTACTGGCTGTGAGACTGGCATTTCCACCCCGGTGAGATTTACCGTCAGTGTCTTTCCATCCTGGGAACTTACCACATTGTATGCCTTGGCCTTTGCTGTAAGGTCAAAAACCACCCGGTCCCTTGCGGAGCTATGCCCCAGCCGGACACCGGTAAGTGTAGGCGTAGTATTTTTCTTTACCGCTGGCTGGGCAGTCTTCCCATCAGTATTTGTCTTAGAGGTTACTGCCGCAGCTTCAGCTGAAGTATAATATATCGGCTTTATATCATTTCCAAGACCCGTGCCGCAAAATATCATAGCCGCAGCCAAAATCCCGGCTTCCTTCTTTAACAACTTTCTTGAAATAATTTTCATCTATTGAGCATCTCCTGATTTCCCGTGACATACCTTAACATACTTTGCCATACTGTACAGAATAGCAAAGCATTTTGAAAAATTAATGTAAACATAATTCCGTTGAAAAACCCCCGACACCTTAGAGCCTTGCTCTAGTCGGGGGCCCTCAGGAAAACTACTTTTCCTGTTGATTCTTCATTCGTATAAAAGCATTCTGTGTATCCTGCTGGGATTTTGTCTCCAGCTTCAGCTGTCTGTACAGCATATCACCAAGACCTACGCCGCCAGCCTTGGAAGCATTTTTCATAACCTCATCATCCAGCATGGACTCGAAGATTTTCTCTCCGTTGGACTTTCCAAAAAGTTCATTTTCCGGAACCGTGTTCCGCATCTGCTTGTACATGATGCTCATGAACATTGCCTCAAAATCCTGACATGCCTCCCGGAGCTTCTTATCCTCCGCCGCCTGCTTTGCCGCAGCCCCATCAAGAGTACCAGCTGCAGATACCTCAGCACTATTGTGAAGTCTGTTCATATCCTGAGTAAAACGCTGTGCCCGGACCTGCTGTCTCGTCATATCTGCATTTGTCAGCATAGAGCTGTCAATACCTGAAATCTGCATAGCCCTCACTCCTCATCAAATAATCTCAAGATCTGCATGAAGAGCTCCTGCCGCCTTAATAGCCTGCAAAATAGAGATAATATCCCTTGGAGTTGCCCCTACAGAATTCAGTGCTCCAACAATGTCGCTGATATTGGAGGTCGCTGGAAGTACAATGGAATTTGCCTTATCCTCCGCTGTATCCACCTCGGACTGCTTTGTAACAACAGTGCTTCCAGGCGAAAAAGGTGCTGGCTGGCTTACATTGTAATTCTTTGAAACAGTTATGCTGAGACCGCCCTGGGTAATTGCCACATCGTCCACAGAGATGTTTCCCCCCATAACTATGGTTCCTGTGCGCTCGTTTACAACTACCTTTGCAATGTTGTCAGGAGTTACATAAAGCTCCTCAAGGCTTGCAACAAATCCCACCACATTGTTCCTGTAGTACCCCGGAATATTAATATCTATGCGGCCCGGATTTGCAGCCGATGCAATTCCTCCAAACTGTGCATTAATTGACTCCACGATGTTTGACGCTGTGGTAAAATCAGGCTTTGCCAGTGAAAGGGAAATCCTTCCATTGGTGCCTAAAGTATCCTCAACAGTGCGCTCCACAATAGCTCCGTTGGGAGTTGTACCAACGGTTGGGAAATTTTTCTGAGCGGTATTACTTCCACGTCCAGCCACAAAACCGCCAGTGGACACAGCCCCCTGTGCCACAGCGTAAATCTCACCATTGCCTGCACGGAGTGGAGTCTGAACCAAAGTTCCGCCCTGTATGCTCTTGGCATCACCCATGGAAGAAACCGTTACATCTATGGTATCTCCTTCTCGAACGAAGGGAGGCAGCGTGGCTGTTACCATTACCGCAGCAATATTTTTCGGCTTCAGGGAGCTGGTGTCAATATTTACACCAAAGCTTTTCAGCGCACTGCCGATGGACTGAATGGTCTGAAGGGATTTATTGGAATCCCCTGTGCCGTTAAGACCCATTACAAGTCCGTAGCCCACCAGCTGATTGGAGCGCACCCCCTGAACCTTGGCTATGTCCTTTATTCTAGTTGTTGCAGACTGGGCAAATGCGGCAGTTGCTGTCAGCATAACGCAGAGCAGCGTAATTATGGAAATAAACTTTTTCATGCATATGCCTCCGAAATTAGAACAAAATATTGAATATCTGGGTAAGAATGCCCTGACGCTGCTTGGCATTCAACGGACCCTTGCCGTCAAACTTCAAAGTAGCATCCGCCACCTGGGTGGATGGAACTGTATTACTTGCTGTAATATCATCTGCCCGGACAACTCCCCGGAGAGTAATCTTATGCTCATCCTTGTTCTGCCAAATTGACTGGGTTCCCTCTACCACAAGATTGCCATTTGGCTTTTCTTCCACAACAGTAACCGTTACACGTCCCTTTACGGAGTTTGTATCAGAAGCCTTGCCATTTGCGGAAAAACTGTCACTCTGACTTGCCGATGCAGCCGCCAGAAAGCCGAATATGCCGGTTCCAGCAGCAAGATTCTGATTGCCGTTTTTGCTGTTGCTTGTAGACTTTGAGGCAGATGTAGTAGTGGACTCACTTATGATAATTGTAAGAATATCCCCCACATGCCTTGCCTTTCGGTCAGCAAAAATATTTCCCCCGGAATATCCATCCTCCTGTGAGGACCAAAGGGACACCGCCTCAGCCTGCGATGGCTGTACCGCTCCGCTGCAGGCTGTAACGCCAATCATCAGCGCAGCTGCTAAGAGTGCAATATGCTTTTTGTTCATCTGCTCCACCTGCCTTTTAACTTGAAGAATACATCAATGAAAAATTAATTTAATATTTCAACACTATGGGCATCCAGCACACGGCCCTTCAATACCTTCCCGGAGGAAGCATTTTTCACCTTGATAATAATGCCCTCACGGCCCGGCTGGGTGGCTATTCCGGGAGTCTTTATCTGCACACCGTTGTAATTGGATATCAACGTAATCTCATCCCCGGCATACATTATGATGGGACCTCTGAGCATGGAGGGCTTCAGGATAGTTCCAACCTTTATCAGCCGGTTGGACACTTTTCCAATAATCTGCTCTGGAGAAGTATAATACTTCAAGGCACGGCTGTCCACTTCCCTTTCGTCATTCCGAAGGTCAGAAGCGGTAATCGGAACCTCTGGAAGAATATCTTTTGCTGCAGAAACCATTGGCTCATAAACCCTGACCCTCATGGTACAGTTTACAGCTGTATATTCCTCCCCATTTACCAGCACATGCACAGTAACCTGAATCATGTTGTGATACCTGAGACCATTTTTGATATTCACATCGTAGGTAATGTTCCCCGGAGGCAGTCTCAGCTGCTTTGGAATCCTTACAGATTCAATAACATACCGCCGGGATTCTCCCTGTTCCTTCAGCACCTGTTCCAAATGCATTACAGCCTGCTGTTCCAGATTCTTGTCAATTATTTTCTGACTCAGCACAATCCCATTTTTCACCGGGGCCGCCTCAGCCCTTACGGGAAAATCAACATGGGCATATCCAAAACCCACCATCATTGCAAGCCCCATCAGAACAGCAATTACTCTAAAAAGCATGATTATCTCTTAAGTCCGTTGGCAATTTCCAGCATGGAGTCAGAGGTTGTAATCGCCTTGGAATCAGACTCATAAGCACGCTGTGCAATAATCATATTTACCATTTCCTCAACGACCTGAACGTTAGACATCTCCAAAGTGTTCTGTACCAAAGTACCTGTTCCATCTGTTCCCGGGTTGTTCACAATAGCCTCTCCAGAGGCATCGGACTCTACAAAAAGATTCTTGCCAATAGCTGTAAGTCCGGAAGGATTTACAAAGCGGGCAAGCTGAATCTGTCCAACTGGATTAGAATTAGTCTGTCCTGCTACCTTGTCGGATACCTGTCCGTCACTGGCAATAACAATGCTATCACTGGGGGCATTGGCATCAATAGTAATATTCTCCAGCAACGGATATCCATCAGAAGTTACCAGATTGCGCTCAGAATCCAGCTTGAAGGAACCATCACGAGTATATGCGGTGGATCCGTCTGGCATGAGAATCTGGAAGAATCCCTCGCCCTCAATGGAAATATCTGTAGGATTGCCTGTTTCCTGCAGATTGCCCTGTGTGAAAATACGGTTTGTTGCGGAAAGACGAGAGCCAAGTCCTATCTGAAGGCCTGTAGGATACGTATTGTCCGCACCGCTGGCAGCACCTGCATCCCTCATATTCTGGTAAATCAAATCCTGAAACTCAGCCCTCTGCTTCTTATTGCCTGTGGTATTTACATTCGCAAGGTTGTTAGAAATTACATCCATCTGTGTCTGCTGGGTCTTCATTCCAGAAGCTGCGGACCAAAGCGCTCTCATCATAAGGCAAAAACTCCTCACATATCATTAATTAAAAATATCAGCTTAAGGTACCAACCTGTGTAACGGACTTCTCAAGCATCTCATCCTGAGCAAGCACCGCCTTGGAATTGGCTTCATATGCACGATAATTTGCAATAAGGTTTACCATTTCAGATACAACATTGGTATTGGACCGCTCCAAAAGACCCTGCTGAATCTCGCCAGTTGCAGCTGTGGGACGTGCTCCCTGCTGTGGGAAATAAAGATTGTCACCCTGCTTCAGCACCGCACGGGGGCCGCCATTAAACTGCACAAACTGCAGCTGGTCAATCAGCTCCTGGTCTGCATAAATCTCGCCCTTGCTTCCAATGATAATGCTGGATGTCTCCGCAGGAATGGTTATTGACCTCCCCTGGGGGTTCAGCACATTCTGTCCATTTGATGTGGTGAGTCTGCCATCTGCTGCCCGGTAAAAATTGCCGTCTCGGGTGTAGCGGACACCCTGAGGTGTTTCAATTGCAAAATAGCCCTCCCCGGCAATTCCCACATCGAGGGGATTTCCAGTGGTTTCAAAGGCTCCCTGTGCATGGTCCGTAGCCACCTCAGCGGTATAGGCTCCCATTCCCAGCTCCCCCACGATAGGGGCATTTGTACCTACCGAAAAGCCTTTAAATGAGGTAACATCCTTGGAATCATTATGATCCCCAATACGTCTAAGGAGCATGGGACGAAACTCCCCATCCACCGCATCATCCCGCTTAAAGCCAGTGGTATTGGCATTAGCAAGATTGTTTGCGATTGTATCCGTTCGCACGGTCTCGGCAACCATACCGGTGGCTGCAGTATACAGTCCACGCCACATATATCCCATCTCCTCTTACGCTCGGTTTTAATGATAATATTTCTTATCCAAGATTTATCTTAAATCCTTCTTCATTTAGTATAAATCCATCTAATGTCCTATACTTTTCGGGATAGCTCATTTTTTGCTGAAAAAGCTCATGCTCTTGCCCTTGTTATCAAGAACTCCCATATTGTCCAATGCCTTGCCTGTACCAATAGCCACGCAGGACAGAGGATCCTCAGCAAGGTAGGTAGGAATCTGGGTTTCACGGCGGATGAGCTCATCCAGTCCGTAAAGCATTGCACCGCCGCCAGTAAGTACGATTCCACGGTCCATAATATCAGAAGCCAGCTCAGGCTCAGTATTTTCAAGAACCTTCTTTACAGACTCTACAATTCTTGTTACAGAAGCGTGTACAGCCTCGGCAATCTGTTCAACCGTCACATTGATAGTCTTCGGAAGTCCGGTGAGAAGGTCACGTCCACGGATATCCATGTCCCCTTCCTTTGCATCAGGGAATGCGGCACCAATGGTCATCTTAATTTCCTCAGCGGTTCGCTCACCAATCATGAGATTGAAACGACGCTTAATGTAGTCGATGATATCGCTATCGAACTTGTCACCAGCAATACGGAGACTGTCGCTGTGTACGATTCCTCCCAGGCTGATAACCGCAATATCGCAGGTACCGCCGCCGATATCAACAACCATGGATCCGCAGGGCTCAGAAATATCAAGACCGGCGCCCATAGCCGCAGCCAATGGCTCCTCAATAAGCTGTGTACGGCGTGCTCCTGCCTGCTCAGCAGCCTCCTGTACCGCACGCTGCTCAACCAAGGTGCAGCCAGAAGGAATACATACCATGATACGGGGACGGAAAACGAAGCTATGTCCCACAACCTTTTCAATGAAATGGCGAATCATTGTTTCAGTTATATCATAGTCCGCAATAACACCCTCACGCAGTGGGCGGATAGCCTGAATATTTCCAGGTGTACGGCCTATCATGCGGCGTGCTTCCTCGCCTACAGCCAGCACCCTGTTAGTGTCCTTGTCAATTGCCACAACTGACGGCTCTCTTAAAACAATTCCCTTACCTTTTATATAAACCAGAACATTTGCTGTTCCAAGGTCAATACCTATATCCATAGACATTCCAAACATGATTTTCTCCTTCCAAAATACAAACACCGTCTAAACCTTTACATAGGCTGACTAACATACATTATAACGCCATTGTTCAAGTTTTTCCAACGGAAAAACACTCCTTATTGCGTTTCAACGAGTTTGCTCGTTATAACGCCATTGTTCAAGTTTTGCTATGGGAAAAACATACATATACATAAGGCATAATATTAAACTTAAATGGAATTTTCGTGGAAAATTTTAAGCAGCCGTTCGCAAAGTTTTTCTTCCTGCGAAAACACCTCGCTGCAAACCGACTTAGCCCGTGGTGCTACGGGATGTGTCATTGCCGCCCCAAGGGCAATATCCGATGCTTCCATTGCCTCCGCATCATTATCCCCATCTCCAATGAAAACAACCTCAAAACCCTTTGAATGATATTTGTCCACCACAGCTCTTTTATCCAAGATAGAGCCTGCCTCCACAGCCCCCAAAGAATTTATCCTTCCCTTGGAAGAATAACATTCGCAGCCAATTTTTTCAGCCAGACTCCCTATCCATATATCAAGATTTCCCGTGGCAATAGTGCAGCTTTCCCTATGACTCTGGATAAAATTCAAAAGCCCAGGATAAATCTCCACCGATGCCAAAAGCTCTGCCACGGCATTAGGTGGAATTTCCCCCAGCACAGACACTCGTCTTTCAAAGGACTCCTTAAAATCCATCTCCCCATTTACAGTGCGCTCCGTAATCTCACGAATCTCCGGCCCAAGGTCAAAGTGCCCAGCAATCATTGGCAGGGTTTCACACTTGGTCAGCGTTCCATCCAAATCAAATATGAACTGAATTTTTTTCTTTTCCCCTGCCACAGCTCCGCCTCCTCGAAAAATCATACCAATATTCTACCATAAAAAATGCCACCGGATTTTACTCCGATGGCACAATTCTTACTGTATTAAGCTCAAAAATCAGCAATTATGGCATTTTTCGTAAATGCCAGCCTTCTTCAAGGTGTCAACAACTGTTTTTCCGATGTCCGCAACTGTATCAGCCACCTGGATTCCAACGGAATTCAAAGTCGCAATCTTGTCAGCTGCAGTACCCTTGCCACCGGAAATAATAGCTCCGGCATGACCCATACGTTTTCCCGGAGGCGCCTGACGGCCAGCGATAAATGCTGTTACAGGCTTCTTCATATTTTCATGAATCCACTTTGCGGCATCCTCTTCCGCATTGCCTCCGATTTCACCAATCATCAGCACAGCCAGGGTCTCAGGATCCTCGTTGAAAAGCTTCAATGCATCGATAAAGTCAGTTCCCTTAATGGGGTCGCCGCCGATACCGATGGAAGTGGTCTGACCAATGCCTGCAGCAGTCAGCTGGAACACCGCCTCATAGGTCAGGGTTCCGGAGCGGGAAATTACTCCCACATGACCCTTTCTATGAATATATCCAGGGATGATTCCCAGCTTTGCCTCGTCAGCTGTAAGAATGCCCGGGCAGTTTGGTCCGATGAGACGGGTCTTCTTGCCCTGCATATAGCTTCTTACCCTTGCCATATCCAGTACAGGAATATGCTCGGAAATACATACCACCAGATCCAGCTCAGCATCCACAGCCTCCATAATGGAGTCAGCTGCAAACCTTGCAGGAACATAAATTACAGAAGCGGTTGCTCCGGTAGCCTCAACAGCTTCCTGCACGGTGTTGAATACAGGTATGCCCTCAACGCTCTGTCCGCCCTTTCCAGGTGTAACGCCGCCTACAACCTTTGTGCCGTATTCAACCATCTGCTTTGTATGGAAAGTTGCCGCCTTGCCGGTGATACCCTGGACGATAACCTTTGTATCCTTATTAATTAAAATACCCATTCCTGCTGCCTCCCTTATGCCTTTGCATCATTAACGAGCTTAACGATTTCCTGCGCGCCGCCTTCCATTGTGGGGGCCATGATAACATTCTTTATAGGGGTGTCCTTCAGAATCTGACGGCCACGCTCTACATTGGTACCCTCAAGACGTACAACAACTGGAACCGGCATACTGTCTCCACCCTTGGAAACAATTCCGGCAGCTTTTACAATACCCTCAGCCACCAAGTCGCACTTGTTGATACCGCCGAAGATATTTACAAAAATGCCCTTTGCCTGTCCGCCGTCCAGCATGATTTCAAAGGCCTCGGCAATTTTCTCCGGAGTTGAGTCTCCGCCAACATCCAGGAAGTTTGCCGGTTCTCCACCGAAATATTTAATGATATCCACAGTAGCCATTGCAAGACCTGCGCCGTTTACCATGCAGGCAACATCGCCGCCAAGATTTACATAGTTCAGACCTGCAGCAGAAGCCCTAAGCTCCTTCGGGTCCTCTTCAGTAGCATCACGAAGCTCTACGATATTAGGATGACGGAAAAGGGCACTGTCGTCAAAATTCAGCTTCGCATCAAGAGCTACCACATCATTTTCAGCGGTAACAACCAGCGGATTAATCTCCACCTGGGAGCAGTCCTCGCCGACAAAAACCTTGTAAAGATTCATCATGAATGCAGCAGCCTTGCGGATAACCTCCGGCTTGAAGTTCATCTTATAGGCCATTCTTGATGCCTGGAAAGGCAGAAGTCCATCCCTTGGATCAATGTATTCCTTAATAATCTTCTCAGGAGAGTCAGCAGCCACCTGCTCAATCTCCATACCGCCCTCTTCAGAGCCCATCATAACGATTTTTGCGGTCTGACGGTCAGTTACAAAGGACAGATAATATTCCTTCTCTATATTGGAGCCTTCCTCTATCAGGAGACGGCCGACACGCTTGCCTTCCGGGCCTGTCTGCTTAGTTACAAGCACCTTTCCCAAAAGCTCCTTTGCGTAGGTGCCAACTTCCTCAACGGTCTTTGCGATTTTTACACCGCCGGCCTTTCCACGTCCACCTGCGTGAATCTGAGCCTTTACAACCCAGACCTTTGTATCAAGCTCCTTGGCGGCCAATATGGCATCCTCAACAGTAAATGCCGCCTTGCCGTTTGGCACATTGACACCATAGGATCTCAAGATTTCCTTGCTTTGGTACTCATGGATGTTCATACATCTGCCTCCCATTTGACAAATGGACTGCCCTGCAGTCCAAATCCTATTTTTCGGATAAATCGAAATGTTTTTATCTACTACATTGTATACTTTTTGACCTCCGATGTCCAGTTTTATTATTAATTTTATTTATTAAAATTACATAAATTCAACAATAAAATTTATCATGTAAAATTTTTATGAAATCCATTTAAAATATTCTAAATTTACTCAAAAAAAAGAAGGAATTGGGCAAATGTTAGCGAATAATAAATCAAAGTCACGTAACTGAAGACACTTTGCAGTTGCTGACATCCAAATTTATTCACTTTTATTAGGGGGTTTTTGAATGAAAGTTAAAAACATCTGCAAGGCATTGGCATTGACTCTTTGCCTGGGAGTTAGCTCCACAGCACTGGCATCTGATCTTCAGCCGCTCCAGGGCCGTCCTGAGGCTAACCCGAACAACATGCTTCCGAAGTACGAGTACACTCTGGAGAAATCCATCCAGGTATTCGGCCGCCAGGGCGTTGCTACTGATGGCAACTACTACTATGTAAGCGGAAGCAAGTCTCTCGCAAAGTACGACAAGAACTGGAACGAGATTGCACGCAACACCACTCCGTTTGAGGGATACACCATTCCTTCCAACCACATCGGCGATATCGATGTATACAACAATGAAGTATACGTTGGCGCTGAGAACTTCGTTGACGGCGTAGGCAAGGACATCCAGATTGCTATCCATGATGGCGACACTCTCAAACTGAAGAGAACCTTCGCATTCGACCCCGAAAGCGGTCAGGAAGAGTGTGCTGGTATAGCTGTTAACCCTGATGAGCAGACTGTATGGATGTGCTCCTGGGTTGGCGAGGAAAGCGGCCGTTACCTCTATGAGTATGACCTCAAGACCGGCAAGTTCCTCCGCAAGCTCCACCTCCAGGCTCCTCCTCAGTGGGTACAGGGTATCGCATACCTTGACAACTCCATCTACATCACCGCTGATGACGGTACCGCAGATCTGAAGGAACCTGACCATCTCTATCGTATCGACCTGAAGAAGGGCGTTTCCAACGTTCCTGTTGTTCTCGAGCGTACTTTCGACGATGTAACCTTCCAGGGCGAAATCGAGGGTCTTACCTTCGACCGCAAGGACAAGAAGCTCCTCCTCCACTACAACCGTGGTTCCCGCATTGTTCTGGGCATGGTAAAGGGTCTCTATCCTGGCTATGACAAGGAAATCTCCGAAGTATTCATTTACAACATGAAGAAGATTAATCGCTGAGGATAATCCCTAAGGGGATTCCGCATACCGGCCCTGCACGGCTCCCAACCACCGTGCAGGGCTATTTATTTTGTCAAAAATACATGAAAAAAGCACCCCGGAGCCTTTTCATTTAATTTGCTCCCAGGGTGCTGTATTTTTCAATTTAATCTTGTTTTTCCTGTTCTTCCAAATAGCCTCCAGGATTATTTTCAAAATCACTAATCCACTGGCTGAATTCATCCACTGGCAAAGGCTTGGAGAAATAATATCCCTGTATCTTGTCACAGCCGATGCTCTTTAAGAACTCCAGCTGACGGGAGGTTTCAACCCCCTCACTGACCATGTCCATCTTCAGGTCCTTGGCCATCTGAACCACAGCCTTGACAATGTACTCAACCTTTTCATTTTTATCCAAATCCCTCATGAAACCCATATCCAGCTTCAGAATATCTACCGGAACATTTTTCAGCATGTTTAATGAGGAATATCCGCTGCCGAAGTCATCCATCAGGAATACATAGCCTTCCTCCTGAAGCTCCTTCATAACGCTCAGGAGCTGCTGTGGATTCTCCATGTATGCGGTTTCCGTAATCTCAAACCTCAAGGCATCTGAGCCGACATGATACTTATGTACCAATCCCTTCAGCTCATTTACAAAATCCATATTGTAGAAATTTATTCTGGACACGTTTACGGAAATAGGCAGTCGGTTCTTGCCCTTCATGGCACGGTCCTGCTGCAGCATACATACTGTTTCCCATACATAGCGGTCCAGTTTTTGTATAAAGCCATTTCGCTCAAATATTCCAATAAAATGATTAGGAGGTATAACTCCACGGGTTGGATGAATCCATCTCACCAATGCCTCGGCGGCTACACACCGCCCCTCAGATATACTGTAGATGGGCTGCAGATACACCTTGAACTGCTTTTCTGAAAGAGCAAATTCCATCTCACGGACAATCATCTGCTCTTCACGTATGCTGGACTCCATCTCTTCGTCATACTCAGTATAACGCTTCATGAGCTTGCCCTTTACGGTGTAAAGAGCCATATGTGCCCTGTCGCACATCTTCTCAACAGACTCGTACACGTTATCCACCTTGTACAATCCTGCATAGAACATTATGCTGTGGCTGATGTTGATGGACTTCATTGCATCATCCAAAAGATGCATCACATTATCCATATCCAGCTCATCAGTAGGCATACATATTACGAAGTGGTCCGCCTCCAGCCTTGCCGCAAGTCCCTGGCCGTTCGTAACCAGCTGGAAGCTGCCTGCAGCTGTTTTCAGCACCATATTTCCCATTTCTACATGGAACAAATCATTGATTGATTTAAAATAGCTTATATCGAAATATGCTATTGTATATTCCCTGCCTACATTATTCTGCAGAAGTGTTGCGGTCTGAGTGTAGAAGCTCTCCCTCTTCAGCAGTCCTGTCAGAGAGTCATGCTCCATGGCAGCACGCATTTCCATGATTTTGAAGTCCTTTGCAGCCTGTTCAAGCCTGCTCCACTCAACCTCACGGCGTGCCATAACATTATGCACTCTTATGCGCACAATAGTTGGATTGTAGGGCTTTGTAACGAAATCATCCGCCCCAAGCTCCATGGCCTTGACCTCGCTATCCCCTTCATTCCGGACAGTAGTGACAACCACAGGAATATCCGAAAACTTCTCCTGCTGCTTCATAATGGTCAACAGCTGGAAACCATCCATCACCGGCATAACCATGTCCAACAGCACTATATCTACACGCTGACGTTCAAGCACAGCCAGCGCTTCCTCTCCATTGGCCGCCTCGACGAAAATATATTCATTCTTAAAAAACTGCCTAAGTATAGCGCGGTTGATTTCCACATCATCAACAATGAGCATTACCGCTTCCTTTTCGGTATTTACTTGACTTTCACCGCTCCCTGCGATTCCCATTAAACTCACCTCTGTCCCATTGTAAGCCTGAAAATGGACAAACCTATCCTTAGGCTGTATTCATACTATGCATAATATTCTACCCTAATTTTAAAATTCCTCTTTTTTCATGGGAAAAATTATCTAACCCCATGTATATTTGTAACACCTGTAAAACTGTAGTATACTTCAAAGAAGAAAAAAGATTTTTATGGAGGAATAAAAATTGAGCAAAGTACGTACACGTTTTGCCCCAAGCCCTACGGGATACATGCATATAGGAAACCTTCGCACAGCGCTTTATGCCTACTTGTATGCAAAGGCTGAGCAGGGAGACTTCATTCTCCGCATTGAGGATACAGACCAGGCACGCTACGTTCCTGACGCTGTGGACTTCATCAACCGCACCCTTGAGGCAGCACATATCATTCCTGACGAGGGACCGGACATCGGCGGCGAGGTTGGACCCTATATCCAGAGCCAGCGCAAGGACATCTACCTGAAGTATGCCCAGCAGCTCATCGATGAAGGCCATGCCTACCGCTGCTTCTGTGACTCCCATTCCCACGAAAGCGATACTGAGAACGGCCAGACCTTCGGCGGATATCCAAGAACCTGCCGTGACCTCTCCCAGGAAGAAATCGACAAGAAGCTGGCTGAGGGAGTTCCCTTTGTAATCCGTCAGAAAATGCCCCTTGAAGGTGAAACCACTTTCCACGATGAGGTTCATGGCAACATCACCATCGGAAATGATACCCTTGAGGATCAGGTTCTCATTAAACATGACGGTATGCCCACCTACAATTTTGCAAATGTAATCGACGACCATCTCATGGGCGTTACCCATATCATCCGTGGCACAGAGTTCATTACCTCCACCCCGAAGCATGTGCTTCTCTATAAGTTCTTCGGCTGGGAGCCTCCTGCCTTCATCCACCTGCCGCCTGTAATGGGCAAGAACGAGGACGGCTCCACCTCAAAGCTTTCCAAGCGCCACGGTGCAACAAGCTTTGACCAGCTGGTTCAGATGGGATACCTGCCTGAGGCCATTACCAACTATGTGGCTCTCCTTGGCTGGAGCCCCAAGTCCAATGACGAGATTTTCTCCATGGATGACCTTATTGCAAGATTCTCCCTTGAGGGTCTCACCAAGTCCCCGGCAATCTTTGACTACAACAAACTTGACTGGATGAACGGCGAATACTTCAAGGCAATGACCGATGAAGAGTTCGCTTCCAAGGCTCTTTCCTTTGCTGGCGATGTGGCTGAAAAACTTCAGTCCGCTGGAAAATGGGAATACCTTGCCGGACTTCTCCGCACACGTATCAGCCGCTTCAACGAGATTCCAGCACAGATTGGATTCTTCGGCGAACTTCCTGAGTACGATGCTGCAGAGCTTTTCACCAACAAGCGCAACAAGGTAACTCCTGAAAAGTCTGCTGAGCTTCTCCCCAAGGCTATCGAGGCTCTTGAGAGCATCTCCGAGGCGGACTGGAACCCGGACAAGATAAACGAGACTCTTCACCCAGCCATTGAGGAAAGCGGCTGCAAAATGGGCACCTTCATGTGGCCTGTACGTATTTCCCTTTCCGGCCAGAAAGTAACCCCTGGCGGCGTAACAGAGCTTCTCTACATCCTTGGCCGTGAGGAATCCCTCACCCGCTTGAAAAAAGGCCTTGAAAAAGCAAACGCTGCAAAATAAAAACAATGCCCCCATCGGTTCTGAACCAGTGGGGGCATAAATATATTCTGAAAAAATTCAAAAATAATTTTAAAAAGTACTTGCAAAATCCTAAATCATAGTGTATAGTATTGATTGTTACGGCGCGTTGGTCAAGTGGTTAAGACTCCGCCCTCTCACGGCGGCTTCAAGGGTTCGAATCCCTTACGCGTCACCATCCGTAATATCGACCGAGAATGATTAGTTCTCGGTCTTTTTT